>NZ_JAMOIE010000095.1 GCF_024448935.1 Stutzerimonas stutzeri
GAAGAATAGATTCACCGCGATGTCGGCCGTATCCATGGAACCGGTGAACAGCCGCACCGGTTCGACAGCGCCCAGTCCGGACAGCCAGTAACAATGGCCAAGCACCACGGCGGACGCAGCGAAGAACCGCAGAAAGTCAAAGTTGTTTTCGTCGCGTTGCACCGATGCGATATCCATGCGGGTCTCCTCATCAGGTCCAGAACACTCGGGTGGGCCGAGTCAACGCAGTGGGAAGGTCTTGTTCATGCCCAATGCACCGCTCTCGCCGTCATGGATGGCCTGCTCGAGAAGCGCCAGGCGCGCCCGGCTGTTACGCAAGCGGGCAAAGAGGCGCAACAGGGTGAGAAAGACCGCCCGGTTGAGCCAGTGAAGCCGGGGCGAAGCGGCCCAGACGTTTTTGTCGAACCATGCTTGATTGCGCGCGGTGTAGTAGGCGCGGAAATCGGATTCACCAAGCAGGAAGGTTTCGTAGATGTTGCTGGTGCGCGCCTTGATGTTCCAGGACTGCTCCAGCTCCTCGATCACGGCTTCGGTAAAGAGAAACAGCTTTCCACCGCTGGCGGTAATACGCCGGGTGTACTCGGTATCGTCAACGTAGAGGACCAGTTCCTTGAGCGGCAGACCTATCCGTTCATACAGGCTTCGATGGGCGAGCATGCCGCCGTAGGGGGCGAAGGGCAGGCTGATGCTCGTGGGTGGCCTACTGGGCCGCTTGCCCCAGGGCAGCCGACGCCAGATCTTGTAGGGCAGCTGGGCGATATGAAAGCCGAAGTAGCTGGAGCGCGGTTGGCGGATGTACCGCGCAGGCACGCCTTGCGCAACGTCGGCTTGTTGCGTTGCCCGATAGCCCAGCACCGCGACCCGATCCTTGCCGAGCAGGCCAGTGAGGCGCGCAAGCTCGCGGTGCAGAATCGACACCGCGGCAGCCGTGGGTGCGTTGTCGTCGTCCATCATCCAGATGTAATCGGCATCCGTAGCCAAGGCGGCCTGGAGGCCCACCGCGTAGCCATTGGCCGAACCGGTGTTCTCTGTCAGCTCGATCAGACGGACCTGGTCCGGCCAGCGCTCCGTCAACTGATCGAGGGGGGCCAGCGCCGCGTTGCTTACCACCACCACATCGCTGATGGCGGTAAAGCTCAGGGCCCGTTCGATCAATTGCTGGAGATAGGGCAGCCGGTCGCCGTAGGTCACGGTAACCACAGTGGTTTTCCAAGTCATGGTTGTCTCGACGTGAAACCTGAGGATGCCCGCTACCTTGATAGCGTGGCTCATCTGGCAAGGCCCTTGCGGCGATGCAGTGTGAGCGATAGCGGGAACTCGTTGAGCCTGGTCTACAGTTGAATCAACCGATCTTGCCGGATGCGTTGCCGATTGCTGAGTACGGTCCATCGGCCGATCGATCGGCGGAAGAAGGGCTATCGTCCTCTGCGGTAAAGAACGCGTGGAAGACACTGATCAATGGGTTATTAGCGGGCATGCCGGCGATTGCCGGTGCCTGGAATATTTCCGTATAGGAATACCCATCCGCATACACCAGCGTTTGCTTGGTTTGGTCTGCACTGTCCATGGCGTCTCCAAATAGGTCGCGGGTTAAAACGAGTAACGAATGCTTTCGCCTGAGCGGATGTACCGGCTGCCGGACAGCGGCTTGGCCAAGCGAATCGGGACAGGCGATCGTGTTTCGGCGTGGTTGACGCCGATGCATGGACTAATGCTCTGGCGTGACCCGAGGTTGTGAATGTTTTTTCCGGTCGCACAGTGGGACCAGGCCTGCGCAGTACTTTCATACTCGTGCAGGTGCTGCTCATCGTATGCTGAGGCGGATTTGTAGCTGGCGTTTGTCGTGCCACTGATCAGCAGCGCGAGGCTTAATGCCGAAAGGGTCTGGATGCGTTGTGCCGCGGTGGTTGTGTTCATCCTTGAAGCCTCGCAATGGGAATGAGGGCTCGGTCAGGCGTGCTTCATCGGTACAGCCGTCGGGTAAACCTGAGCCACGCTCAGAGGGGTTGCCGTTGGTCGACGCAACAGCGTGTCCTGCCCATGAAGCAACGAAACCTCTCGAACCCTAGTATCAACGAACGCCTTGATCTCCTGCCTGAATCGTTCGGTTGAAAATCGCTCTGCGCTTGTGCGGCAGGTCTCGGGCAGGATCAGATGCGCTTGTGCCTCGAATTGCCCCACAGCGGCGATCAGTGATTCCGGCGTCTGTTCGGTATAGAACACGCCCGTCGGCTCGGGGTGGTCGATTCCTCGTACCGTTTCCAGTACTCCGCCTCTGCCATAGGCGATAACGGGCGTGCCGCATGCCTGGGCTTCGATGGGTGCGATGCCGAAGTCTTCTTCCGCTGCAAAGACGAAGGCGCGGGCACGTTGCATGTAATGCAGCAGCACCGCGAAGCTCTGATAACCCATCAGCGTTACGTTCGACGTGGCGAGCTCCCTGGCCTTTTCCATCTCAGGTCCGCTGCCGATCACGATCAGCTTCTTGTCCGGCATCCGCGAAAACGCCTCGACGATCATCGGGATGCGCTTGTAAGGCACCATTCGCGAGGCGGTCAGGTAGTAATCCTCCTTCTCCGCGTGGAGCGTGAACTGGCGCGTGTCGACCGGCGGATAGATCACCGTGGATTCGCGTCGGTAGCTCTTGTTGATGCGCCGGCCAATGAAGTGCGAGTTGGCGACGAAGTCATCCACGCCGCTGGCGGTGCGCTGATCCCACATGCGCAAGTAGTGCAGAAGCATGCGCGCCAGCTTGGCCTTGAAGCCATGGTCCAGACTTGCTTCGTGCAGGTACTGATGTTGCAGATCCCAGGCATAACGGATCGGCGAGTGTACGTAGCTGATATGCAATTGGTTGGGGCCGGTCAACACGCCCTTGGCGACGGCGTGACTGCTGGAAATCACCAGATCATAAGCCGACATGTCCAACTGCTCGATGGCCAGTGGCATCAACGGCAAATACTTCTGGTAGTGCGTCTTCGCTTTCGGCAGTTGCTGAATGAAGGTCGTGGTGGCGCGCTTGCCGCCGAGGTTGGCGCGGTCCTCGTCGGAGAGGAAGTCGATCACGGAATACAGGTCGGCTTCCGGCCAGACGTCCAGCAATCCGGAAAGCACCCTCTCGGCACCGGCGTAGGTCACTAGCCAGTCATGAATGATGGCGATTTTCATTGCGATGGCCTTTTTTTTAGGTTGGGGAGTGGCGGCCGTCACCTCAGTTGCCGTGACGGAAATCGCAGTCGCAGCCGAAGGCTGTACCCGTCGGCTGGGTGCAGTCGGGACAGTCAGGTTGTGGACCCGGGCCTCGGGCTAGTGCTTTGGCTGGCTGAATGGCAGCGAATTGACGCCCGCAGCATTGGCATTTCGCGCTCCACTGAACGCCTGGTCGATAAGCCTGGAAACCTGACGAGCCGAGGTGCTCCAGCAATAGCGCGCGACGTTGGTCTTGCCTCGTCGCCGCAGGTCCTGACGTAAGGCGGCGTCCTTGAGGATTCGCTGCATGCTCTGTGCGATGTCCTCGACGTTCAGGGGGTCGAAGTACAGTGCACTGTCGCCCAGAACCTCCGGAACAGATGCGGCGCGCGCAGCGATGACTGGGCAACCGCAGGCCTGGGCTTCGAGCGGCGGGATGCCGAACCCTTCATACAGCGAAGGAAACACGAAGGCAGTCGCCCCCTGGTAGGCCTCGACCAGTTCCTTATCGGTTAGCCTGCCAAGCATGCGAATGCGCCGACTGCCTGGCACGTCGTGAAGGCTGCCCGAGAAGATCCGGTTCGAGTCGCCAATGATGCGTAGCTCGGCTTCATCCCGACCTTCCATGCGCAGGAATGCCGCCACCATACGGGCGAGATTCTTGTGTGCACTGAGTGACGACACCGCCAGCAGGTAAGGCGCCGCCCCGCGTGGGCACTGCTCTGCGCAAAACGGCTGGAAACGCCCGTCCACGGCGTTCGGCACGACACATATGCTGCTTGCCGGATAGCCGTAATGACTCGCTATTTCCTTTCTGGAAAAGTCGCTGACGGTGATCAAGGCTTTGATTCGTCCAAGCAATAACGGGGTCAGGTTTCGGTACATGGCGCTGAACGTCCTGGAATAACTTTCCGGGTGCCTGATGTAGGTGATGTCGTGGTGCGTTGCGATCTGGTTGCCGTAGAACAGCGGGGCGGTGTTGCACAGCGAGACCAGGGGGGGATGGCCGTTGCGAGCCAGCCATAGGGGCAGATCCAGCTGCTCCCATGCATGCCCTCGGTGTCGGCCAATACGTCGGACCTGCAATTGTGCCGCGCTTTCGTGCAGGCGTATGTCGTCGGGCGCGACGAAGACCAGGTCGTCGCGCAGGTCCTTAAGCTGCAGGGAAATCTGTTCAGCGAACCGCTGTACGCCCCGCATGTCCTGAGTCAGGAAGCGAGCATTGATCACGATCATCTTGAGTGCCTTCTGTTCAACGAGTCGAGATGGGTTTCGAGGGCTCGGATCCGTCCGAAGCAGGCCCGAGGCTGAGGATTTTCGGAAACCCGCTGAGTTCGACACGGGCGGCGCAGTGATCCGCGTTGCTCGGGCATTGCCAGGCGATAGCGGTGGTCCATCCCTTGTCGGGCTGAGCGGTATCCAGCAGTTTCAGGTTGCTGGCCGACTTGCCTGCCGAGGTGATGGTGACGGGGCGGGTCTGGTCTGTCGTACTCCAGGCCACCAGAAGCTGTTCTTCGTCGTTGCCGAAGCGCAGCAGAACGCTGTTTCGGGATTCCTCGACCCGTCCCAGGAACTGGTAATCCTTGATGATCGGACTGATCGCTTCGAGCACCCGGTACGCAGGTTTTGGCGAGTAGTCCTGCCTGAGAAGGCCGAAGTTGTGTTCCCGTTCGCGCTTGTCGGTGCCGTCGTTGCGAAAGTCGTACCACCAGTACCCGCGCACGTTGGGTAATGTCCTGGCGAGGAAAAAACTCCGTGCCAGATAGGCTGCCTGTAGGGTTTCGTCGATGCCGCAGGCACCCTGATGCGCAGGCCAGGCCATTTCGGTCAGGTAAAGCGGCACCGGCTGATTGGCGGCACGGGACAGTTCCATGTCGACTCCGGCGAGCCATTCGATCCAGGCTTCCGGTGTGTTTTCCCCGCGACGACGGCAATGGACATAGGGGTGCAACGAGAGGCCATCGACCGATTGCATGATTCCGGCCTCGATCAGGCGCAGCGCGAAACCGGACTCGATGCCCTTCGTCGTCACTGCACCGGCCAGTACCTTGGCGTCCGGGTCATGCTGGCGGATGATGCCCGCCGCATCGGTGATCAGCCGGGCGTAGTCCTCAGTGAACTGCGGATCGACCGGATCCTCGACGTCCCATTCGTTCCAGATCTCGTAGTGCTTGATGCGGCCGCGAAACTGCTCGGCGGTGAACGCCACGTAGCGATTGAACGCGGTGCGTACCGGTTCGCTGCGGGGCTTCTCGCCGTCGCCGTGAAAGCGATTGCCGTAGCCAAGAATGAACAGGCTGTCGATCCCCTGCGCTTGGTTGCCGGCAAGATACTGAGGCCAGTGCGGTTCCACCTTGAGCTGATCGCGCTTGCGCTCGAGGAAGGCCCAGTGCGCATCGGTGCGCACGGACTCGATGCCAGCTTGTTTCAACATCAGCACGCCCTTGCTGGTGCTGTCGCGCAGGTGCAGATCATGCGAGCAGACCCCCAGGATGAACGGGTCCTCCGCTGGCTGTGCCGGTGCCTGCATGGCCAGGACGGACACAGCGGTGGCAAGCGCCAAACGGTGCAATGGATGGCAATATTTCATGGCCGGTCGTCCCTGGTTGTTCGCTTGTCGAGTTCAAGGCCTAGCGCGTTGACACGGCAGCAATCGGGGGGTGACGCTCGCGCGGCGTCAGGGCATGTGCGACGGCCATGCCGAGGAAAAGAGTGGCCGTGGTGACTTCCAGTACGTCGGTTGCCCAGCCAATCAGGATGGTGCAGAAAACGATCCCCAGCAGCGCGTCGCGAATGCGCGGGCCATGGTCATGCAGGCGCAGCAGCAGCGGAAAAAACAACAGATACAGCAGCACGCCGAATACGCCGAGCATTCCCCATAGATACAGCGCGGTGTTATCGGCGATGCTCAGCAATTCCAGCCAGGCCAATGGAAAGGCTGCCGCGCTGCTGCCTACTGCACCGAAACCCGCGCCCCACCAGCCCCAACCTTCATTGGTCACGACGTCGATGAAATTCGGCCAGCTGTGAATCAATCGGTCATTGAAGGACGCCAGCAGGCCGGCGCTATAGGCCTCGCTTTGTGGAATGTTCAATAGCAGGCTGGCGATGGGCAATGCCATCCCGGTCAGCACGGCTATGAAAAATGCCGTGGCGCTGGGCAGGCGATAGCCGGCCAGAAACAGCATCATCAGGGTCAGCAGGTAAGCCGCCGCGGTGGACTTGTTGGTCGTCAGAAAGATGGCGCCGAAGGCCACCGGGTACAGCGCCACCCGTAACAGCCGCGACCGCAGGAACGCCGCCAGGAACAAGCTGTACAAGGCGATCATCACGGCCAGGTTGGTCGACATTCTGGCGAACCCGGCGAGCCGGTCGGTACTGCCGAAGGCCCATGATTTGTTAGCGGTCAGCTCGACATCGCCCATCATGTAGCTATAGCCCTTCCACGGCACGCTGGTGAACATGTCCAGCGCAATACCGAGCAGGGAGGCGACCAGGCACAGGCCGATTACCCAGCTGAGCAGGCGGGTCCTCTGTTCCAGGTAGCCACCGCAGAACAAGCCGAACAGCAGCGGAATGTAAATGAACAGACTGAAGCCGACATTGCCGAGGGTGGCGCCGTGCAGCAGCGCGAACAGGCTCGAGACCAGCACGGCAAACAGCACCAGCCACACGCCGGGTTTGCTTTGCGTCCTGGGTAATTCCAGCGCAACCGCGGCGACGCAGGCCAGCTTTGGCAGGTAGAGCAGGGCGGACACGCCGGCAACATCCAGGTAGTAGCGAAGTGCGCCGGCAAAGGTTTCGCTGATCAGCAGCGAGGCCGCGATCAGCGTGAGCACGGTGGGTTTGTCAATCGCCAGCGGTCTCGACCTGCGGTGCGAAATGGTCAGCGAACTCGGGTTCATCGTGGGCGCTCCGGCCGTGCAGCGTGGAATACAGGATCGACTGGTACTGATCGAGCATTCGTTCCGTATCTAACAAGGTGGCGACGCTATCGCGTGCCTGGCTGGACAATCGATGGCGCAGGCCGCTGTCCAGATAGAGCTTGAGGATGGCCCTGCCGAGGGAGTCGCGATCGGTCGGCGTGCACAACAAGCCATTCAGGTTGTCCCGGATGATCTCCGGCAGGCCGCCCATGTTCGTGGCGATGACGGGCAGATGTTGTGCGCAGGCCTCGACCGCCACCAGCCCGAAAGGCTCAGCCCAGATTGACGGTACGACCAGTACATCGATCCCCTGCATGAAGCGTTCTGATGGCTGATAGCCCGCGAACCTCACCTTGGAAGGGTCGGCCAGCTCGTTGAGCTTCGCTTCGTAATCCAACTTGCCGCGACCGGCGATTTCCAGCGTGGCGTTGATGGACAGCGCCTGGAACTGCTCGATCAGCCAGCCCACCCCCTTGTTTTCAGACAGTGTGCCGATGTAACCGAAGCGCAGCAGGCCGCTGTGACGCGGGCGTGGCTTGCCCGAGCGGCTGCTGCTGGAGTCGACGCAGTTGTGCACCACATGCCGACTGGCCCGGCTGAAGTAGCCTTCGGCCGCTATTCGATCGAGGACGAAACGACTCACACCGATGACCGCCGCGACCTGAGCCGACGCAGCAGCGTGCGGCTGGCGAAAGGCCGAACACATGCCGCACTGGCGCTCGCAGCTACGGCCCTTGCTGAACATGGTGTCCTTGGGGCAAAGCAGATAAAGGTCGTGCAGCACCTGAACGATCGGCAGCCCGGCCGCGCTGATCGCATCCCAGGCCGATATCGACCACCCGGTGAGGTTGTTGCACACCACAACGTCAGGCCGTTCATGCTCGATGACCTGGCGCACATGCCGCCGCATGCTGCGGTTGTAACGGTCTCGATAGTGCCAACCGAGCCGCAACAGTCGGCAGGGACGCGACTGGGTGAAATGCCAGTAAAAGTTATCCAGCCCGGCTCGGTAGATCCGCACGCCGTCGAGCTCTTCTTCGTGCAGCCCGTCCTCTGGTCCGGTCGCCAGCACGACGGTGTCGCAGCCGCGACGTTGCAGCCCTTCGGCAATCTGGCGGACAACGATTTCGGCGCCGCCGCCGATATGGGGCGCATACAAACTGTGTAGAACGAGAACTTTCATGGTGTCCCCTCGATGATCCGTCAATCCGCTCGACAGGCCCACGCCAGGCCAGGATGGGCGGTGATGCTGCAGAGGTAGCGCGTGGGCACACGGACCTTTTGTTCACGCTGCAACAGGTTCAGCAGGATCACCGAACGCTTCTCGCCGTCGGCGCTGACGAAGATCGCCTCGAGCTCGTTGAAGCTGCCGCCATGCAGCTGCACCTTTTCGCCAGGTTCGAACTGCGGTTTCTGGGGCGGGGCCGCCAGGCGTTGGCGCAGCTGCTCGATCAGCTCGTCTCTGACCGGTGTCGGCTCGCTACCGAAGGCCACCACGCGGGCGACGCCGCGGGTGGAGCGGATCGGATACCAGTTATCCAGCTGCCGATCGAGACGGATGAACAGGTAGCCCGGAAAGAGCGCTTCGTCCGCCTTTCCGTTCCCTGCGGCGTTTGACTTTACTGGCCGGTAGCACTCGAAGTGCTGACGTCGAAGGTTGTCTTCGGCGCGGCTTTCCTGACGGGGTTTGGTCTGGATCAGGTACCAGCGAGCGCTGCTGAGCGAGGTCATATGAACTGCCTTCCGTAGTGAAAATTTCAATGTCCGTTCTGTCGAGGTCATGCGCCTTGCAACGTGGCCGACTGCTCTATTCCCTCGACCAGAGAAAAGCGTTTGAGCAGTGCCTGCGCTTCGCTTCGGCTGTTGAACATCAATACGTCGATGATCGACAGCGAGGGCACGAAGGGCTGGCTGAACTGCGGGTAGCTCAAGTCATCCATCTTCAGGAAACGCAGGGCCAACCCGTGCGACCTGAAATAGGCGGGACAGTAGAGTGCCGTGCCGCCAATGGGGTTGATGTACAGCTCGGCGTTCATCTTGTGGGCGATGGTGACGACGCGTTCCTGCTTGTCCATGCGTGCCGGCAAGCCCAACTCCGAGCCGATGCGGATCGGCGTTGCGATCTGCAGATAGGCGCAGATCCGCCGGATGGAGTTCTCGATGAAGCGCGCCAGGTTGCGTTCCGGATGAGCCAGAATCTGGCGCACCAGCATTATCACCTCGGCCTTGTGTGGCGCGCGTGAGTAGCCCAGCTCCAGCGTTTTCAACAGTTTCTGAGCTTCCTGCTCGAACTCGTCGCATAGCCAGCGCTGGTTGATCGGGGAGAACTGGCTGGCTTTGCGCAACGGGAAGGTGACCAGTTTTGGCTGCCCGTTCGCCAGCACTCGGTTGCGGTTAATCCAGGCGCCCTTGACGTACTGGAGGTCGTCGCCCAGGACAAAGACATCGCTGCGCGCGATCAGCTGGAAATAGCCAAGGTAGGGGAACAGGTAGGGCTGAATCATCGAAACGGTTCTGAGCACGGGCTTATCCCTCGCGTGTGTCAGGCTTTTTGAGAGTAGCTGTAGTAACCGTAGGCGCCGGTCTCATAGGCGGAGCTCGAAGCCCTGCGTTTGACGCCGTTGAGGATGGCGCCCTTGAGCAGTACGCCGTTCTGCGCCAAGCGTCGCTTGGAGGCTTCGACCTGGCCGGCGGTGCTCAGCCCATAACGGGCCACCAACAGGCAGGTGCCAGCCTGTTGCGCAACCAGGACGGCATCCGTTACCGCCAACACCGGTGGCGTATCGACGATCACGAAGTCGTACTCACGCTCGGCTTCCTTCAGCAACCGGGCGAAGTTCTCGTGCATCAGGAGTTCCGAGGGGTTGGGCGCGCAATGCCCGCTAGCGATGAAATGCAGGTTGGCCTGATCGGTCTTGTTGACTACGGCGGCGAGTTGCAAACCGCTGGCCAGGGCGTCGGACAAACCGTTGCGTGGCGCCAGGCCGAACATGCCGGCCAGGTAGCCGCGCCGCATGTCGGCATCGATCAGCAGCACGCGCTGACCGGCCTGGGCGATGACCGAGGCCAGATTGCTGGCGACGAAGGATTTGCCCACCGAGGAGGTCGGGCTGGTGATGACCAGCACCTGATTGCGCGCCTCGAGCATGGCGAATTTGAGGCTGGTGCGCAGGCTGCGGAGAGATTCGATCGCCAGGTCGGCCGGATCGGCGCGACCCAGCAGCTTGCTGCGGCCATCGCGGATTTTGCGCAATCGGTACAGGTGCTCCTGTTTCGCCGAAAAGGGCAGCGCCGCATACACGGGTGTACCCAGATGTTCGATGGTTTCGGGGCTTTCGATACCGCGATAGAACACCTGTCGCAGCAAGATCACCATCGCCGACACCAGCAGCCCGACGAAGATCGCAACCAGTACCACCAGGGGCTTGATGGGCTTGGCCGGCTTCTCCACCACTGCGTAGGCGCTGTCGATGATGCGCACGTTGCCGATGGTGCCCGCACGCAGGATGTCCTGCTCCTGTGCCTTGTCCAGCAGCAGCGTGTAGGTGCGCGTGGTGACCTGCATGTCGCGGTTCAGGCGCAACAGTTCCTGCTGCGTCATCGGCAATGTGTCGATTTTCCCCATCAGCGCGGCTTTCTGCGCCTGCAACTGGCCGATCTTCTTCATCAGCGTCTGGTAGGTCGGGTGTTCCGGGGTGTAGAGCTGGTTGTACTCAGCGCGCTTGAGGTTATGCTCGGAGATCTGTGATTCCAGCGCGACGATCTGATCGAGCACGCCCTTGGTCTCGATGCTGATGTCCACCGACTGGGCGCTGGTCTGATAGTCGTTGAGGGCGGCTTCGGCCTTTTCCAGCTCCTTGCGCACCAGCGGCACCTGGGACCGCAGAAACTCCAGACGCTGCGCCGCTTCGGCGGAGCTGCGTTCGATGTTCTGCCGCACGTACAGGCGGCTGATCTTGTCCAGCACCCGATTGGCCTTTTCCGAATCCGGGTCTTCCAGCGTGAGATAGATAATTCCCGAGTCCTTGCCGGCTTCACCCACTTTCAGGCGTTTCTGGTAGTCCAGTGCAGTGGTTTGCGGGCGGCTGCGCACGACGATGAACTCGGTACCGGGACGGGCCTTGAGTTCGGCGATCTGTACCCGAAACCCGTCGTGCTGCACGGCTTGATTGACCTTGCCGCTCAGCAGCATTTTCTCATCGGCGTCGTAGAGGTTGAATGAACCCGCAGGGCCCGCGCGCAGCAGCAGTTTTTCGCCGAGGTAGGCTTGCGGCACGTCCAGCTGGAAGATCTCCAGCTTCTCTCCGCCCCAGGCGTAGCTGTCCATCCCCAGCAAGGGTGCAGCGAGCTCGCCGTCTTCCTCAGGATCGTGCTGGCGCGCCAGGTAGCTGCCAAGCAGCGGGACGTACTTGGGCCGCGCATTGATGTACAGCTTCAGGTCGTTGACCGTGCTGCCCAGCACCGCACGGGATTTGATCAGTTCTATTTCGGTGATCGCCTGGGACACCGAGTTCGGCCGGGGCACGGCTTCTGGAATGCCGGTGATGCCGGCCTTCTTCGGCTCGATCTGGATCATCGCGGTGGCTTCGTAGATGGGCGTGGCGACGATGGCATAGGCAACGCCGAGCAGCGCGAAGAGGGTGGTGAGGATGAAAATAAGACGCTTGTGATCGAACGCCACGCGCAGAATGCGCGCCAGATCGATCCGGTTATCACCGTCGTAGTCCAGCGAAGAGCGGGCCATTGCAGTCATTGCGGGTTCCTTCCTTGAGTGTTGCGCCATCGGTGCAGCAGCGGGCGTGACGGCCAGATGTTCGTCAGACACCTGGGGTCAGCCTGCGCAAAAGATTGATGCTGATGTTCTGGAAGACCTGGCCCAGGGCCTGGAGCTTGCTGAGCGGGGAGATCGACGCGAGTGCCTGAGCGAACACCTGGACCATGAAATACTCGTAAAGCGACGGATCGCCGATGCGCTGGTAGTAACGAGCGAGGTTGTAATAGGCGTGCGTGGTCATCTGGATGCGTTGCTTGCTGCTGCGCATCGAGAAGATGCCGCCTTCGTGCACCCGGTAGGCCGCGGGCTTGATCGCTTCGATGAACTTGCCCTTGCCATGAGCACCAAGTAACGACCACCAACAGATGTCCAGAACCTCGACACCGTGCAGCTCCGGCGGCAGCTCATGCAGCAGATTGCGAAAGCAGACGGTCAGGGTCGAAATCGGCCGCGCCTGTTTCAGCTGTAGAGCGCTCGCGTCCTTCCGATATTTGCCGGCCAGGTGGGGGCTGCGGACGACGCCCTGACTGTTGAACATGAATGCGTCGTGATAGGTCATCACGTAGTCGCGATGTGTTTCGAGGAAGTCCACCTGTAGCTGCAGCTTGCGTGGGTCCGTCCAGTAGTCATCCCCTTCGCAATAGGCGATGTACCTGCCGTGGGCCTGAGCGAACAGTTGCGTGCTGAACGGCAACCCTAGGCGGTACTGGTTCTCCCGCTGATAGATCGGCTTGATCAGGTTCGGGTAGCGCGCGGCGTATTCACGGATGATGGCTGCGGTGCTGTCGGTGGAGGCGTCGTCATGGACGATCACCTCGAAAGGGAAGTCGGTTTGCTGCCGGATGAATCCTTCCAGGGTTTCCTTTATGAACGCCGCATGGTTGTAGGCCAGGCAGATGATGCTCAGCAGGGGAGATCGTTGATCGCCCCAGGTTGCCATGACGTCCTGTTCGGTTCTCGATTGGCTATCCATATCAGACGCTCGACTTGGTCATCATTACGTAAAGCCGCATTACCACCGGCCTGGAGGTGAAGGTCACCAGCGTCAGGCAGATCAGTCCGCTGACGGCCAGCCCTAGAAGAATGTCGAATCGGTTTTCGCTGGCGATGGTGGCGAACACCGGTTCGCCGATCAGCAGACCCAGGCCGGTCATGGCCGTGATACGCAACAGATCTTGCAGCCAGGGTCGATGCAGGCGGGCACCGAAGCGCTTGTGCACCATCGACGGCCAGATCAGAAAAGTCAGCATGCGTAACCCGAACCAGGCCAGCGCTGCGCCGTACACGCCATGCTCAAGGGTTGCGTAAATGACCACGGGGATGCTCAGCACTGCACTGACCAAGCTGAACCACACATGCAGGCGCAGTTGACCGTAGGCGTACTGCAGATAGAACTGAAAGGCGGTGACGGCCATGATCGCGCTGCCGACCACGTACCAGGGCAGTATCTGGCGGCTCCATTGCGCTGCCTCTGCGTCACCGGTCCAGGCGAAAACCAGATCGGCGGCATGAAACGCGATCACTCCCGCCAAAGGAAACAATAGGCTGCAGACGAACCGGGTCGCGTTCAGGTAGAGCGCCTGCATATCGGCGATGCGGTCTTCGGCGACGAGCATCGTCATCCGCGGCAGCAGCGTCTGCACCAGTGGATTGGTCAGCGTCATGATGCCGGTCGCCATCAGCGCGACCAGCGAGAAATAGCCG
Organism: Stutzerimonas stutzeri; assembly: GCF_024448935.1. Lineage (GTDB taxonomy): Bacteria > Pseudomonadota > Gammaproteobacteria > Pseudomonadales > Pseudomonadaceae > Stutzerimonas > Stutzerimonas stutzeri_AO. The sequence continues at coordinate 13,594 of NZ_JAMOIE010000095.1, forward strand.
TACTCTTTAAGCGGTAGCACGTTGGACAGCAGCACCTTGTCCAGCTGCGTCAGGACGATCCACAGCACCGAGGTCAGCGAAATGCCAGCGGCGAAGGGCAGAACCGGCTTGACCACTGCCCAGTTGAAGCCGGTCAGCCGCTTCGCGTTGGGCATCAAACTGTATGCCTTGACGGCGAAGATAAGGGTTTCGAGCAGTCCGACAGCGGTCTGGAAGACAAAGAAATCCTGTGGGTTCTGGCTGATGTTGGCCACCAGAAACAGCCCACCGAAATAGCGCAGCGTGGCGACGATGACGTTGGCGCTGTTCAGCCAGGCATGCAGCTCAAGGCCTTGCAGACCACTCTTGTAGAGCGTGGCGTAGAGCTTGAGGCCGACCATCAAGCCCATCAGGCTGATGCAGTGGACGATCGTGGCGCTGCTCAGCTCCTCTGCCTGCAACCATTGCTGAGCGATCCAACCACTGGCGAAATGGATGCTGAGCGCGGTGAGCAGAGCCAACGGCAGGAAAATGAGTTCGAACGAACGCAGCAGTTGTCCCGGTTCGTAGCGTTGCGCCGCGGAGCCGTTACGACCGCGAAAATGCGCTATTTGACGAACCAACGAAGGGGACAGGCCGGCGTCCAGCAGCTGCAGCCAAGCCTGCATCACCGCGAAAAAGCCGATCAGGCCATAGGCCTCCGCTCCCAAATGCCCGAGATAGAAGGGCAGGACAAGAATGCCGATGAGCATGGCGTACGCTTGGCCTGCGTAACTCAGGCCAGTGTTGCGAAGCATCGATAAATTTCGATCGGACATGTCGTCAGCCGTTGCGATTGGATCAGTAAATGCGCTTGTACACAGCGGCCGACAGGCTTGAACGGTCTTCCAGCAATCGACTGGCGGCGACCTGAGCCCAGAAGCGTTCGGTCTGCGGCTGGCTGCGCTGCGATGGCTCGTTCAATAGCGTCTCGATAACCCTGTTCTGGACATGCCGTGGCAGGCCCGGGTAGATCGGCAGGCACAGCACCCGGCGACTCAGGGCGCGGGACTCGGTTTGTGGGATCTGCGGCTGCACATAGCTGAGCGTGTCTAACGAGGGGTAGAAGTAGCGCCTCGGGTTGATCCCCTTGTTCTTGAGCGCCGCCCGGCACCGCAGCAGGTGGTTTTCATCCGTCAGGGCTATCGGGAAGTAACTGTGGTTGCGCTGTGAGTACGGCTGCTGGCGCTGCAAGTCGAAATGATCACCGAGCTGTTGTTCGTAGCGGCTGGCGATTTCCTCGCGCTGCTCCAGAATCAACGCCATGTCGTCGAGGATGCACAGGCCCATTGCGGCGGCAAATTCATTGAGTTTGGCGTTGATACCGATGCCGTCGATGATGTCGGTGTCGACAATGCCGAAGTTGCAGAGCAAGCGAATCCTCTCCGCCAAGGCGTCATCATTGGTGACGATGGCGCCGCCCTCGATGGTGTGGAAGAGCTTGGTAGCATGAAAGCTGAGCGTGCTGATGTCGCCCCAGTTGAATACCGACTGGTCCTTGTAGCGGACGCTGAACGCATGGGCGCCGTCGTAGATCACCTTCAGGCGATGCCGCTGCGCAACCTGCGCGATAGTCTCGACGTCGCACGCATTGCCGAAGACATGGGTGGCCAGGATCGCTTGGGTGTCGGCCTCTATCCTCGCTTCGATCGCCTGGGGATCCAGGTTCCAGGTGGCCTTGTCGATGTCCGCGAATATTGGCCGGACGCCCTCCCACTGCAGCGAGCTGGTGGTGGCGACGAAGCTGAACGGAGTGGTAATGGCGCTGCCGCAGAGATTCAGCGCCCGATAGGCGATCTGCAGCGCCAAGGTCCCGTTGTTGGTCAGGATGATATTCCTGACACCCAGGCAATCGCGCAGCCGCTCCTCCAGCTCAGTCACCAGCGGACCATGATTGGTCAACCAGCCGGATGCGTAGATGCTGTCGACATAGCCCAGGAATTTGGTTTTATTGCCCAGATACGATCTGGTGACATTGATCATCTCGATGTCCTTATCGGTCGTCACGTCGGATAGCGGACGCAAAAAAGTGCGTCTGTGAGATCACGCAGCAGGTTGCGTACCCAGGGCTGTTGCGCGTCGTGCCCGGCGCTGGTTCAGCTGGAGGATCATGCGGGTCGCGAAGCTACCGGCGTGCGGATCGCCATAGTGGAAGATGGCGGTTGCGCGGCGGTGGGAGGGATCGCAGGGTTCGTTCGCGTGCAGTGTGCGGTAGCCCCAGAACAGATAGAGGTTGCCCGGGACAAGTTGAAGCTTTGCGGGGCGCAGAAATTTGTGGCGGATGGCAATGCTGATCAATTTCCGACTCAGTGCGTTCTGCAATAACGCTTTTTCCACCACGTTAATCAGGACATTGGAGCGTATGCGGCGACCATTGGGGAACAGGATGAGATCACCCCGATCGACCCCGTCTTGAGGGATTTCGATGGGCAGCAGTGCGGTGACCAGACTGGCGTCGTAGTGAAAGCAATTGGACTCGCGCCGGCCTGAGGTGCCCTGCACACAACGCAGAACTTTAAGTAGTTCATTGTTATAAGCGGCTTGCCCGGCGCCCGCCTGATAGACACTTGCCAATATATGCCGAAACGCTGGCGAAGCGCCTAGCGCGCCCAATAGACAACTATCTATTTCGCCGCCACCATGATGCGCGAAATAACTGCCGTTATGTTTTTCGGCCTCGATCCGGACGCTTTCTTGAAGCGATGTCAATTGTCCGCTTGATAGGAAGTCGGCAATGCAGGAACTTCCTTTGTTGTTCATTTCGCTGATGATTCGCTGAAGGGCTGGCGCTTCCAGGTTGCGAAAAGATGTATTCACGATGCACTCCAGGACAGATCATACAGTCAAGTAGCTTTTTATTCGGTATTGAGGCAAGTCGAAGGTAATCGATACGGTAATGGCTGTTGCTGGGCGCACTACCGACTAAAAAATATGCGTCCAAGTAGCGCTGCATAGGCTTTCCGCTAACTTAATTCTTTCTGGCAAAGCTACCGCCACCAGCCGCTGAAGCGCTGAAGCGGCCTGGCCCTGTCTGCGTTGTCGTTGAACCAGAGGTGCTGGTTCCGCAGCAGGCTCCAGGCAGAGCTGCCGCACTCGGCTAGCATTCGAGATAAGCATTTAACGTTTTGTTGGCGCAGGCAGCGCATCAACTGCAGCTGGGGGAAACGCCATCCTTGTATCAGAGCAGGACCGCTTCCTAACGGGTTTGCTGATCGAAGTGAGCTGCGGCTGATTACTGTTGATGTAATTAACATTCAGAACCTGACGGCAGTCAAGATCTGAAATAAAAAAATAAGCGGCAAAACAGGGCGCTTTATCTCAATTCATTGATAGCAAAGGGAGTTCTTGCGTTTAATAGACAGGCGCAGGTCGGGGCGACTTATGTGGGCTCAATCTTCGGGACTAATCCGTTTGATCTACGACCATTTGCGCAGTAAATAGATGTACGCTGAAAACTTCTTCATTTATTCCGAAAAATTAAAAGAAGGGGCGGGTTCTATATGCGAGACAAGTGCTTTCCGAGGCAAAACGAACAGCAAAAAAAGGCCACTCAATGAGTGGCCTTTC
>NZ_JAMOIE010000096.1 GCF_024448935.1 Stutzerimonas stutzeri
CTCGAAAGATTGGGCGGTTTTCAATGGACAGGGCCAACGGCGGAACTGCTGCCGGGCCGGAAGAACTCGCCGGGCGTCGCGCCGAACTGTTCGCGAAAGGCGGCGATGAAGGCCGACAGGGATTCATAGCCGCAGCCCAGCGCGACGTCGGTGACCCGCTCGCCGCGCTCCAGCGCCGGCAGGGCGCTGAGCAGCCGCAAGCGTTGGCGCCAGGCGCGGAAGGTCAACCCGGTTTCGCGGAGAAACAAGCGGCTCAGGGTGCGTTCCGAGACGCCCAGGATTCGACTCCAGTCAGCCAGCCCTTGCTGTTGCTCCGGCTGCGCCTGCAGGCTTTTGCACAGCCGCTGCAGACGTGGCTCGGCCGGCAGTGGCAGGACCAGTTCGACTTCCGGAGCGCAGCCCAGCTGATCGAGCAGCACCTGCACCAGCCGGCCCTCGGCGCCGTCCTCGGCGTAGGCTTCCGGTAGCGTGCTGAAATGACGGATCAACTCGCGCAACAGCGGGCTCACCTGCAGCACGCGGCAATGCAACGGTGCATCGCCGGCCACGCTGCGGTCGATGTACAGGCTGCGGATGCAGGTGTTCGGCGCGCAGAACACCTGATGGGTAATGCCCGCCGGAACCCACACCGCGCGCAACGGTGGCGCGATGAAGCGGCCATTGTCGGTGCGCACCTCTAGCACGCCCTCGACCGCATGGGACAACTGCACCCAGGGATGGCTGTGGCGATAACCCAGCTTGAGATTCGGCGGCGAATCGAGCTGTCCATAGACTGGGCGGGGCAACTGCTTGAGTTCGCTCAGGCGTGCCATCAAGGCGGGGTTGTGTCCGTTTGAAGACATTTCATGCCTGCTTGGCGTTAGACGGAAGCGGGCGACCACGTTAAGGTTCATTTCCATCCCCCGCAAGACCCAAGGAATCTATCGATGGCCAAGCTCCGCCTGTTGTTCGACAACTTCACTCTGGCGCTGCTCGCGGTCATGGCGGTCGCCACGGTGTTCCCCTGCGAGGGTCGCGGTGCGGTGTTCTTCGATTGGTTGACCACGCTGGCGATCGCGTTGCTGTTCTTCATGCATGGCGCCAAGTTGTCCCGTGAGGCGATCCTTGCCGGCGCCGGCCACTGGCGCCTGCACCTGCTGGTGTTCGCCTGCACCTTCGTGCTGTTTCCGCTGCTGGGGTTGGCACTCAAGCCGCTACTGATGCCAATGGTGGGCGACGAGCTGTACCTGGGCATGCTCTACCTCTGCGCGCTGCCTGCCACCGTGCAGTCGGCCATCGCCTTCACCTCGCTGGCGCGTGGCAATGTCCCGGCGGCGATCTGCAGCGCGGCTGCATCCAGCCTGATCGGTATCTTTCTCACGCCGGTGCTGGTGCTGCTGCTGATGGGCGTCGAGGGCGAAGCCGGCTCGACGCTGGATTCCATCGGCAAGATCGTCATGCAATTGCTGGTGCCCTTCATCGCCGGGCAGGTCGCGCGGCGCTGGATCGGCGCCTGGGTGACGCGCAACAAAGGCTGGCTGAAGAGCGTCGACCAGGGCTCGATCCTGCTGGTGATTTACGTGGCGTTCAGTGGCGCAGTGGTCGAGGGGCTCTGGCAGATCGTGCCGCTGGGCCATTTGATGGGCCTGGTTGCAGCCTGCTGCCTGTTGCTGGGGATCGTGTTGTGGCTGACGCAGTTTCTCGCCAAGCGGCTGGGCTTCAATCTCGAAGACCGCATCACCATCATCTTTGCCGGTTCGAAGAAGAGCCTCGCCACCGGCGTACCCATGGCGCAGGTGCTGTTTGCCACCAACGTGGTGGGGATGATCATTCTGCCGTTGATGATATTCCACCAGATTCAACTGATGGTCTGCACGGTACTGGCGCAGCGGTATGCGCGCCGTCCCGAGCTGCCCGTGGAAGCGCCTGCGGCTTTGTAGAGCCGCTATCGGGCACGCATCCACTGCAATACATGGGTGCCCGCTTGCTGCGGATCCACACCGCAGCAACTTTGAACCCGTAGGAGCCAAGGGGGACTGCGATCCGCGTTCGGAACACAACGCTGCCGGATGCTGCATACCCTTGATCGCGAGCAAGCTCGCTCCTACAAGGAGCTGTGCGGCGGGCACCCGCGCCGAAGGAACCCGTCGCAGCTTAACAGTCACTCGGCTGGGCGAGGCGGGCTCGATGATGCCGCGTGGCGGCGCGCCCTCTTGATCGTATAAACCCTGTGGTTTCGTTATCCATAGCGCCAGACTATCGAGCCGTTTGCTGGCTGCGCGGCCGGGCAATTGGCTTTAACATGCCTGGCTGATCACTTATTCAAAGGGGCAACTGCCGTGACCGATACCAACCCGCTGCTTCGGGAATTCGACCTGCCACCTTATTCCGAGATCCGCCCCGAGCACGTCGAGCCGGCGGTGGATGCCATCCTCGGTGACAACCGCGTCGCCTTGCAGGAACTGCTCAGCCGCCCGCCCGAAAGCCTCGACTGGAGCACCCTGGTCGTCGGCCTGGACGAGATGAACGAGCGCCTCAGCCGTGCCTGGGGCCCGGTCAGCCACCTCAATGCGGTGCGCAACAATCCGGAATTGCGCAGCGCCTACGAGGCCTGCCTGCCGAAGCTGTCCGCCTACGCCACCGAACTGGGTCAGAACGCCGACCTGTTCGCCGCCTATCAGGCGCTGTCGCTGAGCCCCGAGGCGGACGGTTTCGACGTGGCGCAGAAGACCATCCTCGAACACGCGCTGCGCGACTTCCGTCTGTCCGGTATCGACCTGCCGCCGGCCGAGCAACAGCGTTTCGGTGCCATCCGCATGAAGCTCGCCGAGCTGGGCAGCACCTTTTCCAACCAGTTGCTCGACGCCACCCAGGCCTGGACCAAGCACGTCACCGACGAGAGCCTGCTGGCCGGCATCACCGACTCGGCCAAGGCGCAGATGGCCGAGGCCGCCAAGGCCAAGGCGCTGGACGGCTGGCTGATCAACCTGGAATTCCCCAGCTATTACGCTGTGATGACCTATGCCGACAGCCGTGCGCTGCGCGAAGAGGTCTATGTCGCCTATTCGACCCGCGCCTCCGATCAGGGTCCGAATGCCGGCCAGTTCGACAACGGCCCGGTGATGGAGCAGATCCTCGACCTGCGTCAGGAGCTGGCCAAGCTGCTGGGCTTCGGCAACTACGCCGAGCTGTCGCTGGCGACCAAGATGGCCGAGAGCACCGATCAGGTGCTGGGCTTCCTGCGCGACCTGGCCACGCGCAGCAAGCCGTTCGCCGAACGCGACCTCAAGGAGCTGCGCGCCTTCGCCGCCGAGCATGGCGTCAGCGATCTGCAGAGCTGGGACGTCAATTACTTCGGCGAGAAACTGCGTCAGGCCCGCTACAGCCTGAATCAGGAAGAGCTGCGCGCCTATTTCCCGATCGACAAGGTGCTGTCCGGCCTGTTCGCCATCGTCAAGCGCCTATACGGCATCGAAATCCACGAGCTGGAAGATTTCGACAGCTGGCACCCGGATGTGCGCCTGTTCGAGATCCGCGAGAAGGGCGAGCACGTCGGGCGCTTCTTCTTCGACCTCTATGCACGGCCGAACAAGCGTGGTGGTGCCTGGATGGATGGCGCGCGCGACAAGCGTCGTACCTGCCTGGGCACGCTGCAGACGCCGGTGGCCAACCTGGTCTGCAACTTCACCCCGCCGGTGGGCGAGCGCCCGGCGCTGCTGACTCACGATGAAGTGACCACGCTGTTCCACGAGTTCGGCCATGGCCTGCATCACCTGCTGACCCAGGTCGAACATGCCGGCGCGTCGGGCATCAATGGCGTGGCCTGGGATGCGGTGGAGCTGCCGAGCCAGTTCATGGAGAACTGGTGCTGGGAGCCTGAAGGCCTGGCGCTGATCTCCGGTCACTACCAGACCGGCGAGCGCCTGCCGCAGGACAAATTGGACCAGATGCTGGCGGCGAAGAATTTCCAGTCCGGTCTGGTGATGGTGCGCCAGTTGGAGTTCTCGCTGTTCGACTTCGAACTGCACGCCACCCGCGGCGATGGCCGTAGCGTACTCGAGGTGCTGGAAAGCATCCGCGACGAGGTCTCGGTGATGCGTCCGCCGGCGAGCAACCGCTTCCCCAACAGCTTTGCGCACATTTTTTCCGGCGGTTACGCGGCGGGTTATTACAGCTACAAGTGGGCCGAAGTGCTGTCCTCTGACGCCTTTTCGCGTTTCGAGGAAGAGGGCGTGTTCAACGCCGATACCGGTCGTGCCTTTCGCGACGCCATCCTGGCGCGTGGCGGCTCTCAGGAGCCCATGGTGCTGTTCGTCGACTTCCGCGGCCGCGAGCCGTCCACCGACGCGCTGCTGCGCCACCTGGGCCTGAGCGAGGAGGTGGCATGAGCGACGATGTGAAAGTCACCACCAAACGCTTCATCGCCGGTGCCGTGTGCCCGGCGTGCAGCGCCAGCGACAGTATCAAGATGTGGGACGTCGACGGCGTTCCCAACCGCGAGTGCGTCGAATGCGGCTACGCCGACACCCTCAACGCCCAGGGCCAGTCGGTGCCCTCGGAACTGGGCACGCGGGTCAACCAGGCCAAGCCGAAAGCGCCCGATCCGCAGGTCCAGGCGGTGCAGTTCTTCCCTAATCCGAAACTGCAGAAAAAATCCGACTGACCGACTGGAGCATCGCCATGTGGCCTATCACCTGTGGCGATCTCGCCGCCGACAGCGTCCGGTAACTGCTGGCCGAGGGCAACGAGGTCCGTATTCTGCGCGACGACCTGGTGGTCGGGCCGCTCGCGGATATCGAGTTCTCTACCGGCGCGCCCGCGAGCTGGTAAGACGCGGCGTTATGCTGCTCAGCGACGGTGCTGGAGCCGAGTATGGCAAGGTGCAGGTGCGTCGCTCTTCAGGCATGTGAAGTCCGCCGGTGGGCTTGGGGTTTGACCTGACGGGTGGAGGTCGTTTTTTGCATCCACGGTCACTCCCGCGTGAGATATCACCGGTCGCTCGCGGGGGCGGTGGAGCGACAAGCCGCGACCCACCCTGTGCGACGACACTGGAGAGGCTTTGTCGTATTCTGATACTGTATTCATATACAGCATTCGGAGCCCGTCATGTTCCCGTCGAAAAGCACACCGCGCGGCCGCGGCACCGCGATCAACCCGGACAACCGTTTCGCCCCGACCCGCAGCGAGGCCTGCGACGACGGCTGGGAGCAGGATGTACCGCCTACCCGCGCCACCGAGGTAAGGTTCGAGACAGCCAAGAGCGTGCTGACCCGTAACCAGTCGCCGGACGTCGGCTTCGATCGTTCGGTCAATCCCTACCGGGGTTGCGAACACGGCTGCATCTACTGCTTCGCTCGGCCCAGCCACGCCTATTGGGATCTGTCGCCGGGAATCGATTTCGAAACCCGTCTGATCGCCAAGACCAACCTCGCCGAACGGCTCGAAGCCGAACTGAGCAAGCCCGGCTACGTGCCCCAGCCCATTGCGCTGGGGGTCAACACCGACGCCTATCAGCCTCTCGAGCGGGAACAGCGGCTGACCCGCCAGGCGCTGGAGATCCTGCTGCGTTTCAAGCACCCGGTGCATATCATCACCAAGGGCTCGCTGGTGTTGCGCGATCTGGATCTGCTGGTGCCGTTGGCCGAGCAGAAGCTGGTCAGCGTCTCGGTCAGCCTGACCACCCTGGACGACGAGCTCAAGCGCATCATGGAACCGCGTGCCGCCTCGCCCGCGGCGCGCCTGCGGGTGCTGCGCACGCTGCATGACGCGGGTGTGCCAGTGAGCGTGATGTGCGCGCCGATGATTCCGATGATCAACGACATGGAGCTCGAACGACTGCTGGAGGCAGCGCGGCAAGCTGGCGCGCATTCGGCCGGCTACGTGCTGCTGCGCCTGCCGCACGAGGTGGCGGGGCTGTTCGATGAGTGGCTGCAGGACCATTTTCCGCAGCGTGCCGCCCACGTCATGAGCCTGGTGCGGCAGTCGCGTGGCGGCAAGGCGTACGACAGCCGTTTCGGCAGCCGCATGCGCGGCGAGGGCCAGTTCGCCCAGCTGCTTGCCCAGCGCTTCCAGTTGGCCTGTAGGCGCCTGGGTTACAACCGCCGCGCTCAGAATGACGGGCTCGACTGCAGCCGCTTCGCGCCGCCCGGGCAGCAAATGAGCCTGATCTGAGCCTGCCGCGGCCGAATGGGTGACCATCGCAGCCGCCTGCCAGGCGGTCGTAGTGGGCCGGACGGCGTTCCGTTTCAGTCCACCGAAACTTGGCGCCGGACCAAGTCAATGCGCCAGAACAGAACGTCTTCAGGCCATGCCGTAGATCTCGCCGATCAGTAGCGAAACACCCTCGGTGGGCTAAGCCCACCCAGAGCAGGGCGCCGGTTGGCCCGCAGCGCCGCCCGCACCGCGACGCAGCCGTTCGATGTCCCTGGCTCATGCAGCCAGGCGGACGCCGCACAAGCACCGCCGCACGACCCTCGCGCCTGTCGGCCAGCGGGCCCGCGCAGGAACTATCCCCGCCCGCTGTCGCACCAATCCCTGTATTCCCGCATCGGAGGCATCGTGGATTGGATCGATCTTTTGCAATGGCCGGCCATGGTGGTCACGGTGCTTGCTGCCTGGCTGATCGGCTCGCTGAGACCGGGCCGACGTACGGTCGGCTTCTGGTGTTTTCTGCTGAGCAACCTGCTCTGGGTGATCTGGGGCTGGTATGCCCAGGCCTGGGCGCTGATCACGCTGCAGGTGTGCCTGGCGCTGATGAATGTCCGCGGGGTGATGAAGAACGATCGGCCCGGAGAAGCGCAGGCCAACGCGAGTAGCTGAGAAAATTGCCAGTCCGGGATCGCTGGCTATACTCCGATCGTAAGCGTACCGTTTGAGTCCGACTGCGCGTGCAAGGCGAGGACTGGCAACCAGGAATTGGGGGGAGCCAGATCTGAGCGTGGTCAGGTCGTCGTAGCGAGCGTTTGCTCTGCTCTGCGGCCGGATACAAAAGCAGTCGGCGGGATAAAAAGAACCATAAGGGGAACCCGCAATGTCGCGACATCCGCAAGTCTGGATGGGGATTGGGCTGTGGTCGCTATTCGGCCAGGCCCAGGCGGCCTGGGACGTGAATATGCGCTCCGGTGCCACGGAAGTCAGTCGTTCCGTGTTCGATTTGCACATGACGATCTTCTGGATCTGCGTAATCATCGGCGTGCTGGTATTCGCCGCCATGTTCTGGTCGATGCTCGCTCACCGCCGTTCCAAGCGGCTGGAGTCGGCGCATTTCCACGAGAACACCCGGGTCGAGGTGCTCTGGACCATCATTCCGTTGTTGATTCTCGTCGGTATGGCGGTCCCGGCGACCCGCACCCTGATCCACATTTACGATTCCAGCGAATCGGACGTGGATATCCAGATCACCGGCTATCAGTGGAAGTGGCACTACAAGTACCTGGGCGAGGATGTCGAGTACTTCAGCAACCTGACCACGCCGCGCGATCAGATCAACAATCTCGAGCCCAAAGGGGAGCATTACCTGCTGGAGGTGGACGAGCCCCTGGTGATTCCGGTGGGTGCCAAGGTGCGCTTCCTGATCACCGCGGCGGATGTCATTCACTCCTGGTGGGTGCCGGATCTGGCGGTGAAGAAGGACGCCATCCCCGGCTTCATCAACGAGTCCTGGACCCGAGTCGAGCAGCCCGGTATCTACCGCGGGCAGTGCACCGAGCTGTGCGGGAAGGACCACGGCTTCATGCCGGTGGTGGTCGAGGTCAAGTCCCAGGAGGACTACGCCACGTGGCTCGGCGAGAAAAAGGCGGAAGCGGCCAAGCTCGCCGAGCTGACCAGCAAGGAATGGACGCTCGAAGAACTGGTGGCCCGCGGCGAGAAGGTGTACCAGACCAATTGCGCATCCTGCCACCAGGCGGGCGGCGAAGGCCTGCCTCCGATGTTCCCGGCGCTCAAAGGCTCCCCCATCGCAACAGGCGAGGCCGAGGACCATATCAATATCGTCTTCAACGGTAGACCGGGCACCGCCATGGCGGCCTTTGGCAAACAGCTGTCAGAGGTCGATATCGCCGCCGTGGTTACCTACGAGCGCAACGCCTGGGGCAACAACAAGGGCGACATGGTCACGCCGAAAGACGTGCTCGACTTCAAACAGGCCGAAGAAGCCAGTCAATAAGGGGTAGGCAGCGATGAGTGCAGTGATCGACGATCATGGTCATGCCGGGCATGACCATCACCACGGCCCGGCCAAGGGGCTCTCACGGTGGCTGCTGACCACCAACCACAAGGACATCGGTTCGATGTACCTGTGGTTCAGCTTCAGCGCCTTCCTGCTGGGCGGCTCGATGGCGATGGTGATTCGCGCCGAACTGTTCCAGCCGGGCTTGCAGATCGTGCAACCGGAATTCTTCAACCAGATGACCACCATGCACGGCCTGATCATGGTCTTCGGCGCGGTGATGCCGGCCTTCGTCGGTCTGGCGAACTGGATGATCCCGTTGATGATCGGTGCGCCGGACATGGCCCTGCCGCGGATGAACAACTTCAGCTTCTGGCTGTTGCCGGCCGCCTTCACCCTGCTGGTCTCGTCGCTGTTCATGGAGGGCGGCGGGCCGAATTTCGGCTGGACCTTCTATGCGCCGCTGTCGACCACCTACGCGCCGGAGTCGGTGACCTTCTTCATCTTCGCCATTCACCTGATGGGTATCAGCTCGATCATGGGCGCGATCAACGTGGTCGCCACCGTGCTCAACCTGCGCGCGCCGGGCATGACGCTGATGAAGATGCCGCTGTTCGTCTGGACCTGGCTGATCACCGCCTTCCTGCTGATCGCGGTGATGCCGGTGCTGGCCGGAGTAGTGACCATGATGCTGATGGACATCCACTTCGGCACCAGCTTCTTCAGCGCGGCGGGCGGCGGCGACCCGGTGCTGTTCCAGCACGTGTTCTGGTTCTTCGGCCATCCCGAGGTGTACATCATGATCCTGCCGGCGTTCGGCGCGGTCAGCTCGATCATCCCGGCCTTCAGCCGCAAGCCGCTGTTCGGCTACACCTCGATGGTCTATGCCACCGGCGCCATCGCCTTCCTCTCGTTCGTCGTCTGGTCGCACCACATGTTCACGGTCGGCATTCCGGTGGTCGGCGAGCTGTTCTTCATGTACGCCACCATGCTCATCGCGGTGCCTACCGGGGTGAAGGTGTTCAACTGGGTCTCGACCATGTGGCGTGGCTCGCTGACCTTCGAGGCGCCGATGCTGTTCGCCGTGGCTTTCGTCATCCTCTTCACCATCGGCGGATTTTCCGGCCTGATGCTGGCCATCGCCCCGGCCGACTTCCAGTACCACGACACCTACTTCGTGGTGGCGCACTTCCACTACGTGCTGGTGCCCGGTGCGATCTTCGGCATCTTCGCCTCGGCCTACTACTGGCTGCCGAAGTGGACCGGGCACATGTACGACGAGACCCTGGCCAAGCTGCATTTCTGGATGAGCTTCGTCGGCATGAACCTGGCGTTCTTCCCGATGCACTTCGTGGGGCTGGCCGGCATGCCGCGGCGGATCCCGGACTACAACATGATGTTCGCCAACTTCAACATGGTTTCCAGCATCGGCGCCTTCATGTTCGGCGCAACGCAGTTGCTGTTCCTGTTCATCGTCATCAAGTGCATCCGCGGCGGCCCGGCTGCCGCAGCCAAGCCCTGGGACGGCGCAGAGGGTCTGGAGTGGAGCGTGCCGTCACCGGCGCCGTACCACACCTTCAGCGTTCCGCCGAGCATGGAAGAACTCCATGAGCACCGCACGGGCCCCAAGCATGATTAGGTTAAAAGCCGCTGGAGGCATGAGGCTGGACGGTGGCGTTGGCCCTGAACCTTTTCGTCCTGCCTTCAGCGCTTTCAATCGTCTTTTCGAGAGTGCGCCATGAACGCCGAGCTCCCGCTGGGCCGGCTGGTACGGCGACTGCTGCTCGTCGTCGTTGCAATGTTCGCCTTCGGCTTCGCCCTGGTGCCGATCTACGACGTGATGTGTCAGGCGTTTGGCATCAACGGCAAAACGGCCGGTGCCTACAGCGGGATCCAGACGGTCGACGAGGCGCGGGAAGTACGCGTGCAGTTTCTAGCCACTAACGCTTCCGGCATGGTCTGGGAGTTCAAACCCATGGCTGATCAGCTCAGCGTGAATCCGGGAGCCAGCCGGGAGATGCTTTTCGTCGCCTACAACCCCACTGACAAGCCGATGACTGCCCAGGCGGTGCCCAGCGTGTCGCCATCGAAGGCGGCGGCCTATTTTCACAAGACCGAATGCTTCTGTTTTACCCAGCAGGTGCTGCAACCCGGTGAGCGTATCGAGATGCCGGTGCGCTTCATCGTCGATCAGGATCTGCCCGCCGACGTACGTCATCTGACGCTCGCCTACACCCTGTTCGATATCACGTCTCGCCAACCTCCCGTCGCCGTCGTTGATCAGGCGTCCAGGGTGGCGGCCAAGGAGAGTCTGCAATGAGCCAACAGACCACCCCGCACGAGAACTACTACGTTCCCGCCCAGAGCAAATGGCCGATAGTCGGGACCGTGGCGCTGCTGACCACCGTGTTCGGTCTGGGCAGCTGGTTCAACGACCTCAAGGCCGGCCGCGACGAGATCAGTGGGCCGCTGATCTTCTTCATCGGCGCGTTGCTGATCGCCTACATGATGTTCGGCTGGTTCGGTGCGGTGGTTCGCGAAGGGCGAGCGGGTTTGTACAGCGCGCAGATGGATCGCTCGTTCCGCTGGGGCATGAGCTGGTTCATCTTTTCCGAGGTGATGTTCTTTCTCGCCTTCTTCGGCGTGCTGTTCTACATCCGTTACTGGGTCGGTCCCTGGCTCGGCGGCGAGGGAGACAAAGGGGTCAGCGCCATGCTCTGGCCGAATTTCGAATACAGCTGGCCGCTGCTGAACAATCCCGATCCCAAGCTCTATCCCGCGCCGGAAGGCACCATCAGCCCTTGGGGCCTGCCGCTGATCAACACCATTCTGCTGGTCAGCTCGAGCTTCGTGCTGACCTGGGCGCACCACGCCCTGCGCAAGGGCAACCGCAAGCATCTCAAGCTCGGGCTGGGCCTGACCGTACTGCTGGGCGCTGCCTTCCTGGTCCTGCAGATCGAGGAATACATCCATGCCTATACCGAGCTTGGGTTGACGCTGGGCTCGGGCATCTACGGCGCAACCTTCTTCATGCTCACGGGCTTCCATGGTGCCCACGTGACCATGGGCGCGATCATCCTGACGGTGATGCTGGTGCGCAGCTTTCGCGGCCATTTCACACCCGAGCAGCATTTCGGTTTCGAGGCTGCAGCCTGGTACTGGCATTTCGTGGATGTGGTGTGGATCGGCCTGTTCGTCTTCGTTTACGTGATCTAGCAGACTGCTAGGCGAATCAGGGGCTAGGGGCTGAAACCGGGCTGCAACTCGCCGGAATAGAAACCCCAGGCGATCAGGGCAACCGTCAACGCAGTGAGGGATACGCGAACGAAGAGGGCGGTGAGCACGCGGGACCTGCGGCCCTCATCCTTGACCAGAAAGAACAGACCACTGAACAGACTGACCAGTGTGGCTACTAATAACAAAACAATCGCCGCCTTGAGCATGAGCGAGTCCGCCGTGAGAGGTGACAGGGTGACTGGGGGTAAGTGGGGTGCAGTGCAGTATAGCCAGCCGGATCAATACGCCGCGGGGCAGGGCATGAGCGGCTTCAAGCCGGGCGTCGTACCGACACTCGTGGTGCTGTGCCTGTTGCCACTTCTGGTCTGGCTGGGGTTCTGGCAGCTGGAACGCGCCGACCAGAAGCGCGACATGCTGGTGCGTCAGGAGGCGCGGCAGCAGGCCGAGCCAGTTGGGCCCGAGCAGATCGAGCAGCTCGAAGATCCCGCCTACAGCCGTGTCTATCTGCAGGGCAGTTTCGATGCCGAGCACAGTTTCCTGCTGGACAGCCGCACCCGCGACGGCCAGGTCGGCGTCGAGCTGTTGCAACCCTTCCAGGATCAGCCCAGCGGTCGCTGGGTGCTGGTGAACCGCGGCTGGATACCCTGGCCGGATCGGCGGATCCCGCCGAAGTTCGATACCCCGGATCGTCCGCTGAAGCTGGCCGCCTGGGTCTATGCGCCTTCGGACAAGCCGTTCCTGCTCAGCGAGCGCATGGCCGAGGGTTGGCCGCGATTGCTCAATCACGTCGAGGTCGAAGCGCTCTGGCAACTGCTCGGACGTGATGGCGTCGAATACGAGCTGCGACTGGAGCCCGGCCCGGCGGCGTACCGGGCGGACTGGCCGATCACCAGCATGCAGCCGCAGCAGCATCTGGGCTATGCGGTGCAATGGTTTGCGCTGGCAGCGGCGTTGCTGGCGTTGTTCATCTACTTCGGCGTGCATCAGGCACGAGGGAGCAAGCAATGACCGCGATGAATCCGACTTTCAACCCAGTACAGCCTCAACGCCGCCGTGGACGGCTGCAGCTGTTGCTGATACTGGCCGTGGTGATCGGCCCCATGCTGCTGGCGACTGCCATGTATCGTTTCGGCTTCTGGATACCTGAAACCCGAACCTATGACGGCGCGCTGGTGGCCACCGGCCAGGGCCGCGAGACGCTCGGAGTGGCCGTGCCGGCTACCACCGAACCGCGCTGGGAACTGCTGGTCACGGCGCCGCAAGCGTGCACCGAAGGCTGCCAGCAACTGGTCTATCTGGCGCGGCAGATCAATATCGGCCTGGCGCGTGAGGCCGGTCGTGCCGGCCATGCGCTGGCGAGCGGGCAGGCACTGAGTGCCGACTACGAGCAGCGCTTGAAGCGTGAATACCCCCAGCTGCAGCGCTACACGCTGGACCCTGCGGTTTATGCGGGCAACCCGCAGGCACCTGACGGCGCACAGCTGTGGATCATCGATCCGCACGGCAATCTGGTCCTGCGTTACGACGCCAAGGCCAACGGCAAAGCGATCCTCGACGACCTCAAGCACCTGTTGAAAATTTCCCAGATAGGGTAAAGACGGTCAAAGGCTGAGAGCGCTGGAGGCTGGACGAGGAAAAGCCTGCAGCATGGATTATCGACGAGTAGCCACGAATGGCCCTGGCTGGATGGAAATGATGAAGGCGACAGCAGTCTGATCGTCCAGCCCGAGTGAAACGAGGACCCTATGCCGCAACGATCACGCCCCGGATTTCGTCTCGCGCTCGCCGCCACGCTATTGGCCGTCGTGGTGGTGCTGCTCGGCGCCTATACGCGGCTGACCCACGCCGGCCTCGGCTGCCCGGACTGGCCCGGTTGCTATGGTTTTCTAGCGGTGCCCATGAGCGAACAGGCCCAGAGCCTGGCGGCGCTACGCTTCCCGGAGGCGCCGGTGGAAGTGCACAAGGGCTGGAACGAGATGGTCCACCGTTATTTCGCCGGTGCGCTGGGCCTCGTGATCCTCGGGCTCGCAGTGCAGGCGCTGCGCCGCCGCTCCCTGCGGGGACAGCCGCTGAAGCTTCCCTTGTTGCTGCTGGCGGTGGTGATCGCTCAGGCAGCCTTCGGCATGTGGACCGTCACCCTGCAACTCTGGCCGCAGGTGGTTACTGCGCATCTGCTGGGTGGCTTCACCACCCTGAGTCTGTTGTTCCTGCTGACGCTGCGCCTGTCCGGCCAGCAGCCGGCGATGCCGAGCGTGCCGGGCAGGCTCAGAACCTTGGCGTTGATCGGCATGTTCGCGGTGATCATCCAGGTGGCGCTGGGCGGCTGGGTCAGCAGTAACTATGCCGCAGTGGCCTGCACCGACTTCCCCAGCTGCCACGGCCAGTGGTGGCCTGAGATGGATTTTGCCAACGCGTTCAACCTGACTCACCACGACATCGGCCCCAACTACCTCGGCGGCATGCTTTACGGCGAGGCCCGAACCGCCATCCACCTGACGCATCGGCTCGGCGCGCTCACGGTGACGATGATTCTGCTGGCGCTGGCCTGGCAGCTCTGGCGTCACGGCCTGTCGCGTCTGGCCGCGATGCTTGTCGCCGCCCTGGCCATGCAGATCGCGCTGGGCATCAGCAACGTGCTGCTCAATCTGCCGCTGGCGGTTGCCGTCGCCCACAATGGCGGCGGCGCCTTGCTGCTGCTGGTTACCGTGCTGATCAACCACCGCCTCCGCCTGGCCCCATCGGTTGACGCCGTACTGGCGCCTCAGCCGCATCTGAATTCGAACACGACGAGCAGGCTCGACCTGCCTCGCGCATAAGGAGAACCCCATGGCCACTCTCATCAGCGAACGCGGCGCTCAAGCCCTCTGGCGCGATTATCTGGAGCTGACCAAGCCAAGGGTGGTGGTCCTGATGCTCATCACCTCGTTGGTGGGCATGTTTCTCGCCACGCGCTCCGGTGTGCCCTGGACCGTTCTATTGTTCGGCAACCTGGGCATCGCCCTCTGTGCCGGTGGCGCGGCGGCGATCAATCATGTGGTGGATCGGCGCATCGACCTGGAAATGGCGCGCACCCACAAGCGGCCGCTGGCACAAGGACGGGTCGCGCCGGCCGCTGCTTTGCTGTTCGCCCTGGTGCTCAGCGTTGCCGGGATGGCCCTGCTGCTGACCTTTACCAATGCACTGGCGGCATGGCTGACGCTGGCCTCGCTGATCGGCTACGCGGTGATCTACACCGGCTTTCTCAAACGCGCCACGCCGCAGAACATCGTGATTGGCGGCTTGGCAGGCGCCGCGCCGCCGCTGCTCGGCTGGGTTGCGGTAACCGGGCAGGTGACGGCCGAACCGCTGCTGCTGGTTTTGATCATCTTCGCTTGGACGCCGCCGCACTTCTGGGCGCTGGCCATCCACCGCAAGGATGAGTACGCCAAGGTCAATGTACCGATGCTGCCGGTGACCCATGGCGAGCACTACACCAAGGTGCATATCCTGCTGTACACCGCGATGCTCCTGGCCGTGAGCGTCATGCCTTTCGCCATCCACATGAGCGGCCCGCTGTACCTGGCGGCGGCAGTGCTGCTCGGTGCGCGCTTCCTGTTCTGGGCCATCGTGCTCTACCGCGACCGCCGCCCGCATGCCGCCATCAAGACCTTCAAATTCAGCATCTGGTACCTGTTTGCGCTGTTCATCGCCTTGCTGGTTGATCATTATCTGCCGCTGACCTTCTAAGCCGGCCGCCAAGGACCTTCATGACACGCATCCAGAAAACCGTAATTGTTCTAGTGGCGCTGGTTGCGCTGGTCATCGGCCTGACGGTCTACAAGGTGCTCAATACCGAGCAGCAACTCGATACCGCCGACCTGCTCGACGCCGGTATCGTCATGCTGCCTCAGGGCCGCGATGTGCCCAACCTGACGCTGACCAACCAGGACGGCGAGCCGGTATCCATGGAGCAGCTGGAGGGACGTTGGAACCTGTTGTTTTTCGGCTACACCTTCTGCCCGGACATCTGCCCCGCGACGCTCGCGGAACTGCGGCAGCTGCGCACTAAACTGCCGGAAGATGCGAAACAGCGGATGCAACCGATCCTGGTCAGCGTCGATCCCGAGCGAGACACGCCGGAACAGCTGAAGAAGTACCTGGAATATTTCGGTGCCGGCTTCATCGGCCTGA
Source organism: Stutzerimonas stutzeri (assembly GCF_024448935.1). Taxonomy (GTDB): domain Bacteria; phylum Pseudomonadota; class Gammaproteobacteria; order Pseudomonadales; family Pseudomonadaceae; genus Stutzerimonas; species Stutzerimonas stutzeri_AO. The sequence continues at coordinate 15,554 of NZ_JAMOIE010000096.1, forward strand.
CCGGCTCGCTGGATGACATCCAGGAACTCGCCAATGCCGTCGGCGTACCCTTCATCCCTGCCGATACCTCGAAAGAGGACTACACCGTCGACCACGGCGGCAACCTCGCCCTGATCGGGCCCGACGGCCGTCTGCGCGGCTTCGTCCGCGGGCCGCTGCGTACCGAGAAGCTGGCCGAGCAGCTGCCGGCCGTGCTTGCGCAGGAATAGCGGGCGCCGATGGCTCACCCGCGCCGACGAACGATTCGCCCGTCGACGGCTCGCACCGGGGCATCTCGTAGGATGGCTGCAACCCATCAGGATCACCCC
>NZ_JAMOIE010000097.1 GCF_024448935.1 Stutzerimonas stutzeri
GTTTTTTTTCAACGAAGTTTTGGCTGAAAGGGCAGATTTCAGGGGCTGTTATCGCAGAAAACACCGGGAAAAGGCTAGGCTTCATTGCGATGAATCGACGAGTTTCCCATTTATTTCAATGAGATATTGGTTTTCGTCCAAGCACTACCTAGCAACGGGTTTACACCGGGTGCGGCATTGGTGCACGCCTTGAGGGTAATCGCATGCGGGCTGCAGCTGTGCGCGCCTGCGCCGGTGACGAATTCAAAGTGATCGATCGCAGCAGTATTCGTTCCGGCCGTCTCGCAGAGATCGTCATAGGTGAAATGCGCCGCTGCTTCGTCATCGTAGATGAGTTCATCCTCGGGCTTGGTGTCGATGCTCCCATCAGCCGTCAGCGCACCTTCTATACGTGTGCCTGGATTGACTTCGGCATCGCCAGTCACATAGAGCAACGCATTCACGGAGTTGTCAGTTCCGATCGTCAGCTTGCCACGAACCACGATCAGCAGATCGGCAGCCGACCCACCCGGATTGATCTCGGTATGCGGTGCAAACTCCAGATCGCCATCAACGAAGATCCGCACGGGCTGGCCGGGCATAACGGAGATTGTCTTGTTATTGGCCAGCTTTCCGCTTTGATAAAAGCAGTCGCGCGAGCTTGTGTATAGGTTGTGCCATTTGAGGGGAAAGCGACATAGTCCTTCCCCTCCATGACAGACAGATCCAGCCGGGCACTGGCCCCTGGCGTAGCGTCCCGGGGAAATACGTTAGAGCACAGAGCCGCTGACACCGCCGGGCTGGATAGAATTCCGAGACCGAACAACACCAGTAGCAGGCATTGCCTGATCCGCGCCGCCAACCGCGCGCCCTGGTACGGCCCCAGCCAGGCACACCTGCCATCATCAATTCTCCTTCTCCACGACCGCATTCACCTGGCGAAAGACGTAGTCAGGGCTATCTGCCGTGGCGAACGCTGCCGTAGCTTGAATCAAAAGGAAAACCACAGCGTGGCCTTCTTCTGGCAGGTGAGTCGCAGCCGTAGGCTGGCAGCTCACCGCGACGCTAAAGCTATCCAGTGCGAATGTTTCGCTGCAACCCTGACTGGCCAATGCCCGAGCGATACCCCATTCGATACCTGCCCGCGCGGCTTGATAAGCGCGTGCCTGTTGGATGGAGAGACTGTTGGTGGCGGTCTGCGTTACTGCCATTCGCGCCCCTGCCGCAATCAACCCGGCAATCACGATGATCAGAAACATCGCCGCGACCAGACCGAAGCCTTGTTGGCGCAAGCCTCGCGGGACGCAGGGCCGCGACCGGGCCCTGAAGAGAAGATCAGGGTGCGTTATCGACATGGACCTGTTGCACCAGGGTAATGGTCTCGCCTTCCTTGCTTAGCGACAGCCGCAAGGTGACGAGTCCGTTGCGGGTATTGCTGCCGGGAACGTAGGAAAAGGTGCATCCAGAGAGTGAATCAACAACCAATGCCTCGCTGCCGTCCGATCCATCAAGGTTGTTCGATACCGAACGAAACAACCTGCCACGGTCGCAGCGGTACGCCACTCGTCGCCAGAGCGCGTCTGAAAAAGCCGCGCCGGAAAAGTGGCAGCTTTGGCCACGCCGCAACAGCTGAAGCAACAGACGTACCAAAAGCAGGGTGGACATCGACGGATGGCCAACGGACGGCGATCAGAACAACCGCAACTGCTCGAAGCCGCTTCGCAGGTCGATCAAACGAACCCCGACGCCAATCAACCGCACCGGTCGCTTGCCACGGGCAAAGGCGCCCGCCAGGAGGTCAGAATAGTCCTCAAGCTCCAGTCCGGCACCGGATTGTTCGAGGGTCGTCTGGGTGAAGTCATGGAACTTCAACTTCACGAAAGGCTTGCCGGGCCGGTAGCCACTATCGAGTCGCGCCATTCTGCCGGCGAGTTGCTCGAGCAGCTCCGGAAGTCGCTCAAGGCAGGCGGCAAGATCTGGCAAGTCGCGCTCGTAAGTGTTCTCGACACTGACCGACTGGCGCCGGCTCTCGACCTGAACCAGGCGCTCGTCGATTCCATGCGCCAGCCCCCAGAGTCGCTCACCGAACGAGCCGAAATCCCGGACCAGATCAAGGCGCCTCCAGCTACGCAGATCAGCGCAGGTGTGAATGCCCATGCGCTTCAGCTTCTCCGCCGTCACCCGGCCGACACCATGGAGTTTGGTGACCGGCAGAGCGAGTACGAAATCGTCCACCTGATCCGGGGTAATCACCAACAGACCGTCCGGCTTGTTCCAGTCGCTGGCGATCTTTGCCAGAAACTTGTTAGGCGCAACGCCCGCTGAAACCGTGATGCGCAGCTGCTGCCAGACGCGCCGGCGGATGTCCTGGGCAATGCGCGTGGCGCTGCCGGCAAAATGCTCGCAGCCACTCACATCAAGAAAAGCCTCGTCGAGCGACAAGGGTTCGATCAGATCGGTGTAGGTCCGGAAAATCCCGTGGATTTCGCGTGAAGCTTCCTTATAGGCATCCATCCGCGGCCGCACGATCAGCAGATCCGGGCACAGCTTCAGCGCATGACCGGAGGCCATCGCGGAGCGCACGCCGTATGCGCGTGCTTCGTAGTTGCAGGTTGCAATAACGCCGCGTCGATCAGCCAGGCCACCAACCGCGATGGGCCGGTTGGCAAGACTGGGATCGTCGCGCATCTCGATCGCGGCATAGAAGCAATCGCAATCGACATGGATGATTTTTCTGGACGGGATAACGGTAAGAAACTCGTGACTGGATTAAACCGCCGCTCCCCTTGAACAACCCCATCAAGAGCGAAGCGGGCCGCACGGCATTATGGCCGATCCGGGTCGCCCCGAGGACATTGCGAGGATGAGTGGATAAGCGAGCCGTCGACTCCATCCGATCACTTCTGCGGAACCCTCTCGGAACCGGCGCATGCCCGGAAAATTCATTGTATTTGCACAACTGAACAAGCCATTCGGGCGACAAACCAACCACGCACTGACCGGAACGTTCCATGCGTTCAATCTCAAGCATGCGCCATGCTATCTGGCCGAGTTCGAGTACCGGTTTAACCGCCGCTCCGATCTGCGCTCCATGACAGAGCGGTTCGGCTACTCCGCTCTGAGGAAGACACCCATGCCATACCGACTCCTCAAGTTGGCTGAGGTTTATACGTGATCAGGAAAGCGAATACATCTTCGAGTATTTGCGCATCCAAGATGCCCAGCGTTTCGCAGTCAGTATCTGGCACGAATGTCGCGCCTGGCTGGTAATCGGCAGCATACGCATCAGTCTTGCACCCCCTCAATTGTCAATTATAATGAACAAATGAAAAGCATCCAGACCACAGTCATTTTCGATACTTGGTATGCAGACCTACGTGACCGCCAGGCGCGTTCCCGGATCGCCGTGCGCATCAGTCGCCTGGCTGACGGCAACCCGGCCAGCATCGCAATCTGGCGAACGGAGTGTCGGAACTGAAGATCGACTACGGACCCGGCTACCGGGTGTACTGCGTCGAGCGCAACGGCGTGGCCTATGTGTTGCTATGCGGCGGGGACAAAAAATCCCAGCAGCAAGATATTAAAACCGCGCTGTCCCTTGCGGACGGGGTATGAAGGAGGCCCATCATGGCTAGCACGAAAATCGAAACCCGCCCGTGGGATGTTGCTGAACACCTGCGCGACGAAGAAGACATCCGTCTCTACATCGAAGCCGCCCAGGAAGAAGCGCCCGACGATGCAGCCTTCATGGCAAAGGTGCTGGGTGACGTTGCACGGGCACGCAATATCTCCGAACTGGCTCGGCAAACCGGTATCGCACGGGAGACGCTGTACAAGGTGATGCGTGGCGAGGGCAACCCGACGCTGGACACCATCAGCAAACTCGCCCACGCGCTGGGGTTCCGCCTGACACTGCAACCGCTACCAACAGAGCGCGCCTGACAGATCGCAAGTCTCTCTCCAGAACCCTGTCCATTGCGCTATGCGGCTATCCACGAACAATTTCCGGACCACCGAGTCGGAATTCTAGAGGTAGAGCAGCAAACACTTCCTACCCGGAGGATTACCGATGAAGACCTTGAGTATTGCCACTGCCCTTTTCACCAGCCTGCTTGCGACTGGAGCAATGGCCAATCAGGAAGCCATGCAGGACGACAAAGATCTTGGCTTGTCAAGCACCGCCCAGGGCAGCGCAATGAATGAAAACCACCAGCGCGCCAATACGGCGAACATCAATAATGACCCTAAGACCCTCAAGCAGAAGATGGAAAACGAGGTGCAGGACGACTGGCGCGGCGATGCCGAGGAACGCCGCGAGGCAGATGTCAGCAAGCCGGAACAGCGCTGAGCGTAAATGGGGTCAGAGTTCGAGGGGATAAGGCTGCACCAGCGCCTTGCCGTACCCCTCGACAAACTCGCCCGGCATGCGCTTGGGCTTGCCGGTAGACAACTGAATGCAGACGAAGGTGGTTTGCGCACGTAACAGCGTCACCCCGTCCGCCGGCCGGATCAGCTGGAAATTACGTTTCATCTTCAGGCGCTGATCGGAGTCCACGATCCAAGTGCCGAGCTGCAATTGATCGCCCTGATACGCAGCAGCCAAGTAGTCGATCTCGTGCCGTAGCACAGCCATCGCGCGGTCGAGCCTACGGTAGTCAACCAAACCGAGCCCCAGATGCTGCGAGTGCCGCCAGGCGCAGGATTCCAGCCAAGTCACATAGACCGCATTGTTGGCGTGGCCGAGCTCGTCGATATGCTCGGATTGCACGTCAATATCGATGACGAATGAGTCGGCCCGGTCCCAGATCATGCGTACCCTCGCTGTGCAGTGCGCCGCAGGTGCGGTCGAATGCCTATTGGAAGCCACCCACCGCCCGATTGTCACGCCTGCGGGCTGCATCTATGACCCCCCATTCAGCATGCCAGGCCATGTCGCCCTGATGACGATGCTCAAATTGCGGGCAAAACAAAAGGGCCGTTTCGTGAGAAATGACCCTTTGGTGCCCAAAACGGGCAAAAAAATGGCGTCCCCTAGGGGACTCGAACCCCTGTTACCGCCGTGAAAGGGCGGTGTCCTAGGCCACTAGACGAAGGGGACGAAACCTTCGATGAACAGACCGCAACCGCTACGACCTGTCGTGGATTGGTGGAGCTAGACGGGATCGAACCGTCGACCTCTTGCATGCCATGCAAGCGCTCTCCCAGCTGAGCTATAGCCCCGGATTTAATGTCTCTCGACTCGCCCCGCTCTCGCGTTGCGATCTGAATATGGCGTCCCCTAGGGGACTCGAACCCCTGTTACCGCCGTGAAAGGGCGGTGTCCTAGGCCACTAGACGAAGGGGACGCAAAGCCCTTCAAAGGCAACCGGTGTGAACCGGTGTGGCAATCGAGAGTGGTGGAGCTAGACGGGATCGAACCGTCGACCTCTTGCATGCCATGCAAGCGCTCTCCCAGCTGAGCTATAGCCCCATCTCGAGGACGGGGCGCATATTAGGTGCGGCCTCTCGGAGTGTCAACGATATTTTGCCTGACCCCGAAGATTTTTTGACATCAGAACAGATACTTATCGGCGACGAGTGGCAAACGCTGAACAGCTGCGGGACGGCGCCAACCGCGCCCCGAAGCCATCGCGGATCAGGCCATCGCGGCGAAGAGCTTTTCCCACTCCTTCACTTCTTTCTTCGAGGCGCCGCCCAACAACTCCAGCGCCTGACGCAGACGGAAGCGGGTCAGGTCCGGCCCGATGATCTCCATGGCGTCGAGCACAGACACGGAACTGGCCTGCCCGGTGATCGAGGCGAACATCAAGGGCATGACATCACGCAGCTTCAATTCGAGATGCGCCCCAACCGCCTGGATGCATTCGGTGATGCGCTCCTTGTCCCACTGACGCAAGGCTTCCAGCTTCCACAGGGTCAGCTGCAATACCTGACGGACCTGAGTGGCGTCGAGCTTCTTGTGCTCGAACAATGCCGGATCAAGGTTCAGCGCGCCGGAGAAAAAGAAGCCCGCCAATGGCGCGATCTGGCTGAAGGTCTCGACGCGCTGCTGCACGTGGGGCGCGATCTTCATCATGTACTCGGGATTCAACGCCCATTTCTGCACGGCGGCGGCGAACTGCTCGACCGGGAGCTCGCGCAGCCATTGGCCGTTGAGCCAGGACAGCTTTTCGATGTCGAAGACCGGTCCACCCAGCGAGACGCGATTGATGTCGAAGTGCTCGATCATTTCCGCCAGGGTGAATTTTTCACGTTCGTCGGGCATCGACCAGCCCATGCGTCCCAGGTAGTTGAGCATCGCCTCGGACATGAAACCCATGCGCTCGTAGAAGGTTACCGAGGTGGGGTTCTTGCGCTTGGACAGCTTGCTCTTGTCCGGGTTGCGCAGCAGTGGCATGTAGCAGAGCTGTGGCTGTTCCCACCCGAAATATTCGTAGAGTTTGATCAACTTCGGCGCCGACGGCAGCCATTCCTCGCCGCGCAGCACATGGGTGATGCCCATCAGATGGTCGTCGACGACGTTGGCCAGGAAGTAGGTCGGCAGGCCATCCGCCTTCATCAGTACCTGCATGTCCATGCGATCCCAGCCGATTTCGACCGTGCCGCGGAGCATGTCGTTGACCTGGCATATGCCCTCGCTTGGCACCTTCATGCGGATCACGTGCGACTCGCCCGCCGCCATGCGCTGCTGCGCGGTTTCGGCCGGGATGTGCATGCAATGTCCGTCGTAGCGCGGCGTTTCCTTGTTGGCCATCTGCTCGGCACGCACCTGATCCAGGCGCTCGGCACTGCAGAAGCACGGGAACGCATGTCCCTTGGCGACCAGCTCGTCCGAATACTTCTTGTAAATCTCGCCGCGCTCGCTCTGCCGATACGGACCGTGCGGACCACCCACGTCCGGGCCTTCGTCCCACTCGATGCCCAACCAACGCAGCGCGTCATAGATCTGCTGTTCCGACTCGCGCGTGGAGCGCAACTGGTCGGTGTCCTCGATGCGCAGGATGAACTGGCCGCCGTGCTGGCGTGCAAAGCATAGGTTGAACAGCGCGATATAAGCGGTGCCGACATGCGGATCGCCGGTAGGGGATGGTGCGATACGGGTGCGAACGGTGGTCATGATGTTCTCGAATCAAGGCACAGAAAGACACGACGGCTGCGATAGCCGGCTCGGCCGGCTGGGTCAGCGCGGGTAAAGGCGCGATGTTAACAGGCGCGCATCCACCGGCTCCACCAGACGGCCTTGCGCAACCGGCAACGACTGCATCAGAAAATCAAGAAACGCCTTGACCTTCATCGCCTGAAAACGTCGCGAGGGATACACCGCATACACCTCGCCGATCGGCAGATCGACCTCTGGGAGAAGCTCGACCAGATGCCCCTCACGCACCTCCTGGTCGGTGATCATGATCGATAGCGCCGCGATACCTGCGCCCGCCAGTGCAGCCTCGCGGGCAAAGGTGATGTTGTTGCAGGTCAGCATCCGGCGGCAGCTGACGTTCTGTTCGAGGATCGGCCAATAGCGCACGGGGTCGCGCGACAGAGTGATCGCGCGGTGGCTGGCGAGATCCTCCGCCCGCGTGGGCACGCCATGCTGGGCCAGATAGTCCGGACTGGCGCAGAGTCGCCGCCGGGTCTCGAAGAGCTTGCGTCCGATCAAACTGGAGTCCTGAGGCTGTCCCACCGAGATGACGATGTCGACACCCTCTTCTACCGGGTCGATGTGCCTCGATGCCAGTTCCACTTCGGCATTGATCTCCGGATACAAGCGCATGAAATCACCCAGCACTCGACCCAGGATCCACTGACCGAATTCGATCGGCGCGGAGATTCGCAGCAGCCCGGCCGGCGCCTGCTGCAATTGCATGACGGCCTGCTCGGCTTCGGCGAAATCGACCATGATCTGCCGGCATCGCTCGTAGTACGCCTGCCCCACTTCGGTCAACCGCAAGCGGCGTGTGGTGCGGTTGATCAACCGCACGCCTAATCGCTCTTCGAGCTGGGCGATACGCCGACTCACCGTTGACTTCTGCATGGCCAGGCTCGAGGCCGCCTGGGTAAAACTGTGGCACTCGACCACACGAGTGAAGATCAGCGCATCATCCAGACCCATTGCATTGTTCCGTATACGCAACAAAGTTTCGCAATTGTAACGGGTTATGACTCAAGCGGAACACTGCTAGATTGCCCGGCTCACTCCGCCGATGAGCGACTCCATGCCCGCCCAGCTGAAACGCCGATTGTTCATCTTCGCTGCCCTTGTGCTGCTGGTCGCAGCCGCCTTCTTCGCTCAGTGGTATTTCGTGGGTCGCCATTACGAACACACCGACAACGCCTACGTACAAGGTGAAATCACCCGAATTTCCAGCCAGCTCGCCGCGCGTATCGAACAGGTCCACGTGCAGGATAATCAGCACGTGCAACCAGGTGATCTGTTGGTCAGCCTTGAGCCAGGCGACTTCCGCCTCGCCCTGAAACAGGCCAGGGCCAACCTGGCGATTCGTGAAGCTGAACTCACCCAGGCACGCAGCCGCCTGACGCAGCAGAGCAGCCTGATCGCCTCCAGCCAGGCTTCGGTTGGCGCGGCTCAGGCAAATCTGGAACGCAGCCAGACGGACCTGTCGCGAGTCGAAGCGCTACGAAAGCCCGGATTCATCTCGGAAGAACGCGTCACCACGCTGTCTGCCGACGCGAAGGTCGCCCGCTCGCAGCGACAGAAAGCCGAAGCCGACCTGGCGGCGCAACGCCAGCAGGTCGACGCGCTGGAAGCGGACGTCAAACGTCTGGCAGCGCAAATTGGCAGCGCCCGAGCCGAAATCGAGCAAGCCGAGCTGAACCTGGGCCGTACGGCAATTCGCTCGCCTATCAGCGGGATCGTCGGGCAGCGTTCGGCGCGCAACGGCCAATACGTGCCGGTCGGTGCCTACCTGATGTCGATCGTTCCCGACGAGGACATCTGGGTGCAGGCCAATTTCAAGGAAACTCAGATTGGCCGGATGCGGGTTGGACAACACGCCGAACTGACTTTCGACACCTACCCGGACACGCCCATCGGTGCCCAGGTGGAAAGCCTGTTCCCCGCCTCCGGCGCGCAGTTCAGCCTGCTGCCGCCGGACAATGCCACCGGCAACTTCACCAAGGTGGTGCAACGGATTCCGGTCAAGCTGACCTTTGCCAGCGATAACCCGCTCAAGGGCCGTATCCGCCCCGGCATGTCGGTGGACGTGAAGATCGACATCCGTGGCCGCTGATGCCCTGATCCGTCCGCTCGGCGAGCCTAGCCGACGCGACTGGATTGCCGTGATGAGCGCCATGCTTGGCGCCTTCATGGCGGTGCTGGATATCCAGATCACCAATTCTTCGCTGAAGGACATCCAGGGCGCATTGTCCGCCACGCTGGAGGAAGGCTCCTGGATTTCCACCTCCTATCTGGTGGCGGAAATCATCATGATTCCGCTCACCGCCTGGCTGGTGCAGCTGCTCTCGGCGCGGCGCCTGGCGGTCTGGGTATCGATCGGTTTTCTGATCTCGTCATTGCTCTGTTCCTTTGCCTGGAACCTGGAAAGCATGATCGTGTTTCGCGCCCTGCAGGGTTTCACCGGCGGCGCGCTGATTCCGCTGGCCTTCTCGCTGACGCTGATCAAGCTGCCGGACCATCATCGCGCCAAGGGCATGGCGCTGTTTGCCATCACCGCGACCTTCGCACCCTCGATCGGGCCTACGCTGGGCGGCTGGCTCACCGAAAGCTGGGGTTGGGAATACATTTTCTACATCAACGTGCCGCCCGGGCTGCTGATGATCGCGGGCCTGCTGTACGGTCTGGAGAAAAAGCCGCCGCACTGGGAGCTGCTGAAAAGCACGGACTACGCGGGCATCGTCACGCTGGCGATGGGGCTGGGATGCCTGCAGGTATTTCTCGAGGAAGGACATCGCAAGGACTGGCTGGAATCGACCCTGATCGTCCAACTGGGTTCGGTGGCCGTGGTCAGCCTGATTCTTTTCGTGATCCTGCAGTTGTCGCGGCCCAATCCGCTGATCAACCTGGGAATCCTGCGTGAGCGCAACTTCGGCCTGACCAGCGTCGCCAGCCTGGGCATGGGGCTCGGGCTTTATGGATCGATCTATCTGCTACCGCTGTACCTGGCGCAGATTCAGAATTACAACGCGCTGCAGATCGGCCAGGTCATCATGTGGATGGGCATTCCGCAGCTGTTCCTGATACCACTGGTGCCCAAGCTGATGAAGACCATCCCGCCGAAGCTGCTATGCGCGGCAGGCTTCGCCCTGTTCGGGATCTCCAGCTTTGCCTCCGGCGCACTCAATCCGGACTTCGGCGGCGACCAGTTCCATTCGATCCAGATCATCCGAGCGCTCGGCCAACCAATGATCATGGTCACCATCTCGTTGATCGCCACGGCCTACATCCAGCCGCAGGATGCCGGCTCAGCGTCCAGCCTGTTCAACATTCTGCGCAACCTCGGCGGCGCGATTGGCATCGCTTTGCTGGCGACGCTGCTGGACAGTCGCGCGAAGATCTATTTTGACTATCTGCGCGAGTCGGTGGTGCCGAACAACCCCGCCGTTGCGGAGCGGCTGAGCGCCCTGACTCAGCAACTGGGCAGCGAGCAGGCCGCACTGGGGCGGATCAGCGAGATCACTCATCAGCAGGCGATGATCATGGCGTACAACGATGCCTTCCACTTCGTCGGCATCGCGCTGGCAGTCAGCATGGTTGCTGTGCTGCTGACGCGGCGGCTGCCGGAAAACATGAAGGGTGGCGCCGCGCACTGATGCCGAAGGCAAACATTCGCCACGCGGATCGCGGGCGAACAAGTTCGCCCCTACGGAACCAAGCTGCGGTGAGTGTCCGAGCACGCCCGCACCGTAGGGGCGAAGTTATTCACCAAGGCACCGAGCACTGGTAACCGGGACGTCAAACCTGCAACAACCGCTCGCGCAGCTTGTGGATCTCGTCGCGAGTCTGCGCCGCGGCCTCGAATTCCAGATCGCGCGCATAGGCGAGCATCTTTTCTTCCAGCTGGCGGATCCGTTTGCCGATCTCGCTCGGTGAGCGAAGCTCGTTCTCGTAGCGCGCCGCCTCCTCCGCCGCCTTCGCCTCGCCGCGGCGCTTCTTGCTGCGCGAGCCCGGCACGGTGGCACCTTCCAGAATGTCCTGAACATCCTTGAACACACCCCGCGGGACGATGCCGTTGGCTTCGTTGAAGGCGATCTGCTTGTTGCGCCGGCGCTCGGTTTCGCCCATGGCCCGCTCCATCGAGCCGGTGATCCGATCAGCGTAGAGGATTGCCCGACCGTTGAGGTTGCGCGCCGCGCGGCCGATGGTCTGGATCAACGAGCGTTCGGAGCGCAGGAAGCCCTCCTTGTCCGCATCGAGGATCGCCACCAGCGATACCTCGGGCATGTCCAGGCCTTCACGCAGCAGGTTGATGCCTACCAGGACGTCGAACACACCCAGGCGCAGGTCGCGGATGATCTCCACTCGCTCCACGGTATCGATGTCCGAGTGCAGGTAACGCACCCGCACGCCGTGATCGCCGAGGTAGTCGGTGAGGTCCTCAGCCATGCGCTTGGTCAGCGTCGTGACCAGCACACGCTCTTCCCTGGCGACGGATTTGCTGATTTCCGAGAGCAGGTCATCGACCTGAGTCAACGCTGGCCGTACTTCGATCTGCGGATCCACCAGTCCTGTGGGCCGCACCACCTGCTCGATTACGCGCCCGGCATGTTCCGCCTCGTAAGGCCCGGGCGTCGCCGAGACGAAGATCGTCTGTGGACTGATCGCCTCCCACTCATCGAAACGCATCGGCCGGTTATCCAGCGCCGATGGCAGACGGAAGCCGTATTCGACCAGCGTCTCCTTGCGTGAGCGGTCGCCTTTGTACATGGCGCCGACCTGCGGAACGCTAACATGGGACTCGTCGATCACCAGCAGCGCATCGGCCGGCAGATAATCAAAAAGGGTTGGTGGGGCCTCGCCAGAATCGCGTCCGGACAAATAGCGCGAGTAGTTCTCGATGCCATTGCAATAGCCCAGCTCCATGATCATCTCCAGATCGAAACGGGTGCGTTGCTCGAGCCTCTGCGCCTCCACCAGCTTGTTGTTGCTGCGCAGGTAATCGAGGCGATCCTTGAGCTCCACCTTGATGTTCTCGATGGCGTCCAGCAGGGTCTCGCGCGGCGTCACGTAGTGGCTCTTGGGGTAGAAGGTGAAGCGCGGCAGCTTGCGGATCACTTCTCCGGTCAAGGGATCGAAGGCAGACAGGCTCTCCACCTCATCGTCGAACAGCTCGATACGCACCGCTTCCAGATCCGATTCGGCCGGATACACATCGATCACATCGCCGCGCACGCGAAAGGTTGCCCGGGAGAAATCCATTTCATTGCGGGTGTACTGCAGCCCGGTGAGTCTGCGCAGCAGTTCACGCTGATCCAGACGATCGCCTCGATCGATGTGGAGCACCATTTTCAGGTAGGTCTCAGGGCTACCCAGACCGTAGATGCAGGAGACGGTGGTGACGATGATCGCGTCCGACCGCTCCAGCAGCGCCTTGGTCGCTGATAAACGCATCTGCTCGATATGGTCGTTGATCGAAGCATCCTTCTCGATGAAGGTATCGGACGACGGCACATAGGCTTCCGGCTGGTAGTAGTCGTAATAAGAGACGAAGTACTCCACCGCATTGTTCGGAAAGAAGGCCTTGAACTCACCATACAGCTGGGCAGCCAGTGTCTTGTTCGGCGCCAGCACCAGCGTTGGTCGCTGCACATGAGCGATCACGTTGGCGATGCTGAATGTCTTGCCGGAACCCGTTACACCGAGCAACGTCTGGTGCGACAAGCCGGCCTCGATGCCTTCGATCATCTGCCGAATGGCTTCAGGCTGGTCTCCGGCTGGCTTGAAGCGCGTGACCAATTCGAACTGCGACATATCGACCTCTTCAGATAGCGAGACGACTCGAAAGCTGAATGTTCGAGCCGCCATGGCGGTATTTCCAGACATGCACCTGCCCTGCTGGCGACGCGGCGTACAGCAACCACAACCCTTTCAATGCGGCCCCGCCCGCCAATATCAAGTGCGCAGGCACCGGGCAGACAACGCGCGGCGAAGGCAACGCTTCAGCGGTCCGAAAGCCGGATAAAAACGGTCCTAGCATATCGCGGCACAGGGCCAGTCCCGTTATACTCTTGCCCCGTTTGCGCACCGCCCTCAGCGCGAAGCGAGGGTGCTGCATCAGTCACTTCCTCTCTTCGAGCCTCCCCATCATGAGTTTGTTCTCCGCTGTCGAAATGGCGCCGCGCGATCCGATCCTCGGCCTCAATGAAGCCTTCAATGCCGACACACGGCAGAACAAGGTCAACCTGGGGGTGGGCGTCTACTACAACGAAGAAGGTCGAATTCCCCTGCTGCGCGCTGTGGCCGCCGCCGAGATGGCGCGCCTGGAGCTGAATGCACCGCGCGGCTATCTGCCCATCGAGGGCATCGCCAGTTATGACATGGCTGTACAGGGCCTGCTGTTCGGTGCCGACTCGTCGCTGGCTGCCGATGGCCGCGTGGTTACTACGCAGGCGTTGGGCGGCACTGGCGCGCTGAAGATCGGCGCGGATTTTCTCAAGCGCATGCTGCCCGATGCGGTCGTCGCCATCACCAATCCAAGCTGGGAAAACCACCGCGCACTGTTCGAATCTGCCGGCTTTGCCGTGCAGAACTATAGCTATTACGACGCGGCCAGCCATGGCATCGACCATGCCGGCATGCTTGAAGACCTGAAAAATTTGCCGCCCCGCTCGATCGTTGTGCTGCACGCCTGCTGCCACAACCCGACCGGCGTCGACCTGCAGCCGGAGGACTGGAAGCAGATCCTCGAAGTGCTGCGCGCCAATGATCACGTGCCGTTTATCGACATCGCCTATCAGGGCTTCGGTGACAATATCGAGGAAGATGCCGCTGCCGTGCGCCTGTTCGCCGAATCAGGCATGAGCTTGTTTGTATCGAGCTCGTTTTCCAAGTCATTCTCGCTATATGGCGAGCGCGTCGGCGCCCTGTCGATGGTGACCCGAAACCGCAACGAGTCGGCCCGAGTCCTGTCACAGATCAAGCGCGTGATCCGCACCAACTATTCCAACCCGCCAACCCATGGCGCGACCGTGGTGTCTGCCGTGCTCAACAGCCCTGAACTGCGCGCCATGTGGGAAACCGAGTTGGGCGAGATGCGCACCCGCATCCAGGACATGCGTCTGAGCATGGTTCGCCAGCTGGCTGAAAAAGGCGCCAAGCAGGATTTCAGCTTTGTTGCCAAACAACGCGGGATGTTCTCCTACTCCGGCCTCACCGCCGCCCAGGTCGAGCGTCTACGGGTCGAGTTCGGCGTCTACGCCATCGGCACCGGCCGCATCTGCGCGGCCGCACTCAACCACAACAACCTGGACCACGTGACTGATGCGATCGTGCAGGTCCTCTGAGCTGCCGAGGGGAGTTGACTTCCCCTTAGTTATCATTAGGATACGCACCGCTGTTCCGCGATAGCTCAGTCGGTAGAGCAAATGGCTGTTAATCATTGGGTCCCTGGTGATTCGCTTCGCTCACCCCTTCGGGGCCGCGCTGAAGCGCGTTCTGCTGCGCAGTCGAGTCCAGGTCGCGGAGCCAAACTCAAAGCCTCGGTTCATACCGGGGCTTTTTTGTGGTGCGCCAGGCATGGCGCACAACAGAAACGCCCCGCATTTGCGGGGCGTTCACAGAACAACGAAAGGTTATTCCTTGGCAGCCTCGACAGCCTCTTCAACTGCTTGCGGTGGAGGCGTCGCCTCACCTTCTTCACCCTTGATGCCCAGGAGCTCAAGGTCGAAGACCAGAACGGAGTTGGCAGGAATCAGCGGGCTCGGGCTCTGCTCGCCATAGGCGAGTTCGCTCGGGATATACAGCTTGTACTTTTCGCCGACATGCATCAGTTGCAGGCCTTCGACCCAGCCTGGAATCACGCCGCTGACAGGAAGATCGATTGGGCTGCCACGCTTGATCGAGCTGTCGAAGACCGTGCTGTCAGTCAGGCTGCCCTCGTAGTGGACAGTGACGACATCATCCGGACCCGGCTGGGCACCGTCGGCCTCTTTGATCACTTCGTACTGCAGGCCAGATTCAGTGGTCTTCACACCTTCACGCTTGGCGTTTTCTTCCAAGAATTTGTTGCCGGCTGCGACGGCTTCCTTGTTCATTTCGACCATGCGCTCTTCGGCACGAGTCTGCAGATAAGCGAAGGCTTCCATCAACTCTTCATCGGTCAGCTTCTGATCCTTCTTGCCGATGGCATCATCGATGCCTTGCGCGACGGCCGTCGAATCCAGATCAGCCAAGCCTTCCTGTGCCAGGCTCTTGCCCATATTCAGGCCGATGCCATAGGAGGCTTTCTGCGCTGGCGTTTCCAGCTTGGCGCTGGTTTCCGAATCACAGCCCGCCAGGACCAGGCCAACCAGCGCTATCGCCGACGCCAAACGTTGAGGTCTCATTCTGTTTCCTTATTACCCAAGAAATGGTGCAAAAAACATTGCCGGAGCTTAGCAGCGAGCTCGGACAGTGGCTACCGAGCTCACTGCGCTAATAGGTAAAGACAGTGAAAAGTACAGAAGTGCCGCACGAAACGGCGAGACAGACGGAAGTGAAATTAGAAGGACAAAAAAAGCGACCCTAAAGTCGCTTTTTTCGGGCCATCAAGGCGTTCAGTGGTCCTTGATGGAAAA
>NZ_JAMOIE010000098.1 GCF_024448935.1 Stutzerimonas stutzeri
CCCTTATTGAGATAGGACGGCCGTTTATTATTCAGCTGTGGTCACTGGCCGTTTCCTATCATTGCTGCCGAAAACTAACCGGAGCATGAGTAACTCATTACGATTCTGAAAGGTTGCCCGGCCTATGCCGGGCAACGCAACAACTCAGCTTTCGTCCAACCCCCATATCCAGTGGGCATCGATCAACAGCGACAGATGGGTGCGCAGCGTATCCGCGTGGGCCTGCAGGGCGCTGGTAGACGATGCGACGGCTTGCCGGCGAGCCAGCAACAACGACTGCAGATCCACCTCGCCCAGTTCGTAGGCACGCTGCATCTGTGCTTCGTTCTGGGTCATGGCAGCGGCGCCATCCTTCGCGATCAGGTAGCTCTCGTAAGCACCTGAAGCCAGTTCGACGTCACGGGCAATCCCGGCTTCCAGCTCGCGTTTGGCCAGGTCGACATCCTCGCGAGCCGCATTCTCCTGGGCCAGCGCCTGGCTGTAGCGAGCACTGCGCGACCCGCTGGGGATCGGCATGCTGAAGCTGACACCGTAGATGCGCTCACGGTTGCCCTGCTCGGAGGCGGTGAATACCCCCAACGTAGGATCCGGCACCCTGTCAGCCTTCGCCCGGGCCGATTGCCCCTGATTTCTCAGCAGAGAGGCTTCGACCCGACGCAGCACATCGCTTTCGGCCAGGATCCGCTCGCGCCAGGTGTCGTACTGACCGAGTTCGGCCGAAGGAATGGGCAGATCAACCACTTTGCGCTCGATGCCAGGGAAGCGCCGCGACAGTGTTGCCCAGCTCGCAGCGGCTTTTATCTTGGCTTCGTTGCCTTGTCGCAGTTGCTCGGCCACTTCCGCCTTGACCAGGCTTACATCCAGCTTAGAGGCGTCACCCGCACGGTTGCGTTTTTCCGCCGCCGCCAGGCTTTCCTTGGCTGAGGCCAGGCCTTTATTGGCGATGGTGAGCGCGTGCTCCGACACCAGCCAATCCAGCCACAGGGTCATCAGTTCCCGCGCGGCTTCATGACGGACTTCGCCATAGGTGGCATCTGCCAATCGCAGCGTTGCCGAACTGATGTCCTGGTCGGCACTGGCCTTGCCAGGCAGGCGCACCGTGCGCTCGATACCCACGTTCCATTCGTTGTAGTTGGGGCCAGCGTCGGTACGCCGTTGCTGGCCGATTGCCGTGGCCGTCCATTCATAAGGCGAACGCCGGATGATGCCAGCCTCCAGCATGGCGGCATCCATGCTGGAGCGTGCCGAGGCCACGCGGGGATCGGCGTTGAGCAGCGACACCACCAGCGGCTTGGGCAGAATGTTTGCCGGAGCGGCAGGTTGCGCCACGGCCGTGCCACACACACTGATCAGCAGAGCCAGGGGAACAAGGCGCTTCATCACACGAACTCCCCAAAGTTACTGACCTGGACCGTCCAATAGCGCAGCCCGGTATTTGGAAACTCCTCCTTGAGGGATTGCAGCACCTCCGTGAGTTGCTGCCGTTCCACCACGAGTTGGATCTGCACAGCCTTGGCCCGCCCCATGACACGCTCCATCGGATTGAGTGCCGCGGTGGACAGCCCGTGCGCCGCAACCGGTGTGCTGGTGAAGATCTGGTTCCCCGTCACGACCAGGAGGTGGTCGATGAGCTTCTCCTCCAAGCTTGGGGTGCAGAGCAGCGTCAACCAGGTATCAGGCATCTTTGGCCTCCTTTTTCGCGTGGGCGAATCGCAGATAGAGAATCGGGAGCAACATGAGGGTGAGCGCGGTGACGGTGATCAAACCGCCGATCACCACGATGGCCAACGGCCGCTGGATCTCGGAGCCGGGCCCGGTAGCGAACAACAGTGGGACCAGACCGAAGGCGGTGATCGAGGCGGTCATCAGTACCGGGCGTAACCGGCGACGGGCACCCTGGAGCACCACTTCCCGCAGTGGCAGGCCTTCGCCATGCAACTGGTTGAAGTAACTGACCAGCACGATGCCGTTGAGCACCGCGATACCCAACAAAGCGATGAACCCCACCGACGCTGGCACCGAGAGGTACTCGCCAGTGACCCACAGCGCGACGATGCCGCCCACCAGGGCGAAGGGGATGTTGCTGAGGATAAGCAACGCCTGGCGCACGGAGCCGAAGGTCGAGAACAGCAGGACGAAGATCAGACCAAGCGCCACGGGAACGACGATGGACAGCCGGGCAGCCGCACGCTGCTGGTTCTCGAACTGGCCGCCCCAGCTGATGCGATAGCCGTTGGGCAGTTCCACCTGCTGAGCCACCAGCGCCTTGGCCTCCTCGACGAAGCCGACCAGGTCACGACCGCTGACGTTGGCGATCACCACGCTGTAGCGGCTGCCCATTTCCCGGTCGATCTTCACCGGGCCATCGGCACGCTCCAGTCTCGCCACGCTGCTCAGCGGAATGGTCTGGCCATCCGGCGTGGTGATCCGCACCGCGTTGAAGTCCGCCGGCGACGTGCGCACCGACTCGTCCGAGCGAATGAGGATCGGCGTGCGCTGGTTGCCTTCGATCACCAGGCCGGCCTGCTGGCCTTCGATCTGCACGCGCAGTGCATCCTGGATGGCCTCGACGCTCAGGCCGAAACGGCCAGCCTGCAGCCGGTCGATCTCCACGCGCAGATACTGCACACCGTCGTTCTGCACGGTGTAGACGTCCTGGTTGCCCTGCACAGTCTTGAGCAGCGACTCGATCTTGCCGCCCAGTTGGCTCAGGGTGCCCAGGTCAGGGCCATAGATCTTCACGGCGAGGTCGCCGCGCACACCGATGATCATCTCGGAGACGCGCATCTCGATGGGCTGGGTAAAGCTGTAGCCGATACCCGGCATTGGATCGAGCACCTTGCGGACCTCGTCCATCAGCTCTTCCTTGGTGTCCATCCGCCATTCGCTCATGGGCTTGAGCAGCAGGTAGGTATCGGTCTGGTTCAGGCCCATGGGATCAAGACCGATCTCGTCGGAACCGGCCCGCGCCACGATGCCCCGGATCTCCGGGACCGCTGCCATCAGCGCGGTCTGGATCTTCTTGTCCAGCTCGGCCGTCTGTTCGAGGCTGACCGATGGCAGTTTCTCGATACCCACGATCAGGTCGCCTTCATCCATGGTCGGCATGAAGGTCTTGCCCACCTGGGTGTAGACCAGGCCAGCGACGACCAACATGGCGCCAGCGATGATCGCGATCAGTTTCTGCCGGCCAAGCCCCCACTCCAGCACCGGGCCATAGATGCCCAGCAGCTTGCGGGCAAGCCAGGGGTCTTCGTGCTTGACCTCGCGCAGCAGGTAGGAGGACAGCACGGGGATCACGGTCAGCGACAGCAGCAACGATCCCGCCAGAGCGAAGACGATGGTCAGCGCCACCGGGACGAAGAACTTGCCTTCGAGGTCCTGCAGGGTGAGCAGCGGCAGGAACACCGTGATGATGATCAGGATGCCGGACGTCACCGGTACCGCGACCTCGCGCACCGCCCGGTAGATGATGTGCAGACGCGGCAGCTTGCCACCGGAAGGATCGGTGGCCAGACGCTGGACGATGTTCTCGACCACCACCACCGCGGCATCCACCAACATGCCGATGGCAATGGCCAGCCCTCCCAGACTCATCAGGTTGGCGGACATGCCGACGAAGCGCATCAGGATGAAGGTGATCAACGCCGCCAGCGGAAGTACCAGGGCAACCGTCAGCGCTGCGCGAACGTTGCCGAGGAACAGGGCCAGCAACACGATGACCAACACGGTGGCCTCGATCAGCGCCTTGGACACAGCCCCTACCGCTTTATCGACCAGCGACGAGCGATCGTAGAAGCTGGTGATGGTGATGCCTTTCGGTAGTGTGGCCTCCAGTTCCTTGAGCTTCAGTTGCACACCGGCGACCACTTGGCGGGCGTTGGCGCCAGCCAGGCCGAGCACCAGGCCTTGCACAGCCTCGCCCTTGCCATCCTGGGTCACCACGCCGTAGCGGGTCAGGGTGCCAAGGCGAACCTCGGCCAGGTCGCCAACCCGCACCGGGCTGGAGCTGTTGGAATTGACCACAACGGCCCGCAGGTCATCCAGGGTGCGGATGCTGCCCTCGCTGCGTACCAGCAGGACTTCGTCACCTTCACCCAGTCGGCCGGCACCGTCGTTACGGTTGTTGGTGTTGACCGCGTTGGTCAGCTGCTCAAGGCTCACGCCGCTGGCAGCCATGCGGATGGGATCTGGCAGTACCTCGAAGGTCCTGACCTGGCCACCGAGGGAGTTCACATCCGCCACGCCAGGTACGGTACGCAGCGCCGGCCGGATCACCCAGTCGAGCAGGCTGCGACGTTCGACCAGAGACAAGGTTGTACCGTCCACCGTGAACATAAACATCTCGCCCAGCGGTGTGGTGATCGGCGCCATGCCGCCACTGATGCCGTCCGGCAGGCTGTCGCTCAGGTTGCCGAGACGCTCGGAAACCTGTTGCCGCGCCCAGTAGATGTCAGTGCCATCCTGAAAATCGATGGTGACATCGACCAGGCCGTACTTGGTGACCGAGCGCAGGATCTTGGTCTTGGGAATACCGAGCATTTCCACTTCGATCGGCACGGCAATCCGGCTTTCAACTTCTTCCGGGGTCATCCCCGGTGCCTTCATGATCACCTTGACCTGGGTGCTGGCCACATCAGGGAAGGCATCGATGGGCAGCCCACGGTAGGCATACCAGCCCGCGCCGGTCAGCAACAGCGTCGCCAGCACCATGAACAGGCGCTGGGACAAAGAGAATTGGATAAGACGGCTCAGCATCACTCACCGTCCTCTTCAAGCCAGGCGCCTTTCAGCGCAATCACGCCGGCGACGGCAACCTGGTCCTGTTCGCTGATGTTGCCCTGGACACGGACCAGTTGCCCCGCGCTGACTTCGACCTTGACCGGGCGGGCTTCAAAACCGTCGGGCGTGCGGACGAACACCACGGAGTCGGTCTTGTTGCGAGCGACGGCAGACAGAGGGATGTCCCAGGATTTGCCAGCGGCCTGAACCGGGATCTCCACGGTGACGAGCTCGCCGGGACGCAGGGCGCCGTTGGCATTTTCGATTTCGGCGCGCAGCACCACGAACTGGCTGGTAGCCGAGAGGGTCGGGCTCAGGTTGATGACACGCCCATTAATGCCCTTGTCGACCACCGTTACGCCCGCGCCCGGCTGAATGCCAATACTGGCCGCGGCCGGAATCTGCACGTCCAGCCACAGCGCATCGACCTGGGTGATGTTCAGCAGCGACGTGGCACCGTCGACCCGCTGGCCGGGCCGGACCGAGATGTTGCTGACAATGCCGTCCTGAACGGCGCTGAGGGTGATCCTGTCGGAAGGAATCCCGGAGCGGATGACCTGCTCGATCATGGCCGGGGTCATTCCCGCCAGGGCCAGTTCGGCCTTGGTCTGCACCAGAGTCGCTTCCGCTTCCTTCAGCGTTGCCTGGGCTTCCTGCGCCCGACGCTGCGGAATGATGCCCTCATCGAACAGCTTCTGTTCCCGGGTGTAGGCCTGCCGGGCCAGCGTGGCGCGGGCAGATGCCTGCAACAGCTGGAGCTGGAGCTGGCTCATCGCCGGACTGGACAGGCGCACGACCGGCTCGCCTTTGCGAACGGCCTGGTACTCGCCCACCAGCAGTTGCACCACCACACCTTCAAGTGGGGAACTGACGATCTGCTCCGCTTTCGGAGGCACGACAACCTGGCCGGGATATCGCGTGCTGACCGTCTGTTTCATGCTTTGCACAGCAGACGTCTTGATACCCAGCGCTTGAATCTGTTCATTGGCGACAGAGAACTTCTCAGCACTCATGGCAGGCCCTGAAATAATAAAAGCGATGGCGAAAGAGAGCCCCTTTACACTGCGCAGATAATGTTCGTTATTCATCGAAAGTTCCCCGTGAAGCGCCATGACATGGGCATGCTTTAGACCTGTCTTTGAGGATTTTTAAATCGCAAGGCGAGCGCGGTCGCAGGACACACATGAGTAACCCACTCGTCTGCTGCACCCTTTGCATGGAAGGAGATTGTCGTAGACTCCTCTACAGGTTCGATTCTAGAGGGGGGTGACTATCAGGAACGTTACCGCTGAATTACAAATTTGAAGGATTCCACCTCCCTCCTGATTTTCGTTTTAAGATTGATTCATCGATGATCACCATGCTGGTTCGGTGCATGAGGCAATGACACTTCAAGAAATAAATGAATATTTTTTTATTTGACACCCGAATACTTTTTTAATTTGAGATAAACAAATAATGCGTGTTCTAGTAGTGGAAGACGAAGCCAAAACTGCCGAATATCTTCAGCAAGGGCTTACCGAAAGTGGCTATATCGTTGACCGGGCAAGTAATGGTGTCGATGCGCTGCACCTGTTCCAGCACAACACCTACGGCCTGGTCATCCTGGATGTGAACCTGCCCAAGGTGGACGGCTGGGACGTGCTCGACACGATCCGCAAGACCAGTCGGGTTCGCATCATCATGCTGACCGGTCGTGGCCGCCTGCACGACAAGCTGAAGGGCCTGGACGGCGGCGCCGACGACTATCTAGTGAAGCCGTTCGAGTTTCCGGAACTGCTTGCCCGCATCCGCTCGCTGCAGCGGCGTGGCGACAAGGTGGTGGACCACCCGACCTTGCGGGTCGCAGACCTTGAGCTGGATCCGGGTCGCCACCGCGCGTTCCGGGGTGACCTGCGCGTCGAGCTGACTACCAAGGAATTCGCCCTGTTGCGCCTGCTCATGAGCCACCCAGGGGAAGCCCTGACCCGCTCGCAGATCATTTCCCTGGTCTGGGACATGAACTTCGACTGCGATACCAACGTGATCGACGTGGCGATCCGGCGCCTGCGCGCCAAGATCGACGATCCGTTCGAGAACAAACTTATCCACACCCTGCGCGGTGTGGGCTATGTGATCGAGGAGCGTTCATGAAGCGCTTCAGCCTGGCCGCCAGGTTGGGACTCAAAGTCGGCTTGATGAGCGTGATACTGCTGGTGCTGCTCTCTATCGTGGGCTACCTGATGCTCGGCCAGGCGCTGGAGCGCACGGCGCAAAGCAGCCTGATCACCAAGATGGGTGGCATGGCCCATAACCTATCGACCGTCGCGGATCTGTCCGAGGTCACCGCAGACTCCCACCAGTTGGTCGACCTTGCGATGGGCCACAACAACCTGTTCGTCAGCATTTTCGATACGGCAAACAGCCGAATCCCCCTGCTGACCATCGGCTCGAAAAAGATAACCACCGAACTCACCAGCTTTCCTGCCAACGATCAAGTGGAGTTCTACGAGTGGAACAACGAACTGGGCATGCCCATGCTCAGCGTTTCCCAGCTCATGCGTCTGGCTGACGGTACCCAGGTCGGTGTGTACATGACCGTGGATGAATCCTCCGATGCCGAATTGCTCCGGGCGATGCTGAGCTGGGCCCTGATGGCGTCACCCTTCATCCTGGCGCTGATCATGGTCGTGGCCTGGTGGACGGTACGCCGGGGCTTGCTGCCGCTTACGCGCTTTCTGAAAGTCGCGTCGAAGATCTCCACCGACAACATGCAGCATCGGCTGCCTACCGACCGCTTGCCGATCGAACTGCTGGAGCTCGCGGACGGCATCAACTTTATGCTGCACCGCCTGGACGGTGGCGTGCAGCAGCTATCGCAGTTCTCGGACGACCTGTCCCACGAGTTGCGTGCTCCGCTCACTAACCTGATGGGCAAAGCACAGGTGGCCCTGTCACGACCACGCAGCTCGGAGGAGTACCGTGAGGTGCTGGAATCCTGCGCCGAGGAGCTGGATCGCATGAAAAGCATGGTGGCCGACATGCTTTTCCTGGCACATGTCAGCCAGCCTGCAGCCTTGGTGCAATTCGAGACGGTGGCACTGGTCGACGAGGTGCAGAGGGTCAGTGACTTGTTCAGCCTGAGTGCCGAAGAGAGCGGCGTTCGGCTCGATGTGTCAGGCAGTGTCGATGTGATCCAAGGCAATCGCCTGATGATTCAACGGGCAGTGTCCAATTTGCTCTCCAACGCCATTCGCTACTGCCCACAAGGGCAGGCTGTAGTGGTGAAGGTTCACCGTGAGCAGGAGCACATCAGGCTCAGCGTAGGCAATCCAGGCCAAGGTATTCCGGAAGAGCACCTGCCTCATCTGTTCGAACGCTTCTATCGGGTCGACAAAGGGCGTGCGCGCAGCGAGGGAGGCACAGGCCTCGGGCTTGCCATCGTGCGATCGATCATGAGCCTGCACCAAGGCGTGGCGAAGGTAGAAATAACGGGCTCGGGCTTTACCTGGTTCCACCTGAGTTTTCCGGTGAACCGTCTCTGAGCCCAAGGCGTCTTTCAACATTGTAATTCGCGCCTCACGTTGTCGTCAGAGACGCTTCTTTAAGCTTCAGGGGTATCGAAAATCTCACGATCCATTGAGATCCAAACCCCTGGAGTTTCTGAAAATGCGACTGACCCAAGCGCTTCTCA
Organism: Stutzerimonas stutzeri; assembly: GCF_024448935.1. GTDB lineage: Bacteria > Pseudomonadota > Gammaproteobacteria > Pseudomonadales > Pseudomonadaceae > Stutzerimonas > Stutzerimonas stutzeri_AO. The sequence goes on from NZ_JAMOIE010000098.1 coordinate 8,456, forward strand.
TCGGTGTACTGGCTGTTGGTGTGACGACACCGGTATTTGCCGAAGATGGCTACGACCGCTCGATCGAATTCAACAAGAAATTCCGCGAGGACCAGAAACGCCTCTGGGGTGAAAAAGACACCGCAGACAAAGCCAAACCGGCAGAGACCAAAGAAAAGGAAAACGCTAAAAGCCCATCCTAGGCTCATGGATGTGCTGTTTCTCTACTTCCTCCTTCCCCCTCGATCTTGAGGCAGGCGCTTGACCGCCTGCCCCGGATCACCCTCAAGCGGCATCCTCCTCAACGCATCGACAGCTGGACCGCCAGCCCCGCCAGTGCACTCATCACCAGCACCTGGATCACACCGCGCTTGAAGTAGAACAGGGCAATAGCGGCGGCCGCGGCGATAAGTGCGGAGGCCCACTCGAATCCTCCCCCAAAGCCGTTGGGCCAGAGCACGTGGTAACCGAAGAACAACGCCAGATTCAGGATCACACCTACCACGGCGGCGGTGATCCCGGTCAGCGGCGCTGTGAACTTCAGTTCGTTGTGCGTCGACTCCACCAGCGGACCGCCGGCAAGGATGAACAGGAACGAGGGCAGGAAGGTGAACCAGGTGACCAGCACAGCCGCCACCGCGCCCGCCAGGAACGGATGGTCGGTGCCGAACATCGGGTGGATGTAGCTGCCAATGAAGCCGACGAAAGTCACCACCATGATCAACGGCCCCGGCGTTGTTTCCCCCAGGGCCAGGCCGTCGATCATCTGCGTGGGCGACAGCCAGCCGTAGTGACCGACCGCACCTTGGTAGACATAGGGCAACACCGCGTAGGCACCGCCGAAGGTGAGCAACGCAGCCTTGGTGAAGAACCACCCCATCTGGGTCAGAGTGCCTTGCCAGCCGAAGATGACGGTCAGCAACCCCATGGGGAGCATCCATAGCGCCGCACCGATCAGGATCAGCTTGAGCAGATAGCTCCAGCGGAAACGGGCATGCGCGGGTGGCGGTGTATCGTCATCGATCAGCGCAGGCCCGTAACTGGCCTTCCCGGAGCCATGCTTGCCAGCGGTCACGAACTTGTCCGGCAGCACTTTTCCGCCGATGTAGCCCAGCACGGCAGCGGCCAGAACGATCAGCGGGAACGGGACGTTCAGGGCAAAAATGGCGACGAAGGATGCTGCGGCGATCGCCCATAGCCAGCCATTCTTCAATGCCCGGGAACCGATGCGGTGCGCCGCATGAACGACGATCGCGGTGACCGCCGGCTTGATGCCATAGAAGATCCCGGCAACCACCGGAACGTTGCCGAACTCGATATAGACCCACGACAGCCCGATCAGGATGAACAGCGACGGCAGCACGAACAGCCCGCCAGCAATCACCCCGCCCCAGGTCCGGTGCATCAACCAACCGATGTAGGTCGCGAGCTGCTGGGCCTCGGGCCCGGGCAGCAACATGCAGTAGTTCAGGGCATGCAGAAAGCGCTTCTCGCTGATCCAGCGGCGACGCTCCACCAACTCCTGGTGGAGGATGGAGATCTGTCCTGCCGGCCCGCCAAAGCTGATGAAGCCGATCTTCAGCCAGAACAGCAACGCTTCGAACAAGCCCACCGGGGTCGCTGGCTTGAGGGGGGCTTCGCCCGTGGCCAGCGTCGTCGTTTCAGCCATGACCGTTTTCCTCGTTGGCAAAGGCCGCCAGCAGCCCGTCGAAGATGCCGTTTGCCGCTGCCATCAGTTGGTTGTCATCGGTAATGCTCTCGCGCAGGCCCGCCAGGACACGCTCGATGCCGGACGCTTCCGCAGGCTGGCTGCCACCGACATCGAGGTAGTGAACCAGCGCGGCGATGCGTGAAAGGCCTGGAGCCTGCAGCACGAAGCTGTCGATCAGGGTTTCGAAGGTGACGCGGTGCCCGACATGGCTGAACGCGGCGCCATCGAAGTCAAAGCCCAGTGCATCGGCGGGGCAGTCGCTCGGGGATTCCAGCCAGAGGATTTCCGCGCCGCTGTCGATGAAGCGCTGGATGAGCCAGGCACAGGCCAGCCGGTCGACCCAGGGACGTCGACGGGTTGCCCAGCGACGCCCCTGGTAATGACTGTGGTCCAGCAGCGTGACGGGATGATCCTGAATGTGCGGTTCATCAGGTGAGAGGGCACGGCTGATTGCCGTCTCCAGCGCTTCCAGCGCGGTCTCCGTCTGCTGCTTCGCAACGCCGGGGAAGAAGTCGATCAGGGCCAACTGGGCGAAGCTCTTGCGCAGTTTTCTGACCTGGCGAGCGACCTGCAGGGCGTTCTCGGGAAGCAGTCCCTCCCTGCACGCGGCGACTTCGTCGCGCAGCTTGCTGTACTCCTCACTCCGGTCGAACAGGCCGGCGAAGCGAGTTTCTTCGTCCGGGAATGCCAGCAGAAACGCAGTGCCGCCGCTGACCGTCACATCGCGCTCCACGGACTCGAACGCCTCGCGGCCCGCGTCCTGCTCAGGCAACAGGTACACACCGTCGCGCAGCACGGCAGCGCCGCAAGCCTTCAACGCCCGCCAGGCACGCATACGTTCGGTCGCGTTGGCCGTGGGGAGTGCCAACACAAGAAGAAGCCAATTTTTCATGTAGAGAATCAAACATAAAATGTATGAATCTCTACTTTAGCTCTGTTCTCAGGAAAATGCACTGCCGGGATGAGGGTTCGATTCACTCACGTTGACCGTATCCCCCCAGGGGGGATACGCTAGAAACATGAATCACCCGCACTACCCGGAGGTAGCGCATGCTATCCGTTCTAAAAAATCGTACTTATCGACACCTCTTTCTGGCCCAGGTGATCGCCCTGGTGGGCACTGGTCTGGCGACGGTTGCCCTCGGGCTTCTGGCATTCGACCTGGCCGGCGCCCAGGCGGGAGCTGTATTGGGTACCGCGCTCGCCATCAAGATGGCGGCTTACATCGGCGTTGCACCGGTTGCCGCCGCGTTCGCCGAGCATCTGCCGCGCAAGGCGATGCTGGTCACCCTCGATCTGGTCAGGGCAGCGGTCGCGCTGATGCTGCCCTTCGTCACCGAGATCTGGCAGGTGTACGTGCTGATTTTCGTGCTGCAGTCGGCCTCTGCGGCGTTTACGCCAACCTTCCAGGCCACCATCCCTGACATCCTGCCGGATGAGCGCGAGTACACCCGGGCGCTTTCCCTTTCGCGCCTGGCCTATGACCTGGAAAGCGTGATCAGTCCGATGCTGGCCGCGCTGTTGCTTACGGTGGTCAGCTTCCACAGCCTGTTCGCGGGCACGGTGGTGGGCTTCCTGGTGTCCGCCGCGATGGTCGGTACCGTGGTGCTGCCCCTGGCGGCACGAGGACCCAAACGCAGCATCTATGAACGCACCACCAAGGGCATGCGGATTTTCCTGCGCACCCCGCGGCTGCGTGGCCTTCTTGCACTGAACCTGACGATCGCAGCCGCCAGCGCCATGGTCATCGTCAACACCGTGGTACTGGTGCAATCCAAGTTCGCGCTGCCCCAGAGCTCTACCGCCATGGCCTTGATGGCCTTCGGCGGTGGCTCGATGGTGGTCGCCCTGATGCTGCCCAAGCTGCTGGAACGACTGGACGATCGCAAGGCGATGCTGGCCGGCGGTGCCGTGCTGGTAGCCGGTTTGATCCTGGGTACCTTCGTCTCCAGTTACCCGGCGCTGATCCTGTTGTGGCTGGTGTTGGGTGCCGGCTACTCCCTGGCACAGACACCGTCCGGACGCATTCTGCGGCGCTCGTCCTCAGCCCAGGATCGACCTGCGCTGTTCGCCGCCCAGTTCGCCCTTTCACACGCCTGCTGGCTGATCACCTACCCGCTCGCGGGATGGTTGGGGGCAAGCGTCAGCCTGACGGCTTCGTTCATCGGACTGAGTCTGGTTGCCGCCGTAGCCTGGCTGGTGAGCAAGCGGATCTGGCGCCCGGAGTATGAGGAAGACGTGGTAGCGCACAATCACGATGACCTGCCGGAAGACCACCCGCACGTGGCCAACGGCAATGCGCATGCGCACTCGTTCGTCATCGATGACGATCACCGGAAATGGCCAAAGCCATAAAGCCCGCGTTGCACGGGTTCTATCGATGATCTTCGCGTAATCCAGAAAGAAACAGGGCCGCTTTAGCGGCCCTGTTTGCATCACTCGTGCGAGTGGCCGTGACCCGCATCGCCAGACTTCGATTCGGTATCAGTACCACCGCAGGCAGCCAACAGGCCGAGGAAGCTCAGCACAACGAGCGATTTGAGGATTTTGGTAGTCATCTTCAGCTATTCCAATTGAGATCAAAAAGTCGGGGCGAACAACAGGTTCGCCCCGGCGGGATTACTTCTTCACGTTCAGGTAGTCGCCAGTCGTGTTCAGCACGATGGTGACATCGGCGTTGGTGCGGTTACGCCAGAACCAGCCATGGGTGCCATCGAACAGCGCGGTCAGGTCGCCCTTGTCGCCTTTCACCTGACGCCCTTTGCTGTAGCTGTGGAAATCGCCTTGGGCGGCGTTGTAGATCTCACCGTGGGTGTCGTGGTTGACCGGGCCGGATGCGGTCCATTCATAGCTCACAGTGCTGCCCTTGAGCATTTCCAGCTTGATCTCCCGACCTTCGCCTGGCGTCAGGGTTACGGTGACCTGATCGGACTTGGCGTTGGCAGCAGGTTTGCTGGATACGGGAGCCGCGGGCTGAGGGGCTGCTGCCACTTGCTGTACGGGTGGCGCTACCGGTGCAGGTGCCGGTGCAGCAGCAACGACAGGAGCTGGGGCCGGAGCAGCTGCCGCTTTCGACGCAGCCTCGTCAGCCAAAGCCTCGGCAGCGAGGGTGATCTTGATCTCGCCCATTTGCGTCAGGCCCATGGCGCGGCCCAGGCCGGTCGGGTCGACCGCGTATTCCGAAGGCATCACCACGGTGACCAGCAGGCCCATGGCGACAGCCAGGGCAATGACGGTGGAACGAACGAGTTGGCGGCTGCTCGGCAATTCGCTTGCCGATGGGAGTGGAGAATTGAACATGATCAGGAGTCCTTAAGCGGTCAGAAACAGGCCGGAGATCTGGTAACCCATCAACAGGAAACCAGCACTCATCATTGCGACGTTGGCGGTATAGGCATGACGCCAGAAGCTTGGGGTCTGCCTCCAGAAGCCCATCAGGATCAGAATGGCGCTCAACGCCATCAGCTGACCGATCTCCACCCCTACGTTGAAGGCGATCAGGTTGGGGATCAGCCCATCGGGAGAGATCTCGTATTCCTGGATCTTGGTTGCCAGGCCGAAGCCGTGCAGCAGGCCGAAAATCAGCGTGGCGGCCTTGGTGTTCGGCTGATAGCCGAACCAGCGCTGGAAGGCGCCCAGGTTATCCAGGGCCTTGTACACCACCGAGAAACCGATGATTGCGTCGATGACGTACGAGCTGATGCTGACTTCCGTCAGCACGCCGATCAGCAGCGTCACCGAATGGCCGACCGCAAACAGCGTGACGTACAGGCCGACATCCTTCAGCCGGTAGAGGAAGAAGATGACGCCGAACAGGAACAGCAGATGGTCGTATCCCGTGACCATGTGCTTGGCGCCCATGTAGATGAAGGGGATCAGCATGACCCCGGTGCTTTCCTGGATGAAGCCCTTGTCACCCTCGGCCACGGCATGGGCCAGAGCTTCTGGCATGCCGATGAACAGCGAGGCGACGAGCAGGAACAGCAGATACAACAGGTGGCGTGAACGCATGGCGAACAGGCCCCCACCCTTTAGGGAGTGCGAATGCATGGATCAATCCTTTCTTGCAGTGATTGTTGGCCGCAGAGCGGCCTTGGTCAGGAAGCAAGCACAGGACGGGGTGGGCGTTCGATACGGAAGATGGGGGGCCAAGGCACGGAATCGCCCAGCATGGCCAGGTGTACCGAGGCTTCGAAATGACTGGAGAAGTGGATTGCAGCTGGTATCTGAGGCGTTTCGTGCTGGTGATCGGGCGTCAGGGGGGAGTGGTAGTGATCAGAGCACTGCGCACAACTCAGGGACGAGTCGTGGGAGTGATCATGAGTCAGGCTCTGGGCGCTCTTTGCCGTGATTTGCGAGAGGACGGAAAGTGAATAGGCATGACCGGTCCAGGCCAGCAGAAAGGCCATTGCCAAAGCCACGATCATGGTCGCTGAAAGAAAACGACGAGACATCCCAATGCTTATCCGGTTGAAACACGGTGTGAAATAGCGCGTTTGACCCAACCCCCCCAGGGGGATAGCATGCAGAGCGTAAAGTATCGCCGTCTGAGACTCAAGTCATGTCAGAACACGTTCACGACCAACCGCATGGTCACGCTCATACCCACCAGACTCACGACGCCATCATCAAACGCCTCAAGCGAGCGGACGGCCACCTGCGCAGCATCATCACCATGATCGATGAAGGACGTGAATGCGTGGACATCGCCCAGCAGCTCCATGCTGTTGAAAAGGCCGTGTGCCAGGCGAAGCGGACACTGATCCAGGACCACATCGACCATTGCCTGGAAGACTCGGTGACAGCCCTGAGCAAGGGCGACCGTTCGGCACTGGACGAATTCAAGCAAATCACCAAATACCTGTAGGCACGGTGCTCGGTTGTTGAATGTTTGAGTACGGCGGTTACCTCGGCCTGTTTCTGGCTGCATTCGGCGCGGCAACCCTGCTGCCCATGCAATCGGAGGCAGTGCTGGGCGGACTGCTGATATCCGAGCGTTTTTCCACAGCCATCCTGCTGGTGGTGGCCACCACAGGCAACGTACTCGGATCGGTTGTGAACTGGCTGCTGGGACGAGGTATCGAGGCTTATCGCGAAAAGCGCTGGTTTCCGGTAAAGCAAGCGGCCTTCGAAAAAGCCAAAGCCTCCTATGAACGTTACGGGTACTGGTCGCTGCTGCTCAGTTGGGTACCCATCATTGGAGACCCGCTAACCGTGATCGCCGGCGTGATGAAAGAGCCGCTCTGGCGGTTCGTCCTGATCGTCACGCTCGCCAAGGGCGGACGGTATCTGGTCCTTGCGATTCTCATCCTGGAGAACCTGAGTTGAGCGCGTACGAATCACCACCTTCGCGGGTTGAACGACACAACGGACAGGACCTCATCAAGTGGATCGCCCTGCTCACGATGGTGCTCGACCACATGCGTCTGGCATGGCCATCACTGGATAACCTGTTCATTCTGGGACGCCTCTCGTTCCCGCTGTTTTGCCTGGCGATCGCCGTGAATGTCTGTCGAACGGAAGTTGGCGCGTTGTTCACTCGCAGCAATGGCCGCTACCTAAGG
>NZ_JAMOIE010000099.1 GCF_024448935.1 Stutzerimonas stutzeri
AGAACAGCTTCAACGGCTCTTCCTGCAGCGCTGATATCTGCTCGCGCAAGATCAGTACCTGATCGCCCCAGTAACGCTCGGTGCCGAACCAGGGGAAGCTCATGGGGAAGGCCGGATCGTCCCAGCGGCGGGCAAGCCAGGCGCTGTAGTGCATCAGGCGCAGGGCGCGAAGCGCTTCGATCAGCGGGAGTTCGCGCGGGGCGAAATCGTGGAATTCGTTGTAGCCATCGACCAGTTCGGACAGCTGGCCCAGGCGCTCGTGACGTTCGCCAGCCAGCATCATCCAGATGTCCTGCACCGAAGGCCCCATGCGGCAATCGTCCAGGTCCACCAGGTGGAACGCATCGTCACGGGCGAGGATGTTGCCCGGGTGGCAGTCGCCATGCAGGCGGATCGGCTGGAACTCGGTGCGGGCGAAGACATCATCGACTCGCTTGAGCAGGTCGCGCGCCACCGACTCGTAAGCAGGCAGCAGGCTTTTCGGAATGAAGCCGCCCTCCAGCAAAGTGGCCAGCGAGTCATGGCCGAAATGCTGGGTGGTCAGGGTTTCACGGTACTCGAACGGGCGGCTGGCGCTGACCGCGTGCATGCGGCCGAGCAACTGCCCGAGGCGGTAAAGCTGGTCGAGGTTGCCCGGTTCCGGTGCGCGACCGCCACGCCGAGGGAACAATGCGAAGCGAAAGCCGGCATGTTCGAAAAGGGTCTTGCCGCGGTGCTCCAGCGGGGCAACCACCGGTATTTCGCGGTCGGCCAGCTCGTGGGAGAACTGATGTTCCTCGAGTATGGCCTCGTCGCTCCAGCGGCCGGGGCGATAAAACTTCGCCACGATGGGCGTCTCGTCTTCGATGCCCACCTGATAGACGCGGTTTTCGTAGCTGTTCAATGCCAGTACGCGGGCGTCGCTGATGAAGCCGGCACTTTCCACCGCATCGAGCACAAGATCGGGTGTGAGTGTGTCGAAAGGGTGAGACATGGAAGACGGCTCCGTGGACGGGTACCCAGTGTATTGCACTGGCGTGTTTACACAACCGCGGCGCTGGCCATCTAGGGTCTGTTCGCGTTTCGTCGCGGCCGCGAACGAAACGGGAACAGACCCTAACCGCCCGGCTTCGGGGTCCGCGCCAGGCAATAGACATCAACGCGCGCCGCGCCGGCTCGCTTAAGCAGGCGGGCCAGCGCTTCGGCGGTTGCGCCCGTTGTCAGCACGTCGTCGATGATTGCCAGGCGACGTCCGCTCAGGCTCCGGTCATCGATAAGGGCGAACGCCTGGCGCAGATTTCGTCGCCGACTGGCCGCATCGAGCGTCTGCTGCGAGGGGGTGTCCTGAACCCGCGATAACAGCTTCGTATCGACGGGGATCGACAGTGCGGCGCTCAACCAGTCGGCGAGCATCTGCGCCTGATTGAAGCCGCGCTGACGCAACCGCTTGCGGGCCAGGGGCACCGGCAACAGCGCATCGGGGCGCGGCAAACCTTCGTCGAATGCGTGCTGCAAATGGCGCGACAGCTGCTCCGCCAGCAGCCTGCCGAGCGGCCATTGAGATTGGTGCTTGAAACGGCTGATCAGGGTGTCTACCGGAAAGGCGAAGCGCCACGGCACGGTAACCTGATCGAACGCGGGCGGCCGCTTGAGACATTCGCCGCAGATCAGGCCGGGCGCCGGCAGCGGCAGGGCGCATAGAGAACAGTGCTGGCGCAGCCAGGGCAGGTCTGCTTCGCAGGCGCCGCAGACCGATTGGCCTGCTTCGCAGCGCTCATCACAAAGCGAACAGTGCTGTTCAATATTTAGCCAGTTGTAAACCATGATGCCTTTCCTGGTTGACAGCGTCTTTGGCTTGGCTAACCATTTCGCATCCGTGCCACGCACTCTATTACAAGGAATGCCCCCATGAGCGCCACTGCCGCTTGCGCCACGCGTCACGACTGGAGCCTCGCTGAAGTCAAGGCGCTCTTCGAGCAGCCCTTCAACGACCTGATCTTCCAGGCTCAAGGCGTGCACCGCCAGCACTTCGATGCCAACCGCGTCCAGGTTTCGACGTTGCTGTCGATCAAGACCGGTGCCTGCCCGGAAGACTGCAAGTACTGCCCCCAGTCAGGCCACTACAACACCGGTCTCGAGAAAGAAAAGTTGATGGAAGTACAGAAAGTGCTGGAGGCGGCGGCCGAAGCCAAGGCCATCGGCTCGACGCGCTTCTGCATGGGCGCCGCCTGGAAGCACCCGTCCGCCAAGGACATGCCGTACGTACTGAAGATGGTCGAAGGCGTCAAAGCCCTGGGGCTGGAAACCTGCATGACCCTCGGCAAGCTCGACCAGGAGCAAACCAGGGCGCTGGCGGCGGCAGGCCTGGACTATTACAACCACAACCTCGACACCTCGCCGGAGTTCTACGGCAGCATCATCACCACCCGCACCTACGCCGACCGCCTGGAGACGCTGAGCCACGTGCGCGAGTCGGGCATGAAGATCTGCTCCGGCGGCATCCTGGGCATGGGCGAGTCGCTGAACGACCGCGCCGGCCTGCTGATCCAGTTGGCCAATCTGCCGGAGCACCCCGAGTCGGTGCCGATCAACATGCTGGTCAAGGTCAAGGGCACGCCGCTGGCCGACGAGCAGGACGTCGACCCGTTCGACTTCATCCGTATGCTCGCTGTGGCGCGGATCATGATGCCCAAGTCCCACGTGCGGCTGTCGGCCGGTCGCGAGCAGATGAACGAGCAGATGCAGGCACTGGCCTTCCTCGCGGGCGCCAACTCGATCTTCTACGGCGAGAAGCTGTTGACCACCGGCAACCCGCAGGCCGACAAGGACATGCTGCTGTTCAAACGCCTGGGTATCCAGCCCGAAGCCCGCGAAGAGCACGACGACGAAGTGCATCAGGCCGCCATCGAGCAGGCGCTGGTCGAGCAGCGCGATTCGAAGCTGTTCTATAACGCTGCGCTATAAAAAGCCGCTAAGGCTAGAGGCTGAAGGCTGGACGAGAAAGCGCCTGCGTCCAGCCTCAAGCCTCAAGCCGCTTTTATCGAGTCTCTATGCCCTTCGATCTGCAATCCCGCCTCGCCGAGCGCCGCGCGGCCCATCTCTATCGCCATCGCCCGTTGCTGGAAACACCGCAGCAGCCGGAGGTGACGGTCGATGGCGAAGCGCTGCTGGCCTTCTGTTCCAACGACTACCTGGGCCTTGCCAGCCATCCCGAGGTGATCCGCGCGATGCAGCAGGGCGCTGCGCGCTGGGGCGTGGGTGGCGGCGCCTCGCACCTGGTGATGGGCCACAGCACGCCGCATCATCAGCTTGAAGAAGCGCTCGCCGAATTCACCGGCCGGCCACGAGCGTTGTTGTTCTCCACCGGTTATATGGCCAACCTCGCAGCCGTTACAGCGCTGGTGGGGCAGGGCGACACGGTGCTCGAAGACCGTATCAATCACGCTTCGCTGCTCGATGCCGGGCTGCTCAGTGGCGCGCGCTTCTCGCGTTACCTGCACAACGACGTCGACAGCCTGGCCAAGCGCCTGGACAAGGCCGCCGGCGATACGCTGGTGGTCACCGATGGCGTATTCAGCATGGATGGCGATCTGGCCAACCTGCCAGCGCTGTGTGCCACTGCGAAAGCCAAAAGTGCCTGGGTCATGGTCGATGATGCACATGGCTTCGGCCCGTTGGGCAAAACCGGCGGCGGCATCGTCGAGCATTTCGGCTTGGGTGTAGATGACGTGCCGGTCCTGGTCGGCACGCTGGGCAAAGCCTTCGGCACCGCTGGCGCCTTTGTCGCTGGTAGTGACGACCTCATCGAGACGCTGATCCAGTTCGCTCGGCCCTACATCTACACCACCAGCCAGCCACCGGCGGTCGCCTGCGCGACGCTGAAAAGCCTGGAGTTGCTACGCAGCGAAGCGTGGCGCCGAGATCACCTGAACAGTCTGATCGCACGTTTCCGCCAGGGCGCGAGCGCGATCGGTCTGACCCTGATGGACAGCCCGACGCCGATCCAGCCGATCCTGGTCGGCAGCAGCGAGCGCGCCCTGAAACTTTCCGCCGCCCTGCGTGAGCGGGGGATTCTGGTCGGTGCCATCCGCCCGCCCACCGTGCCGGCCGGCAGCGCACGGCTGCGAGTGACCTTCAGCGCGTCGCATAGCGAAGCGCAGGTGGAACGACTGCTGGATATCCTGGCCGAATGCTGGAATCGAATGGCCGAGGAGCCTGAAGCGGATGCGTGATCAGCTGATTTTGCTACCCGGTTGGGCGTATGGCCCGGCTGCTTTGCAGCCTTTGTGCGAGGCGTTGACAGAACTCGATCCGGATCTTGAGGTGGTCATCGAGCCCTTGCCCGAGCTTGCCGAGCCCGATGTCTGGCTGGATGAACTCGATCGCCGTTTACCCGATGGCTGCTGGCTGGCCGGTTGGTCGCTGGGCGGTATGCTGGCGGCCCAGCTGGCCGCGCGGCGCCTGGATTCCTGCCGTGGACTGGTCACCATCGCCAGCAACCCCTGCTTCCGAGCCCGCCCCCAGTGGCCCGAAGCGATGCCAGCGGAGATCTTCGATGCCTTCCAGGAGGCGTTCAGGCTTGACCCCGAGGAAACGCTCAAGCGTTTCCGCCTGCTCTGTAGCCGCGGTGGCTACGATCCGCGAACGCTGGCCCGCCAGCTGGAAGTCAGCCAATCTGATTCGGCGCCGGCGGTGCTTGAAGCCGGCTTGCGATTACTCGCTGAGCTGGACGGACGTGGCGCGCTGCATGGCTATTTCGGGCCGCAATTGCACCTGTTTGCCGGTGGCGACGCGCTGGTGCCTGCGACTGCCTGTGATGCGCTTCGGCGCTGGATGCCGGGGGTCGAAGCCGAGCTGATCGCCTCGACAAGCCACGCGCTTCCTTTGGAGCGGCCGGACGACGTGGCCGCCACCATCGCGGCTTTCATCAAGAGCAAGGCGCAATGACGGACGCGGCCACGGCACTGACAGCGGATACGAAAAGCGGCCTGCCTGGCAAGCGTCAGGTCGCCGCGTCGTTTTCCCGTGCGGCATCCAGTTACGACGCTGTGGCCGAGCTGCAGCGCACCGTCGGCAACGCGCTGATCGAGCGTCTGCCCCTTGGGTTGACGTCGGCGCGCTGGCTGGATCTGGGTTGCGGCACCGGCTATTTCTCGCGAGTCCTGGCGAACCGCTTTCGGGCTGGTGAAGGCGTCGCGCTGGATCTCGCCGAAGGCATGCTGCGCCATGCCCGGCCCCAGGGCGGCGCGAGCCGTTTCATCGCTGGCGATGCCGAGTGCTTGCCGCTGCGTGATGCGTCGGTGGATCTGATTTTTTCCAGTCTGGCGCTGCAGTGGTGCGAGGATTTCCCCGCCGTGCTGAGCGAGGCGAAGCGGGCACTCCGTCCTGGTGGTGTGTTCGCCTTCAGCAGCCTGTGCAGCGGGACTCTGCAGGAGCTGCGCGACAGCTGGCAGGCGGTGGACGGTTTTGCCCATGTGAATCGCTTTCGTCCGTTCAGCGCCTATCAGCAGTACTGCGCCGCCGGTGGTTTGCGGCTGGAGCGGCTGGAGGTCGAGCCCGAGGTGCTGCATTTCGCCGAGCTGCGTCAGCTGACCAGCGCACTCAAGGCGCTCGGCGCGCATAACCTCAACCCCGGTCGGCCGGGCGGGCTTACCGGGCGTGCTCGGATCCGTGCACTGATCGATGCCTACGAGCAGTTCCGCACGCCGAGCGGGCTCCCGGCGACCTATCAGGTGGTGTATGGCGTGTTGTGCAAGGGGTTGACATGAGCGCGGCTTATTTCGTCACCGGTACCGACACCGAAGTCGGCAAGACCACTATTGCTGCCGGACTCCTGCATGCCGCGCGACTGGCCGGGCTCAGCACGGCGGCAGCGAAGCCGGTCGCATCCGGTTGCGAAATCACCACCGAAGGCCTGCGCAACAGCGATGCGCTGGCGCTGCTCGGCGAGTGCACGCTGCCGCTGCGCTACGAGCAGGTCAACCCGTTGGCCTTCGAGCCGGCAATCGCCCCACACCTGGCCGCCCGCGAGGCCGGTATCGAACTGACTGTCGCGTCGCTGGCCGAGCCGGTTCGCCGAGTGCTGGCACTGCAGGCTCAGTTCTCCCTGGTCGAGGGCGCGGGTGGCTGGCGCGTGCCGCTGGCTGGCGACGAAACGCTTTCCGATCTTGCCGTGCAGCTCGGCCTGCCGGTGATCCTGGTGGTCGGGGTGCGCCTCGGCTGTATCAACCATGCGCTGCTCAGCGCCGAGGCCATCGAACGCGACGGATTGAGGCTGGCCGGCTGGGTCGCCAATATCATCGATCCCTCGACGTCGCGGCTGGAGGAAAACCTTGCCACGCTGGCCCAGCGACTATCAGCCCCCTGCCTCGGACGAGTGCCGCACCTCCCGCCGGCTGGTCCATCGGACGTGGCAGTCTATCTGGATATCGAGCCGCTCATTCCGGGCCGCTAAGCGTGCTTATCCGTTATAGCGATATGTCATTGGCGAGAACAGTCCGGCCCTGCTTCAATGATGGCTAAATGATGTCACGAGTATCGCAGCATGCAGATCAACAACAACCTCCTCTCTGCCGGACTGGGCGCCTACCAGGCTGGGCAGCAGCGCGTCGATGAAGCCGGCGCTGCAATCGCCACCGGCGCTCTGCCGGTCGCAGAGAATTCACAGGCTGTCGAGCTGACCGAGCAACTGGTTCAGATGAAAGTGGGTGAGCATCAGGCCAACGCTGGCGTGCGCCTCCTGCAGACTGCCGACGAAGTGCTCGGTACATTGGTCAACACCAAAGCCTGACCTGCGCCGGCCTGTCTGGCCGGCCGCCTCGCCCGATTCCGGGCAACCTGATCCCTGCCCATGATTGTTCGGATGCCGACGAATGGCGTCATGGTCGCTGCTTGACATCGCGCAGGCCTAAACGTATGTTTCAAACGACTGTTTGACCTGCCGCGGCTATGCCGGATGGTCCATTCAAAATCAAGCGTGGCTGACCCGTCAGTCACCTGAATCAAGAGCCCACCGCTGAGGTTTACGCTATGCCTGACTACAAGGCCCCCTTGCGCGATATCCGCTTTGTACGTGACGAATTGCTCGGCTACGAAGCGCACTATCGGAGCCTTCCGGGGTGTGAAGACGCCACTCCGGACATGGTCAATGCCATTCTCGATGAAGGTGCGAAGTTCTGTGAGCAGGTCATCGCGCCTCTGAACCGTGTGGGCGATATCGAGGGTTGCACCTGGAGCGAAAGCGGGGTGAAGACGCCGACCGGCTTTAAAGAGGCTTACCGGCAGTTTGTAGAAGGTGGCTGGCCGAGCCTGGCCCATGACGTTGAGCACGGCGGCCAGGGCCTGCCGGAATCGCTGGGCCTGGCCATCAGCGAAATGATCGGTGAAGCCAACTGGTCCTGGGGCATGTACCCGGGTCTGTCGCACGGTGCGATGAACACCCTGCACGAGCACGGCACGCCCGAGCAGCAGCAGACCTACCTGACCAGGCTGGTATCCGGCGAGTGGACTGGCACCATGTGCCTGACCGAGCCGCATTGCGGCACCGACCTGGGCATGCTGCGTACCAAGGCGGAGCCTCAGGCCGACGGCAGCTACAAGGTGTCCGGCACCAAGATCTTCATCTCCGCGGGTGAGCACGACATGGCCGACAACATCGTCCATATCGTGCTGGCGCGTCTGCCCGATGCGCCGGCTGGCACCAAGGGGATCTCCCTGTTTATCGTGCCGAAGTTCGTGCCGAACGCCGAAGGCGGCGTGGGTGAGCGCAATGGCGTGTCCTGCGGCTCGCTGGAGCACAAGATGGGCATCCACGGCAACGCCACCTGCGTGATGAACTTCGATGGTGCCACGGGTTTCCTGATCGGCCCGCCGAACAAGGGCCTGAACTGCATGTTCACCTTCATGAATACGGCGCGTCTGGGTACTGCGCTGCAGGGCCTGGCACATGCCGAAATCGGCTTCCAGGGTGGCATCAAGTATGCGCGTGAGCGCCTGCAGATGCGTTCGCTGACCGGGCCGAAGGCACCAGAAAAGGCTGCGGACCCGATCATCGTGCATCCTGACGTACGCCGCATGCTGCTGACCATGAAGGCCTTTGCCGAAGGCAACCGGGCGATGATGTACTTCGCTGCCAAGCAGGTTGATATCGTCCAGCGCAGCACTGATGAGGAACAGCGCAAGGCCGCCGACGCCATGCTCGCTTTCCTGACTCCGATCGCCAAGGCGTTCATGACCGAAGTGGGCTTCGAATCCGCCAATCACGGCGTGCAGATCTACGGTGGTCACGGCTTCATCGCCGAATGGGGCATGGAGCAGAACGTTCGCGACAGCCGCATCTCGATGCTGTACGAAGGGACCACCGGTATCCAGGCGCTCGACCTGCTGGGCCGTAAGATCCTGATGACTCAGGGCGAGGCGCTGAAGGGCTTTACCAAGGTCGTGCACAAGTTCTGCCAGGCCAACGAAGGCAACGAGGCGGTCAAGCAGTTCGTCGAGCTGCTGGCCAAGCTGAACAAGGAGTGGGGCGACCTGACCATGAAGGTCGGTATGGCTGCGATGAAGAACCGCGAAGAAGTCGGCGCCGCTTCGGTGGATTACCTGATGTACTGCGGTTACGCATGTCTGGCCTACTTCTGGGCAGACATGGCACGCCTGGCGTCGGAGAAGATCGCTGCCGGCGAAGATGCGGACGGCTTCTACACCGCCAAGGTGCAGACCGCACGCTTCTACTTCCAGCGCATCCTGCCGCGTACGCGTACCCACGTCGAGGCCATGCTGTCCGGTGCCGACAACCTGATGGACATGGATGAGGCGCACTTCGAGCTGGCCTACTGAGGCCTTTGGATCGAGCAGGAGGCGGGGGATTGCCACCGCCATCCGTGCGAACGGTCGGACGGCCGGTGGTTATGGTGGCGCATTCAGCGCCTGCAATGCGATGGCGAGCGGGTCGATCGGTCAGTCGCGTGGCGGGCATAGCGATGCACAGTGCCGTCCTGGGAACGATATGCCCGCTTACAGGGCTCCCCTGCGCAATATGCGCTTCCTGATCGACGTAGTGCTCGACTTTCATGGCAGCTATGCGGCCAATGGTGCTGAAGACGAAGTGCCAACCTGATGAAGCTGGCCGCGGCCCCATTCGCTTTCTGACCCATTGGTGATTTCCAGCCCGCCTCGTGCGGGCTTGTCTGTGGGCGAACTCAGTCGCGGCTCGTGGATGCCGGGCGAGCAAGCAGGGCTGCCTCTAGCGTCGAAGTGAGAACCGGCCAGTCATTTAAAGACGCTTCGGGTGCCGATAGGTCTTCGGTTAGACTCGCGGAACTGCTGCGGCCAATCGGCCGGTGAGATGTTTTCTGCGAGGTCTTTTTCATGGCTGACTACAAAGCACCCCTGCGCGATATGCGTTTCGTCCTGAATGAAGTGTTCGACGCCCCGAAGCTCTGGCAGACGATGCCAGCGTTGGCGGAAGTCGTCGATACGGAAACCGCCGAAGCCATCCTCGAGGAGGCCGGCAAGATCACTGCGAATTCCATCGCCCCGCTCAACCGCAGCGGTGACGAGGAAGGCTGTCGCTGGGTCGACGGCGCGGTAACCACTCCGGCTGGATACCCGGAGGCCTACCACCTTTACGCCGAAGGCGGCTGGGTCGGTGTAGGCGGCGACCCAGCCTACGGCGGCATGGGCATGCCGAAAGCGATCTCGGCGCAGGTCGAGGAAATGATGAACTCGGCCAGTCTGGCGTTCGGTCTCTACCCGATGCTGACTTCCGGCGCCTGCCTGTCGATCTATGCCCATGCCAGCGAAGAGCTGAAGCAGAAGTACCTGCCAAACATGTATGCCGGTGTCTGGTCCGGCTCCATGTGCCTGACCGAGCCCCACGCCGGGACCGATCTGGGCATCATCCGCACCAAGGCGGAGCCTCAGGCGGACGGCTCCTACAAGGTCAGCGGCACCAAGATATTCATCACCGGCGGCGAGCACGATCTCACCGACAACATCATCCATCTGGTATTGGCCAAGCTCCCCGACGCGCCGGCCGGTTCGCGTGGTATCTCGCTGTTCCTGGTGCCCAAGGTGATGGTCAACGACGACGGCAGCCTGGGCAAGCGCAACAGCCTGAGCTGCGGCTCCATCGAGCACAAGATGGGTATCCAGGCCTCTGCGACCTGCGTGATGAACTTCGACGGCGCCACCGGCTGGATGGTCGGCGAGCCGAACAAGGGACTGGCCGCCATGTTCACCATGATGAACTACGAGCGTCTGGGCGTTGGCATCCAGGGGCTCTCCACCGGCGAGCGTTCTTATCAGAGTGCCATCGAGTACGCCCGCGAGCGCATCCAGAGCCGCGCTCCCACGGGGCCGGTATCGCAAGACAAGGCCGCCGATCCGATCATCGTGCACCCCGATGTGCGCCGCATGCTGCTGACCATGAAAGCGCTGAACGAAGGCGGGCGCGCCTTCTCCAGCTATGTCGCCCTGCAGCTGGACATCGCCAAGTTCGGCGATGATGCCGAAGCACGTCAGCGGGCCGAAGCGCAGGTCGCACTATTGACCCCAGTGGCCAAGGCCTTCCTCACCGACATGGGCCTGGAAACCACCGTCCATGGTCAGCAGATCTTCGGTGGCCACGGCTTCATCCGCGAGTGGGGGCAAGAGCAACTGGTCCGCGACTGTCGGATCACCCAGATCTACGAAGGCACCAACGGCATCCAGGCGCTGGACCTGCTCGGACGCAAGGTGGTGGGCAATGGCGGCGAACTGTACAACGCGTTTGCAGAGGAAATCCGAAGTTACTGTGCGGCTGCGAGCAGTGAGCTCGGCGAGTTCACTGTTCCACTGAAGGCAGCATTGGAGAACCTTGACGGACTCACAGCCTTCGTCATCGATAGTGCACAGCGCAACCCCAACGAGATCGGCGCGGCCTCGGTCGAGTACCTGCATGTGTTCGGTTACACGGCCTACGCCTATATGTGGGCGAGAATGGCAGAAGCCGCGCTGGGCAAGGAAAAGCAAGATGATTTCTACGCCGGCAAGCTCGGCACGGCGCGGTTTTATTTCGCCCGTCTGTTGCCTCGCATTCACTCGTTGAGCGCCTCGGTTCGAGCCGGCAGCGATTCGTTGTATCTGCTCGATGCTGCGCAGTTCTAAGCGCGCTTGGTCGGTGAAGGCATAGTGAAATTGATCGGCCATCCATGGCGAACGATGCACCACCCGTTTCAGTCATGAACCTGCATCGTTTGTAGTCAAATGCTTACACGCGGAGCCAAGGCCGGGTCCGTGCGTAAGTGAATGCTTACAAGCCGTGGTGCAAACTGCTACTACAGGTTTTTCAGACCGAGCGGTAGTCTTTGCCGCCATGGACGCCGCGTAGGGAAGCGCTTCAGCAACAAAACGGACGCGTAGCGGAACGACGCCAGGAAGGCGTAAGTCAGGGATGTCAGTTTCAGTCTGCAAAGGCCCCGCTTCGGCGGGGTTTTCTTTTTAAAGCACAGAAGCCAGGCGTCACCGGTCGGTACATGGATGGCTGGATGCCGCGGCGGCCTGGCGGCTCGCTCCAGACGAAGGTTCGCCCGGAGCCTGGTCGAGCTGCGGGAGCGGTTCGGGCGCGGCGCCACCGCAACCATCAGTAGGTTGTGCTTGCCTTCCCTGGCATCGACATCGTGCAGTTTTCAGGCCGGCATGCAGACGCCTGTGCCGCCAAGACCACAGTATCCGCCAGGGTTCTTCGCCAGATATTGCTGATGGTAGGCCTCTGCGTAGTAGAAGGCCGGCAGGTCGGCGATTTCCGTGGTGATGCCGCCAAGCCCGTGCTTGTTCAGTTCGGTCTGGAAACGTGCTTCGCTATCGTGCGCCATTTCGAGTTGGGTGGCGTTAAAGCAGTAGATTGCCGAGCGATACTGGGTGCCGATGTCGTTGCCTTGGCGCATGCCCTGGGTCGGGTTGTGCGCCTCCCAGAACAGCCTGAGCAGGTCGTCATACGAAATCTGTTGTGGGTCAAACACCACCAGCACGGCTTCGGTGTGCCCGGTAAGACCGGAACAGACCTCTTCGTAGGTGGGGTTTGGCGTATGCCCTCCGGCATAGACCGCCGCGGTAGTCCATACCCCGGGCTGCTCCCAGAAGCGCCGTTCGGCTCCCCAGAAACAGCCCATGGCAAACATCGCCTGCTGCAGGTGCGCCGGGAATGGGGGCTGCAGCGGGTTACCGCTGACGAAGTGAGCCGCGGGTACCGGGACGGGCGTGGCGCGTCCGGGCAGGGCTTGTCCTGCATCGGGTAGCGCTTGTTTATGAACGAGAATGTGCGAGCGTAGGGTCATTGCGGTCCTCGAGCCTGGGGCGTGTTTTCAGCTAGCCTAGGCTACCAAGCTGACAAATCCAACGCGCGTGTGGCCGGACGGTAGGCGCAGAACCGTTAGAGCCAGTGCGGATATCGGCGTAGCGAGCTCAGTAGCTGGTCGCCGGGGATGGGCTGGTCGAACAGGTAACCCTGGCCGATATCGCAGCGCTGATGGCGCAGGAAGGTCAGCTGTTCAACGGTCTCGATACCTTCCGCAACCACCTTGAGATTGAGGTTGCGGGCCATGGCGATAACGGCTGAGGTGATCTCCATATCGTCCTGGTTGTCCGGAATGTCCTTGATGAAGCTGCGGTCGATCTTGATCACATCGATGGGGAATTTCTTCAGATAACTCAACGACGAATAGCCGGTACCGAAGTCATCCATTGCCAGGGTGACCCCGAGTGCCTTAAGCGCTAGCAGTTGCTGGCGGGTCTCTTCGGTCGCTTCGAGCAGCAGGCTCTCAGTCAGCTCCAGCTCAAGACGGTCGGGTGGTAGCTGTTCTTCGGAAAGAATGGCGGCAATCGAGCCGACCAGGTCGGGATCCGAAAATTGTTTGGGTGACAGGTTGATGGCGACCTGCGGATTGCCGATGCCCAGTGCCGCGAGTTGCAGCCCCATCCGGCAGGCCTCACGTGCTACCCACTTGCCTATCGGGATGATCAGCCCGGTTTCTTCGGCAACGCCGATGAATTGATCGGGGCGGATCATGCCTTTTTCCGGGTGGTTCCAGCGCAGCAGCGCTTCCAGTCCCTGCAGCCGGCCGCTGCGCAGGCAGAGTTTGGGTTGATAGAAGACTTCCAGTTCATTCTGCACCAGCGCACGGCGCAGATTGTTTTCGACGAATAGCTTGTAGTTGACCTCGACGTGCAAGGCTTCGGTAAACACCTGGACCTGATTCTTGCCGTTGGCCTTGGCTTTATGCAGGGCTTGGCCGGCGTGTTTCATCAGCGTCTCGGGATCGCGGCCATGCAGCGGCGAACAGGCCAGGCCCAGGGAGGCGCTGACGCTGATCAGCTGTTTGTCGACGAACAGGGGTTTGTCGAGGATGCGCAGCACCTGATGCGCCAGCAGCCGGCCTTCTTCCAGGTCCATGTTGTCGAGCAGGATGGCGAACTCGTTGCTGGCGAAGCGTGCAAGCACACTGTCCCGGTTGAAGCTGTTGCGTAGACGGCGAGCCAGGCTGGCCAGCAATTTGTCGCCGGTCTGGTGTCCGAGGCTGTCATTGATGCGCTTGAAATTGTCGATATCCACCAGCAACAGACACAGCTGCGGTTCTTTGCTGGTGGCGAAGCGCTGTTCGATGCTGCGGATGAAAAACGGGCGATTTCCGAGGCTGGTCAGGTTATCGGTATAGGCCAGGCGCTCGATGTGCTGCTGCGCCAGCTTGCTCTGCGTGATGTCTTCGTAAATGCCGGTGTAATGCGTGAGTTCACCGCTTTCACCGAACACCTTGGAAATCGACAGCTGCCCCCAATAGGGCTCCAGATTCTTTCGGCGGCTGCGAAATTCACCCTGCCAGCTGTTGCTCTGTGACAAGGCCGACGAAGTATCCAACAGCAATTCGCTGAGGTTTTCCAGGGCGGTAAGGTCGGCCAGGCGGCGGCCCCTGACCTCATCGGCTGAAAACTGGGTGATGGAGGTGAAGCTTGGATTCACGTACTCGACGATGCCCTCACGGTCAACCAGGATGAACGCGCTGGCACTCTGTTCGACCGCGCGCTGGAAGAGCTGCAATGTGTAAGCTGCACTGACGCGCTGCTGATTGGCCAGCACCTGCGCATACTGATCGGCCAGTTCACCAGCGAACGCCACCTCGTCGGCGTGCCAGGTTCTGACGCAACCGGAGTGTTCCAGGCAGAGCACGCCAAACACCTCGCCACCGACCCGTATCGTTGCGTCAAGGATCGACGTGATACCCCGCGGGTTGAAAAAAGCGTGCGCCAGCTCCACGGTCCGGGCGTCTTCGGCGATGTTTTGCACATCGATCACTCGCCCGCTGTGCAGCGCCTCGATATAACGCGGGCAGCCCGATATATCCAGCGATGAGGGGTATTCGAGGCTGCCGCTATCTCGACAGTAGGCGGCGATGGCTTCTAGCTGATTGCCCTGCAAATGCCATATCGACGCGCGGGCTATCCCGTAGGCTTCGCTGGCGGCTTGGGTGATCAGCTGGGCGGCTTCGAGCTGCGGGTTGGCTGCGCTGTACCGGTGCCGGGCCAGGCGCACGATCAGACTCTGTTGCGCACGGGAGCGGATCATGTGTTCGAGGTGCTCATCCTGGGCCTGCTGATAAAACTCCAGGGACGCCCGCAGCGTCGCATTTTCCGATTCCAGAGCAGGGGAGGCTCCCGCTCCATGGGGTTCGACAATCAGGTAGCCGCGGACCAGGTCTCGACCATACTGTTGGCAGCGTTCGCCGATCTCCAGCAGATGAAGCGGCCCACCGCAAGTGTGCAGGCAATACCGGATGGAGTAGTGGCCCAGCGTTGCGAGCTGGGCTTGCACGACGTCATGAAGCGTAAGGCGAACCTGCGGTTCCATGAGGCTGGCGT
Source organism: Stutzerimonas stutzeri (assembly GCF_024448935.1). Lineage (GTDB taxonomy): Bacteria > Pseudomonadota > Gammaproteobacteria > Pseudomonadales > Pseudomonadaceae > Stutzerimonas > Stutzerimonas stutzeri_AO. The sequence continues at coordinate 14,869 of NZ_JAMOIE010000099.1, forward strand.
AAGGCGAGTCGATCAGGGAACAGAGATCCTGCGCGGGCTGGCCTAGATAATGTTCGCAGGCAGGGTCGAGAAACAGCAGCGCCCAGCTGGCCTCATTCAAACGCTCGAAGCGCAGCATGCCCAGCCTCGAAGGCACTGGCAACTGCGTCACAACCTCGGTCGCCAAACGGCTGGCGGCATCGGTATGTATTTTCATCGAGCGGTTGGCTTCCAGTACGCTGCGGGAGTCGCTTCGTTAATCGCAGCTTAGACGCTTTTCAGGGCGCGGCGATGGCTAAATAATATTAATAAGCGCAAGGGTGCATCATGCAGCAGGGACTGACAAGTCGGCTATCAAAGTTACTGTTGATCTCGATCTTCCTGATCCCCAGCGGACAGCTCAAGGCTGCCGGACTCGGATGAACCGTCGCCATATCTGGCCGAACTCAAGATGCTTTACCTGACCACGGACGAACGAAAGGCCCTGCTTGCTCATTGCAATGCACTGCTCAAAACCTATGGGTTGCGGGCGGCCTGTCAAGTGGGGCAGGCCCATCCAGAGGACCTCGAATACCGGATCAGCGTTGGCGCACCGGCCGAGTTGCGCCTTCGTCAGGAGCGCCGCGATGCGTCCGGCAATGTCGCCGTGCGTAATCGAGGTTTCTCGGTGTTCGGCATGGATCCCTCATTTGCAGAAAGGCTAGGCCGCTTCCCGGAAGCAAAAAGCCCC
>NZ_JAMOIE010000100.1 GCF_024448935.1 Stutzerimonas stutzeri
GGCTGGAGGCTGGACAGGATCTGAGCTTCTCTGCGCCCCGGCAGTTCTTTTCTCGCGTGCTCGTCAACCGGGGCCAAGCGCCTCCGGCCTTAGCTGCTCCTTCCCGCCTCCGGCGCTTTTCTCGCCCTCAAAGGTTCTGCATCAACTTGCGAACACCGGCGACATGGCGGCGGCTTACGGTAAGCGGCTCACCCTCAAGCCCCTTGAGAAACAGCTGAAAGTGTCCGAGGGGGGTGCGCTGCAATCGCTCGATACGGTCGCGATAGACCAGCGCATTGCGGTGAATGCGGACGAAACGCTCGCCGAACTCATCCTCGAGCGCCTTCAACGGCTCATCCAGCAGAACCTCGCCGCCTTCATGGCGCAGGGTGACGTATTTGTGGTCGGCGATGAAATAGATCACCTGGGGCAATGGGATCAGCTCGATGCCCTTGCGGGTCCGTGCGCTGATATGGCTGCGCGGGCCGGTGCCGCTCGCCGCTGCAGGACGCGTCAGCGCCGCGAGTTGCACACGATTGGGCCGCTCGGCTTTCTTCAACGCTTCGGCGAGGTGTTCCGGCCGTACCGGCTTGACCAGATAACCGACCGCGCTCACTCGAAAGGCTTCCAGCGCGAACTCGTCGTGGGCGGTGCAGAAGACCACCGCAGGGGGAGCGTCGCGCTCGCACAGCTTGGCTGCAACCTGGAGGCCATCAAGCCCCGGCATACGGATATCCAGCAACACGACATCGGGACGCAGTTCCTCAATCAGGGACAGCGCTTCCTCGCCGTTGGAGGCGGAAGGTTCCAGGACACGATAGCCGTCAAGATCACCTACCAGTCGGGCAAGGCGCTCGCGGGCTAGAGGTTCGTCATCGACAATCAGCACATTCATATGGATCTGGCTTCCTGCTTTTTATGTCGCACACGGATAGCGTAGACAGGTGTAGTAACGGGCGTTACGCCGCTTCACGCTGAGACTCGCCGCGGGACCGAAAAGTGCCGTTAGTCGTGCGTCTATATTGTGCAGGGCCTGTTGAGTGCCCCGAGATGGCAGCGTTTGAGCGGCCTCGTCGAATGGATTGCTGACCTCCAGATGAAACACGCCACCGGCATAATACGCCGCCACGCTGACTACCCCTCCCTCGATCCGCGGCTGGATTCCGTGGATTAACGCGTTTTCCAGCAAGGGCTGCAAGGTCAGTTGAGGAATCGGTAGATCATCCGGAACGCCATCGACGTGCCACTCGACCTGCAACCGCTCGCCGAGCCGGTACTGCTCGATCGACAGGTAGCGACGTGACAGCTTCAGCTCTTCATGCCAAGGCACCAGCGTACCAGGACGCGCCAGGCTCGCACGAAACAGATCAGACAGGTCCAGCACCGCTTGCTCGGCCTTGGCTGGATCGGTGACCACCAGGCTGGCGATGCTGTTCAGGCTGTTGAACAGAAAATGCGGCCGGATGCGCGCCTGCAACGACTCGATGCGCGCCTTGAGCTCGGCCTGCTCCTGCCGCCGCCATTGGCTCTGCAGATAGAAATAGCGCAGCAGCAGGCCGGACATGATCAGGCTGATCAATGCATGGCGCAGATACAGATTCACCTCGCCGACGCGCGTCAGCGGGCCGCCAAGCTGATAGATATCGGCAACCGCCGTGCACGCCAGCGTCAGCCCGACCACCATCGCACAGCAGACGAGCCCCGCCAGCCAGGGCGACAATCGCGCCAGCAGCGGTCGCAGCTGGCAGGTCAGGCCAGCCGAAAGCAGCATCACCCACTGCACGAACAGCGACGTCAGCGCCAGGCGCATCCAGTTGAAGCCGGGTTGCATCGGCTCGGCCAGCACCAGCACCAGCACCAGCAACTCGGCGAGCAGCACCAGGCCGAGCAGCGCGTCGGCCTCGCACAGTTCGGGCACAAAGAAATCATCGGCCGGGGCAGCGGAGCGTGGCCGGTTAAGTCTTTTTATTTGCATGGGCAGAGTTTCCGCGCGGCCAGAGCGCAACGCAATGGGTAGACCGAAAGGACACGAAAGGCGCCGCACATCTGCGAGGCCAGCGTCTATCGGCGCCTTGCGCAACAGGTGTACCAGCCCTTCGCAACTTGTGTGCAGCAAAGCTGCCAGCAGCCCAGGAGCAGAACAATTAAAGGCGTAAGCGGACAAGCCGATACAGGCACAGTGGCGTAACGATTGCATCACGCCCTTGTCAACATTGGCCGCCTGTTGCGGCAGGAGTCGAGCCGTGCCGCTGTTTTCCTCTTTGCGTAGCCGTTTGCTGCGTCCGGTATTTCTTACCTTATGTGCGGCAGTGATGGTGCAAGTTGTAGTTTCGCTAGCACTGACACGGGGCACCATCGGTGCACTCGAGCAGGAGATACAGGAAAGCCTGAGCGGAGACGCCGCGCGCTTGCTGGGCGAGCTTCAGTCCGCTGATGTGGAAGTGCGGAACGGGTTGTCCAGACTGTCCGAACGCATGCAGGGCGACCTCACGCAGGGTCTGACGCAGCGGCTGACCGACGAGCAGATGCAACTGCAGAATGTACTTGAGCACCACCTCAAGCAGTCGGGTGACGACCTGGCCGTTCTGCTGGCCGGGGTCGCGCCCTCGGCGATCTGGGACAACGATGTTCCTGCCCTGACCGAGTTCGTCAGGATGGCCCACCAGAACCCGGCCGTGGTTTTTGTCGTTTACTTTGATGCCGATGGCAACCAGCTTACCCGCCATCTGAATCGCAAGGACCCGAGGATCAAGGCATTGCTCGATAAAGGCGATGGCCGAACCGCTTTCGACAAGGTTCTGTCCGCAGCTGCGAACGACCCGACGCTTTATCTCGCGAAGACGCCCCATCAACCCCAAGGGCGCCGAGATCGGCCAGGTCATCCTCGGTCTTTCCACCTCGGCGGTCGACACCGAACTCACCGCATTCAACAGTCGCTTCCAGGCGCTGATCGCCGGTACCGCAAGCCTGGTCGAGACAGGCCTTGCCGCTACCGCGAGCGATAGCGCGAAAATTCTGGGGGCGCGCCTGACTGCTGCGGCCGAGGTGGCCGAAGCCATCGACTCGAACAGCCAGAAGGCGGTAAAGCGATCGGCGACCACCTTACTGTGGGAGATCAGCCTTGGCCTGGTGGTGACCGGTGTTGTGCTGCTGGTCGCAGTTACCCTCGTCCTGGGCCGGCAAGTCTTGCGCCGCCTGGGCTTGCTGGTCACCGCGCTGCGGGGCCTGTCGGCCGGCCACGGTGACCTCACCCAGCGCGTGGAGATTCACAGCGCGGACGAAGTCGGTGACATGGCCGACGCGGTCAATCTGTTCTTAGCCAAACTTCAACCCATCGTCCAGGAGGCCCATGCCATCGCCGTGCAGACCGGCGCTGAAATCGATGCACTGGGCACGCGCAGCGCCGCTGCCGCGGCCGCCGCCGGACGTCAGCGTGACGAGGTCGCAGGCAGCCTGCAGGCGCTTGCTGACATGACGCACCATGCCCAGAAAGATAGCCGGGCCATGCAGGCCGCCCTGGAGCAGGTCGTGTCAATCCGCAAGGCGGCAGTCGACAACGAGGCAATTTCGGACCAAGTCGGAAAAACGATCGAAGCACTCGGCAAAGGGGTACGGAGCAGCACCGACGTAATCGAGAAGCTGGCCAAGCAAAGTGAACAGATCGAAGTGGTCCTGACGGTTATCCAGGGTATCGCCGAGCAGACCAATCTGCTTGCGTTAAACGCTGCCATCGAAGCAGCCCGCGCGGGCGAAAGCGGTCGCGGCTTCGCCGTCGTGGCGGACGAGGTACGCGCGCTGGCGAGCAAGACCCAGCAGTCGACTGGCGATATCCGGACGCACATCGAAAGCCTGCAACGAGGCGCACACGACGCCGTTTCGGCGATCAGCAGCACTGGCCAGCAGGCCAACAGCGGACTGGCCTCGCTCAGCACCAGCCGCGAATTGCAGCGAGCCTTGCAACTCGCCGTGGGGCAAATGCATGACGCCGTACAGGAGGCGACACGCGGCGCCGAACGGCAGGCCGGCACCGCGACCAATGTACGTGAACGCGTGCAGGTGATTCTGAGCGAAGCCGAACGATCTGCCGAGGCGGTTACCGCCACCGCGGCCAGTGGCCGCGAACTGGGCAGCCTGGCGCAACGGCTCGAGGCCAGCCTGGGACAGTTCAAGGCGTGACGGGACCGTAGCTCCTGAGCCAGCTCACCTTCTTTGACAGCCCGCTTCGGTAACCCACCGCGCTCGGCGGGCTGTCAGGGCAGTGGTGCCGCCCGACCGTGAGAGACTGCAGAAGCCTGTTATTATTCGGCCTTTCTTTCGCCCACTCCGATTTCTGCGAGCGCATTCATGAGCACCGACAAGACCAACCAGTCCTGGGGCGGCCGCTTCAGCGAGCCCGTCGACGCCTTCGTCGCCCGATTCACCGCCTCCGTCGAGTTCGACAAGCGCCTCTACCGCCACGACATCATGGGCTCCATCGCCCACGCCACCATGCTGGCCAAGGCCGGCGTGCTGAGCGATGCCGAACGCGACCAGATCATCGCCAATCTGAAAGAAATCCAGAGCGAAATCGAAGCCGGCACGTTTGACTGGCGCGTCGACCTGGAAGACGTACACATGAACATCGAAGCGCGCCTGACCGACCGCATCGGCGTCACCGGCAAGAAGCTGCACACCGGCCGCTCGCGCAACGACCAGGTCGCCACCGACATCCGCCTGTGGCTGCGCGATGAAATCGACCTGATCCTCGGCGAAATCACACGGCTGCAAGAGGGCCTGCTGGGGCTCGCCGAAGCCGAAGCGGACACCATCATGCCCGGTTTCACCCACCTGCAGACTGCGCAGCCGGTGACCTTCGGCCATCACCTGCTGGCCTGGTTCGAGATGCTGTCGCGTGACCATGAGCGGCTGGTGGATTGCCGCAAGCGCACCAACCGCATGCCGCTGGGCTCGGCCGCGCTGGCCGGCACGACTTACCCGATTCAGCGCGAGATCACCTGCGAACTGCTGGGTTTCGAGGCCATCTCCGGCAACTCGCTGGACGGCGTCTCGGATCGCGACTTCGCCATCGAATTCTGCGCCGCCGCCTCGCTGGCAATGATGCACCTGTCGCGGTTTTCCGAAGAGCTGGTGCTCTGGACCAGCGCGCAGTTTCAGTTCATCGACCTGCCCGACCGCTTCTGCACCGGCAGCTCGATCATGCCGCAGAAGAAGAACCCGGACGTACCGGAACTGGTACGCGGCAAGACCGGCCGCGTGTTCGGTGCGCTCGCCGGACTGCTGGTGCTGATGAAAGGCCAGCCACTGGCGTACAACAAGGACAACCAGGAAGACAAGGAGCCGCTGTTCGACGCCGCCGACACCCTGCGCGACTCACTGCGCGCCTTTGCCGACATGGTTCCGGCGATCAAGCCCAAGCGCGAAATCATGCGTGAAGCCGCACTGCGTGGTTTCTCCACAGCAACCGATCTGGCCGACTATCTGGTGCGCAAGGGCCTGCCCTTCCGTGATTGCCACGAGATCGTTGGCCATGCGGTGAAGTACGGACTGGAGAGCGGCAAGGACCTGGCTGAAATGAGCCTCGCCGAGCTGCGTCAGTTCAGCGATCAGATCGGTGAGGACGTGTTCGCCGTGCTGACCCTGGAAGGCTCGGTGAACGCCCGCGATCACATTGGCGGTACGGCACCCAGGCAGGTTCGCGCAGCCGTTCAGCGCGGCCGTGAATTGCTGGCAGCGCGCTGAGCCCTGTCACCTGGGCAGGCGCGAGGCGGCTCGCGCCTGTCACACCGGAGCGTTTTCATGTCGTTGAACATTCGCCCCGCCAGCCGCGCTGATGCCGCGCTGATCCTGCGCTTTATCACCGAGCTGGCAATCTATGAGCGCGCCGAGCATGAAGTGAAAACCGATGTCGCGGGCATCGAGTCCAGCCTGTTCGTCGAAGATGCCAGCGCCAGCGCGCTGATCTGCGAGCGCGACGGCCAGCCGATCGGCTATGCGGTGTATTTCTTCAATTACTCGACATGGCTTGGCCGCAATGGCCTTTATCTCGAAGATCTTTATGTCACGCCCGAGGCCCGGGGCACCGGTGCAGGCAAGGCGTTGCTCCGATATCTGGCGCGCCTGGCAGTGTCGCGTGGCTGCGGGCGCTTCGAGTGGTCGGTGCTGGACTGGAACGAGCCGGCCATCCAGTTTTACCAATCACTGGGTGCGCGTCCCCAGGATCAATGGACCACCTATCGCCTGACCGGTGAAGCGCTGCAGGCGCTGGCGAAGCAGGCCTGCTCTGTTCGGTGAAGGCAATAGCCCGTCGGGCGGGAAGCGCTACAAACGCACATTGTTGTTCACGCTGCGCACGCCCCTCGTTTTTGGCGCCGTATGGGCGCTGCCGGGCGCGTTCTGCATCGTTCTGTATTTCCATTTCTTCGGCTGATCAAAGCCAGTCACGGAACTTGAACCAGGCGTACGGGATGATGGCGGAGATCACCATCATCCCAAGGGCCATCGGATAGCCAAACGACCAACTGAGCTCGGGCATGCGCTCGAAGTTCATGCCATATACCGTACCCACCAGCGTTGGCGGCAGGAACAGTACCGCTGCAATGGAAAACACCTTGATGATGGCGTTCTGTTCGATATTGATCAGCCCCAGCGTGGCGTCGAGCAGAAAAGCGATATCGCCCAACAGCCGCGCCTGATGCTCCCCTAGCGAGCGTACGTCACGCTCCAGCGCCTTCAGCAGACCCTTGACGATACCCTGCCTGGGCTCGTTGGCATGCAGGCGATAAAACGCCAACAGCCGGGTTGAGCTGAACAAGCTTTCGCCCAGCTGCGACAGGAGCGAACGGTGCTGCCCGAGCTGCTGGATGATCTGCTGCAGGTCCGTGCGCTGCTCCTTTCGCTCGTCGAAGATGCATCTCGATAACGTCTGCAGCTCGACCTGAACGCTTTCCAGCACGTCGGCAATGCGATCAACCACTGCGTCCGCCAGGGCGAGAAAAATCTGATGGCTGGAGGAATAGGTCGACGACTGCCGAGAACTTTTCGCCTCGAACTGCCGGAACGCACTGAGCTCGGTATAGCGAACGGTCACCAGGCAACGCTTGGTCAGGACGAAGGTGACTTCGGCATTTTCCGGCCGCCGATCGGCGATCCCCATCACCACCGTCGTGGTCATGAAGATGGCGCCATCCTCATCGTAGAAGCGCGACGAGTCTTCGATTTCGGCGAGTTCTTCGCGGGTCGGAATGTCCAGCCCCAACGACGATTCGATAAAATGCTCTTCCTGCGAATCAGGCGACAGCAGATCGACCCACAGCACGTTGTCGGGCAGCGCCGTCAGCGCATCGGCGGTGCGCCGGATCAGCGCGCCCTGTTCAAGGCAATGGAATGTAATCATTGATGTCGTCGCGTTCTCGATGATTCATAGTACGGATAGAAACCGACCCAGGCGAAGCGTTCCGCCCGAGTGTGCCCAGCCGCACCGGAAGTTGCCACCGCCGAGGTCTATCATCGGATAACTTTGAAGAGCCGCGACATGACCAACGCCTCCACCCCCGACGATGACGAACGCTTTGCCGAGGAAACCCTGATCCAGGCAATCGAAAACCAGCTTGAAGCCGGCGAACCCGCCGCTGCCCAGGCTACGCTGAACAAACTGACGCTGGTCGGCTACGAGCGCGACGAGATCCTCAAGCTGATGGCGCTCGTGCTCGCCGGGGAGATCCGGCAGATGCTCGAGCAAGACCGCCCGTTCGACATCGAAGGGTACGAAGCGCAGCTGCGCAACCTACCCGACCTGGCCGAATGGTCTTAGACGGAGGCAGGCGCGCACGTAGCATCTACACTTCCGCAAACAGGGCCAACGCCCATCATCCGAGGAGCAGACATGTCCTACACCCCAGAAGTGGTAGCCGAGCTGGAAATTCTTCGCCTGTTCAACCTCGACAACTCACTCGAAGGCCTGAAAGTCCACCACGACGCCGGCGACGCGGCAATTGCTGCCGCCCAGCGCCTGCATAGCAAAGGTCTGACAACCCTACCCGACGGCGGCTACCTGACGAGCCTTGGACGCGATGCCGCTGAGCATGCCCAAGTGCTGCTGACAATTCTCACTGAGCCCGTTCCGGCTTAAGCTTGAGGCGACCAAAGCCTAGCCGAGCACGCCATTTTGCCTGTTTGATCCCCAACAGGCGCTCGGCTATCACCCGTTTCTTGCAGCTGCGGCGTTCGCTGACCCGTGCTGGTTTTCGCCTTGCGCCTCGATCAACATGTCGGACAACACCGTTTGCCTGAAGCAATCGCCACATGACGCGCCACCAGGAAATCCGCCCGATCCTTGAACAGGGAATCGATCGCAAGGTGCTCGCTGCGCTTCGTGCCCGCTTTCTTTCATTGAATGCCGCACGCCTGGAACGCACCCGGCTCGTGATGTCGTCCCGCCAACAGGCGGTGCTCACACTGTTGCCGCTGCTTTTGCACGTAAACCATCCGATTCTGCCGGGTTACGTTTCCAGCATTACACCAGCCGGACTGGCAGGGTTCGAGCCCGACGCCGAAACATTGGCCGCAGCCCAGCGCCTGAGCCGCTCGTTCCGCTACAAGCCACTGCGTGGAAAGCCGCCGCCGATTCTCGGCCTGTTTCTCATGGGCAGCCTTGGCACCGTTGCGCAGGACGACCAAAGCGACCTGGACGTCTGGGTTTGCCATGATCCGGACCTGTCTGCGCAGCAACTCAGCGAACTGCAACGCAAATGCGAGCTGCTACAGGGATGGGCCGCGACCCAAGGCAGCGAGGCGCATTTTTTCCTGGTCGATCCGGTCCGCTTCACCCAGGGCGCCCGCGAAGCCAAGCTGACCTCCGACGATTGCGGAACCACGCAACACTATCTGCTGCTGGACGAGTTCTACCGCACCGCGATCTGGCTGGGCGGACGCACCCCTCTCTGGTGGCTGGTGCCTGATTACGAAGAGCACCGCTACCACGACTACGTGCGCACCCTGCTGGACAAACGCTTCGTGCGCAGCGACGAGGTGCTGGATCTGGGCAGTCTCGCCAGCATCCCACCCGGCGAATACCTCGGTGCCGGCTTGTGGCAGCTGTACAAGGCCATCGAGTCGCCCTACAAGTCGCTGTTCAAGCTGCTGCTGATCGAGGTCTACGCCAGCGAGCATCCTCAGGTGCGCTGCCTCAGCCTCGACTTCAAGCAGGCTGTGTATGCCAATCGACTCGATCTGGACGAGCTCGATCCTTATATCGTCGCCTACCGCAGAATCGAGCACTACCTCGACAGCCGCGGCGATCAGCAACGCCTCGCACTGCTGCGGCGTTGTCTGTACCTGAAGGTCAACAAGCCCCTCAGCCAGCCCTCCGGCGGCCGAAGCAAAAGCTGGAAAAGGCGTTTGCTTGAACGCCTGGTGGCGGAATGGAAATGGGATCATCGACAATTTGCCCAACTCGACGCGCGCAGCCAGTGGAAGGTGCGGCGAGTCGTCGAGGAACGCCGAGCGCTGGTCAACGAACTGACCTATGGCTACCGATTCCTCAGTGAATTCGCCCGACGCCTGCAGATCACCAGCAGCATCAACGGACGGGATTTCGGTGTGCTGGGCAGGCGCCTGCATGCCGCGATCGAACGCAAGGCGGGCAAGGTTGAAGCCATCAACCTGGGCATCGCGCCCGACCTGGCAGAGCACAGCCTGACCCTCATGCAGGGCTATGACGCCGCGGATGACGGCTACTGGGCGCTTTACCAAGGCAACCTGAATGCCCAACAGCTCAGCAATTTTTCGCCGCTCAAGCGCTCCCGCGAACTGGTTCCACTTTTAGCCTGGTGCCATCGCAACGGCATTATCGATACGGCCACGCATGTCGCCCTGCACCCCGGCGACAGCGGGCTGACGGAAGCCGAGCTGTTCGCGTTGTTGACCGATATCCGCCAGGCATTCCCAATGCCGCCTCAAGCACTGGCTGACGAGGCGCTGTTGATCGCGGCGAGTCCCGTCAAGGTCCTGCTGCTGATCAACGTCGGTCTTGACCCGCTGAACCCACAGCAACCCCTATCGTTCGACGAGCTAAGCGAATCACTGCGGCACGCCGTTACCCGAGACAACCTGGTGCTGAGCATCGATCGACTGACACTGAACAGCTGGAGCGAACTGATCGCGACGCGCTATGAAGGCACCTCCCCGTTGCCGGACTGCCTGCGTGACTTCCTGCAGGAACTGCCGATTCGTGGCGAGCGGCCCAGCCTGCAGATACGCTGCTTCAGCCGAAACGCCGGCATGGCGCTCGCACGACGTATCAACACCATCTTCACCGACGCCCAGACCTTGCTCGACGAGCCGGGTGAGAACCGCTACCTGCTGCAGGTCCGCCAGCACTACCACCTGCTCGAGCTGATGAGCGGGAATGTCCGGCATACCACCTTGAGCGACATGCCCGCCTTGCTGGAACATCTCGGCGAGGCTCATCACAGCGTGCGGCCCATCCGGGTGGAGCGACACGCGCTCGAAGGGACCGACCTGCCGTTGATTCTTGGCCAGGCCAGGGCGCACTGCCTGCAAGTCTTCTATGGCGTTCAGGGAAGCCTGGCGGAAATCACCGTGCTCGATGAGTTCAACGCGCTCTGGCGGCAGCAGCAGCCCTATCGAGACGAGCAGAGCCTGCTGACGCCCTTGCTGCGCTTTCTGCAATCGGTGAGCTACCGGCGCAACACCCAGCTGCCGCTCGAGGAAAGCCGGCTGGCGGCAATGAATATCCTGTTCTACCGGCTCATGGCACCAGCAGCGGGCCAGACACTGAACATCGAGCGGAGACCGCCGCCACGGGAAAACGTCGGCGATCCTTACTATGACGTGCAGGCAATCGTCGAACACAGCGAACGAGGCCGCTCACGGGTGACCCTGTACTGCAACCATCAGGAGTTTTCGAGCCTCGAATATGGCGCCGAGCTGTTCGCCGCGGTCGCGCATTTCATTCTTGCCCAGCGACACGGCGCCGCGCGCTACCCCTGTTACATAACCGACCTCGACATGTCCGGCCTGCACGGCACTGGCCGCGCCCAAACGGTCCAGCACCTGCGCTACAAAGCGCACCTGGAAGCGGCGCTCAACCAGGCGCTGGAGTCGCTCTGATCCGTCCCGGTGCGAGAGCGGTCGTCGTCACGACGGTCTCAGAGATTGACGTCGCCCGCCGCTTCCGGCTGATACTCGACAGCCAGCAGGGTCAGCTTGAGCACCTTGCCGCTGGGCGTCGGCCAATCGATGTGTTGCCCCACCGTCATGCCTAACAGCGCTGTGCCTACCGGCGCCAGGACCGAAACGGTACCTTCCTTGCCGGCATCCTGAGGAAACACCAATGTCAGATGGTAATCCTTGCCGATACCTTCCTCGCGACAATGGACGCGCGAATTCATAGACACCACGCCAGCGGGCAGCTCGCTGCGCTCGACCACCTGGGCGCGGGACAACTCCTCCTCGAGTGCCTCGGCGGCCGGACCGTAGTCAGCCAGGCCGTCGAGCAAACGCTCGAGCCGCTGGAGATCGGGTTGAGTGATGATGATGGGCGGTGCGCTGGTCATGGGTGCGGGTAAGCTCCTGGCAAATTAAACAGACAAAAAACAAAACCCCGCCCGAACAGGCCGTGTGAGAACGTAGCGAGCGAAGGTCAGGCAAGGCAAAAACAGGCGAAAAAGCGCAGTTTACGTGCTGTAAATGAGCATTTTGAGGCTGTTTTTAACGCAGCATGACCGAGCGCAGTAGTTTTCACGCGGACTGCGAAGGCGGGGGTTTTTACCTTTAACCGACCCTATCACAGCTCATTAAATTAGCAAGGGTGCCGGACTCATGGCTTGGGCCAGCCGCCCGCCACCCTTACAGGTCTTCGAATTCCAGCGCCTCGCCGCCCTGTTCCTGAGTAACCCGGGACAAAAGCTCGCCGAGACGCTCATCGTTGGCATCGCAGATCCACAGCGAGGCGGACTCGTCATAGTCGAAATGAAAACCACCGGAACGCGCCGCCACCCACAACTGGCGCAGCGGGGGCTGACGGCTGAAAATCAACTGGCTGCCATTCTCGAAACGCACGGTCAGCACGCCACCGGAATTCTCCAGGTCGACGTCCATTCCGCTGTGATCGAACACGTCCTCGATTTCTTCCTGCGCAGCGTCGACAAGATCGTGAAAGCGGGCTTCGCTCAGGCTCATGAATCCATTTCCTCGGTACGGGTTGCATGGCGGCAAGGGGGCCGCCGACGATGCTGGCGAGCTTAGCAGGCCACCCCCGCGTCTAGCGAGCGGCTGTCCGGGCAGACGTCCGAGATGGCACCGGCGAGCGCGGCCACATAGGCAATCCGACAGGTGCTGGGTATACTCCGGCCCATCGATTTTTCTAGGATTACACCCCAATGAAGCGTCTACTGCTTCCCCTCATCGCTCTGGCGGTTCTCGCGTCCGCGCTTACCGGCTGCGGCCAGAAAGGCCCGCTCTACCTTCCGGACGACGAGGCAACTGCCAAAGAACGCTCCAAAGACCGATTCGAACTGTAAGGAGGCATTATTCATGGAGGCCTTCTCGTACCGCGACGGTCAGCTCTTCGCGGAGGGCGTGGCGTTGCCCGCTCTCGCGCAACGCTTCGGCACCCCCACCTACGTCTATTCCCGGGCTCACATCGAGGCGCAGTACCGCGCCTATGCCGACGCGCTGCAAGGCATGCCGCATCTGGTCTGTTTTGCGGTCAAAGCAAATTCCAACCTTGCCGTGCTCAACATACTGGCCCGCCTGGGTGCCGGCTTCGACATCGTTTCGCGTGGCGAACTGGAGCGCGTACTGGCGGCCGGTGGTCAGCCTGACCGCATCGTGTTCTCGGGCGTAGGCAAGACCCGCGACGACATGCGCCGAGCGCTGGAAGTCGGTGTGCACTGCTTCAACGTCGAGTCCACCGACGAGCTCGAACGGCTGCAGCAGGTTGCCGCCGAGCTGGGCGCAGTGGCACCGGTTTCGCTACGGGTCAATCCGGACGTCGATGCCGGGACCCATCCGTACATCTCCACGGGTCTCAAGGAAAACAAGTTCGGCATCGCCATTGCCGACGCCGAGGAGGTCTATGCCCGCGCTCACCAACTGAGCAACCTGGAGGTCGTTGGCGTCGATTGCCACATCGGCTCGCAGCTCACCACGCTGTCGCCATTCCTTGATGCACTCGACCGCCTGCTCGCCTTGATCGACCGCCTCGCCGTACGCGGCATCCGTATTCGCCATCTGGATCTGGGCGGCGGGCTGGGCGTTCGCTATCGCGAGGAGCAGCCCCCTCTGGCCGGCGACTACATCCAGGCCGTGCGCAAGCGCATCGACGAGCGCGACTTGGCGCTGGTGTTCGAACCCGGCCGCTCGATCGTCGCCAACGCCGGCCTGCTGCTGACCCGGGTTGAATACCTCAAGCACACCGAGCACAAGGATTTCGCCATCGTCGATGCGGCGATGAACGACCTGGTCCGCCCGGCGCTGTACCAAGCCTGGATGGATATCGTACCGGTGCAGCCGCGCGACGGCGAGGCGCGTCACTACGACATCGTCGGCCCGATCTGCGAAACCGGCGACTTTCTCGCCAAGGAGCGCCCGTTGGTGCTGGCTGAAGGTGACCTGCTGGCGGTCCGTTCGGCCGGTGCCTATGGTTTCGTCATGAGCTCGAACTACAACACCCGCGGCCGCGCCGCCGAGGTGCTGGTGGATGGCGACGACGCCTACGAAGTGCGCCGCCGCGAAAGCGTGCAGGAGCTTTATGCCGGCGAAAGCCTGCTGCCCGCCTGAGGCCACGACGATGCTTTTGCGTTTTACCAAGATGCACGGCCTGGGCAATGATTTCATGGTCATCGACCTGATCAGCCAGCACGCGCACATCCAACCCAAGCACGCCAAGCAATGGGGCGACCGGCATACCGGCGTGGGCTTCGATCAGCTGCTGCTGGTCGAGCCGCCGCACAACCCCGATGTGGATTTCCGCTACCGCATCTTCAACTCCGACGGATCGGAAGTGGAGCAATGCGGTAACGGTGCGCGTTGCTTCGCCCGCTTCGCGCTGGACAAGCGCCTGACCATGAAGCGGCAAATCCGCGTCGAGACCAAGGGCGGCATCATTGAGCTGATCGTGCGGCCCGACGGGCAGATCAGCGTCGACATGGGCCCGCCTCGCCTGAACCCGACGGAGATCCCCTTCCAGGCCGACCAACAAGCCTTGAGTTATCCGCTTCAGGTCGATGATCAGCAGCTGGACATCGCTGCCGTATCCATGGGCAACCCCCATGCAGTGCTGCGGGTGGAGGATGTCGCTAACGCTCCGGTGCACCAGCTCGGGCCGAAGATCGAGCATCATTCGCGCTTTCCTCAGCGGGTCAACGCCGGCTTCATTCAGGTGATCGATCGTCAGCACGCCAAGCTGCGTGTTTGGGAGCGTGGCGCAGGCGAAACCCAGGCCTGCGGGACCGGCGCCTGCGCCGCGGCGGTCGCTGCCATCCAACAAGGCTGGATGGATTCTCCGGTGCAGCTCGATCTGCCCGGCGGCCGTCTGTCCATTGAATGGGCAGGCGCTGGGCACCCGGTTATGATGACCGGCCCCGCTGTTCGCGTATTCGAAGGACAGGTTCGCCTATGACCGAGCAAAACCAGGACCAGCCACAGCTGCCCGACGCAGAAGCCGTCGCGGCCTATCTGCGCGCCCATCCGGAATTCTTTGTCGATCACGACGAGCTGATTCCCGAGTTGCGCATCCCTCATCTGCCCGGCGCCGCCGTGTCGCTGGTCGAACGGCAGGTGAAGCTGCTGCGCGAGCGCAACATCGAGATGCGCCATCGCTTGTCGCATCTGATGGACGTGGCCCGTGACAACGATCGGCTGTTCGACAAGACGCGTCGGCTGGTGCTCGACCTGCTGGATGCCAACAGCCTGGAAGAAGTCATCGGCGCGGTGGATGAAAGTCTGCGGCACGAGTTCCAGGTGCCCTTCGTGAGCTTGGTCCTGTTCAGTGAAACGCCGCTGCCAGTCGGCCGCAGCGTCTCCAGCGCCGAAGCCCAGCAAGCCATCAGTGGATTGCTGGGCAGCGGCAAGACCGTCTGTGGTGTGCTTCGTCCGCACGAACTCGCCTTCCTCTTTGGCGAAGAAGAAGGTCGCAGCATCGGCTCGGCGGCGGTGGTCGCCCTGAACCAGCAGCAGGGCATCCTCGCGATTGGCAGCGAGGACCCGCAGCACTACAAGAGTTCACTGGGCACCCTGTTCCTCGGTTACATCGCCGAAGTGCTGACGCGCGTACTGCCGCACTACTCCGCGCCGCTGCGCTCGGTACGTTAAGAGCAGGTGGAAGCTGCAA
>NZ_JAMOIE010000101.1 GCF_024448935.1 Stutzerimonas stutzeri
CGACAGTAAACCTCTTACTTCAAGGGCTGAATCAACCTTGTTTTTTAACGATAGCTTCGACGATGTTCGACGGAGCCTCGGAGTATTTTGAGAATTCCATGGAGTAGCTGGCGCGACCCTGAGACATGGAGCGGACGTCGGTTGCATAACCGAACATCTCACCCAGCGGAACCTCGGCACGAATGACCTTACCGGAGACCGTATCTTCCATACCCTGGATCAGACCGCGACGACGGTTCAGGTCGCCCATCACGTCACCCATGTAGTCCTCAGGCGTTACCACCTCGACTTTCATGATCGGTTCAAGCACTACAGCGCCACCCTTCTGGGACAGCTGCTTGGTCGCCATGGAAGCCGCCACCTTGAACGCCATCTCGTTGGAGTCGACGTCATGGTAGGAACCATCGAATACGGTCGCCTTCAGGCCGATCAGCGGATAGCCGGCGACTACGCCGTTCTTCATCTGCTCTTCGATGCCTTTCTGAATGGCCGGGATGTATTCCTTCGGAATCACACCACCCACCACCTCGTTGATGAACTGCAGACCTTCTTGCCCCTCATCTGCAGGCGCAAAACGCACCCAGCAATGACCGAACTGACCGCGACCGCCGGACTGGCGAACGAACTTGCCCTCGATCTCACAGGACTTCGTGATTTTCTCACGATAAGACACCTGAGGCTTACCAATGTTGGCTTCGACGTTGAACTCGCGACGCATACGGTCGACGAGAATATCGAGGTGCAACTCACCCATACCCGAGATGATGGTCTGACCAGTCTCTTCGTCGGTCTTGACGCGGAATGAAGGGTCTTCCTGAGCAAGCTTGCCCAGCGCGATACCCATCTTTTCCTGGTCATCCTTGGTCTTAGGCTCAACCGCAACCGAAATCACCGGCTCCGGAAAATCCATACGGACCAGAATGATCGGCTTGTCCAGAGCACAAAGGGTGTCACCGGTCGTGACGTCCTTCATACCGATCAGGGCAGCGATGTCGCCTGCCCGAACTTCCTTGATTTCTTCACGGCTGTTCGCATGCATCTGCACCATACGACCGACACGCTCTTTCTTGCCCTTCACCGAGTTCAGAACGCCGTCACCGGAATTCAGAACACCGGAATAGACACGAGCAAAGGTCAGCGTGCCGACAAAGGGATCCGTCGCAATCTTGAACGCAAGCGCAGAAAACGGCTCGCTATCATCTGCGTGGCGCTCCATCTCGATGGTTTCATCGTCGATATCGGTGCCCTTGATCGCCGGAATATCGGCTGGCGCTGGCAGATAATCGATAACAGCATCGAGAACCAGGGGCACGCCCTTGTTCTTGAAGGAAGAACCACAAACAGCCAACACGATCTCACCAGCGATTGTGCGCTGGCGCAGAGCCGCCTTGATCTCCTCAGTGGTGAGCTCTTCACCTTCGAGGTACTTGTTCATCAGCTCTTCGGTGGCCTCGGCTGCCGCCTCGACCATGTTACTGCGCCACTCTTCAGCCAGATCCTGAAGCTCGGCCGGGATCTCTTCCTCGCGGAAGGTCATGCCCTTGTCGTCATCGTTCCAGTAGATGGCTTTCATCTTGACCAGATCGATCTGGCCCTGGAAGTTGTCTTCAGCACCAATAGCAAGCTGGATAGGCACGGGCGTGTGCCCCAGACGCTGCTTGATCTGCGCAACCACACGCAAGAAGTTGGCGCCGGCGCGGTCCATCTTGTTGACATAGACCAGACGCGGAACACCGTACTTGTTGGCTTGGCGCCATACGGTTTCCGATTGTGGCTCAACACCCGAAGTACCGCAGAACACTACGACCGCACCATCGAGTACGCGCAGCGAGCGCTCCACTTCAATGGTGAAGTCAACGTGACCGGGGGTATCGATGATATTGAAACGATGCTTGTCGAACTGCTTCTCGGAACCCGCCCAGAAAGCGGTGGTGGCGGCGGAGGTAATGGTGATACCACGCTCCTGCTCCTGCACCATCCAATCCATGGTCGCGGCGCCGTCGTGCACCTCGCCCATTTTATGGTTTACGCCGGTGTAAAAGAGGACGCGCTCGGTGGTAGTGGTTTTACCCGCATCCACATGAGCAACGATACCAATGTTACGGTAGCGGTTAATCGGGGTAGTACGAGCCATAAAGCCCTCGCAAGTTGATGACGCTGAAAATTAGAAGCGGTAGTGCGAGAAGGCCTTGTTGGCTTCAGCCATACGGTGCACATCTTCACGCTTCTTCACAGCAGCGCCTTTACCTTCAAATGCATCCGACAGCTCACCCGCCAAGCGCAGGGCCATGGATTTCTCACCACGCTTACGCGCAGCCTCTACCAGCCAGCGCATGGCCAGCGCGTTACGACGGGACGGGCGAACTTCGACCGGAACCTGGTAAGTCGCACCACCTACGCGGCGGGACTTCACTTCGACCAGCGGAGCGATGGCGTCGAGTGCTTTTTCGAAGATTTCCAGGGGATCGCTGTTCTTGCGTTCCTTGACCTTTTCCAAGGCCCCATAAACGATACGTTCGGCGACGGCTTTCTTGCCGCTTTCCATCACGTGGTTCATGAACTTGGCGAGGATCAGACTTCCGTATTTCGGATCGTCAAGGATCTCGCGCTTGGCTGCTACACGACGTCTTGGCATTGATAAGCCCTCAAACGGTCTTCAGGTTAGCCCGGGACTATAACGATGAGGTTACGCCCGACCTTACTCTTATCGACTCAGATAGATATAAATACGATTACTTCGGACGCTTGGCGCCGTACTTCGAACGACCCTGCTTACGGTCCTTGACACCCGAGGTATCCAGCGAACCGCGCACGGTGTGATAGCGCACACCCGGAAGGTCTTTTACACGACCGCCACGGATCAGCACCACGCTGTGCTCTTGCAGGTTGTGACCTTCACCGCCGATATAGGAAGCGACTTCAAAACCGTTGGTCAGGCGAACACGGCATACCTTACGCAGTGCAGAGTTCGGTTTCTTTGGCGTGGTGGTGTACACACGAGTGCACACGCCACGGCGTTGCGGGCAGTTCTGCAGCGCAGGGACGTCGCTTTTCTCGACGACGCGCTTGCGCGGCTGGCGTACCAGCTGGTTGATCGTTGCCATCTACTAGCTCCACTGTTGTCTTTCGACACAAACGAAAAATGGCAGGGCGTAAAGCCCCGCCAAATTAGGGGTACAAGAGTCTAAAGAGCTTCTTGTCCGCCGTCAAGGCGCGCCCCGACTTGCGCCGGGGCAGACCGCCGATCAGTTACCACTCGAATTGAGCGCCTCGGTCAGCGCCGCTTCGACTTCATCGGCACTCACGCGAACCGGCTTTTCAGCGTCACGCTTGCGCTTGCGCTCGCTGTGATACTGAAGTCCGGTACCGGCCGGGATCAGGCGACCCACGACCACGTTTTCTTTCAGACCGCGCAAGTAATCGCGCTTGCCCGTCACTGCAGCCTCGGTAAGGACGCGAGTGGTCTCCTGGAAGGACGCTGCCGAAATGAACGACTCGGTAGACAGCGAGGCCTTGGTGATACCCAGCAGCACGCGAGTGTACTTCGACCCAAACTTGTCGTCCGCAGAGAGACGCTCGTTCGCCTCGAGAACATGAGTGAGCTCCATCTGGTCGCCCTTGATGAAACTCGAATCGCCGGATTCCGCCACTTCAACCTTGCGCAGCATTTGACGCAGAATCGTCTCGATGTGCTTGTCGTTGATCTTCACACCCTGCAGGCGATAGACGTCCTGAATCTCGTTGACGATGTATTTGGCCAGCGCACTCACGCCCAACAGACGCAGGATGTCGTGCGGGTTGCTCGGACCGTCCGAGATAACCTCACCCTTGTTCACCTGCTCGCCTTCGAACACGTTCAGGTGACGCCACTTCGGAATCAGCTCCTCGTACGGATCGGTACCATCGGTCGGCGTGATCACCAAACGACGCTTGCCCTTGGTTTCCTTGCCGAAGGAGATCGTGCCGCTGATTTCAGCCAGGATCGACGGCTCTTTCGGGCGACGCGCCTCGAACAGGTCGGCAACGCGCGGCAGACCACCGGTGATGTCGCGGGTCTTCGAGGTTTCCTGCGGGATACGTGCGATAACGTCACCCACGCTGATCTCGGCACCGTCAGCCACACCTACCAAGGCGTTAGCCGGCAGGAAGTACTGGGCCGGTACGTCGGTACCCGGCAGCAGCAGTTCCTTGCCATTGGCGTCGACCATCTTGATTGCCGGCCGGATGTCCTTGCCCGATGCCGGACGGTCCTTCGGATCCATCACCTCGATGTTGGTCAGGCCGGTGAGCTCATCGGTCTGACGCTTGATGGTGATGTTTTCTTCCATCCCAACGAAGGTCACGACACCCTTCATCTCGGTAACGATCGGGTGGGTGTGCGGATCCCACTTGGCCACCACAGCACCTGCGTCGACCTTGTCGCCTTCCTTGATCGAGATCACTGCACCGTAAGGCAGCTTGTAGCGCTCGCGCTCACGACCGAAGTCGTCGGCCACCGCCAGCTCACCGGAGCGGGATACCGCCACCAGCGCACCATCGGCACGTTCAACGTGTTTCAGGTTATGCAGACGAATGGTGCCGCCGTTCTTCACCATGACGTTGTCGACAGCAGAAGTACGGCTGGCCGCACCACCGATGTGGAACGTACGCATGGTCAGCTGAGTACCCGGCTCACCAATCGACTGCGCAGCAATAACGCCCACCGCCTCACCGATGTTGACCTGGTGCCCGCGAGCGAGATCGCGGCCGTAGCACTTGGCGCAAATGCCATAGCGCGTTTCGCAGCTGATCGGCGAACGCACGATCACTTCGTCGATGCTGTTGAGCTCGATGAAGTCGACCCACTGCTCGTCGATCAAGGTACCGGCCGGAACCAGCACGTCGTCAGAGCCCGGCTTGAGTACATCACGCGCAATGACACGACCCAGCACACGCTCACCCAGCGGCTCGACCACGTCGCCGCCCTCGATGTGCGGCGTCATGAACAGCCCCTGCTCGGTACCGCAGTCGACCTCGGTGACCACCAGGTCCTGCGCCACATCAACCAGACGACGGGTCAGGTAACCGGAGTTTGCGGTTTTCAGAGCGGTATCCGCCAGACCCTTACGAGCACCGTGAGTGGAGATGAAGTACTGCAGTACGTTCAGACCTTCACGGAAGTTCGCCGTGATCGGCGTCTCGATGATCGAACCGTCCGGCTTGGCCATCAGGCCGCGCATACCGGCCAGCTGGCGAATCTGAGCAGCGGAACCACGAGCACCGGAGTCAGCCATCATGTACATCGAGTTGAACGAGTCCTGCTCGGCTTCGTTACCATCGCGGTCGATGACTTTCTCTTTCGAGAGGTTGGCCATCATCGCCTTGGAGACTTCGTCGTTGGCCTTGGACCAGAGGTCGATCACCTTGTTGTACTTCTCACCCTGGGTCACCAGGCCGGAGGCGTACTGCGACTCGATCTCCTTCACTTCCTCGGTTGCGGCGTCGATGATGCGCGCCTTCTCGTCCGGGATGACGAAATCGTTCACACCGATCGACACGCCGGAAATGGTCGAGTAGGCGAAACCGGTATACATCAGCTGGTCGGCGAAGATCACGGTATCCTTCAGGCCAACGGTGCGGTAGCACAGGTTGATCAGCTTGGAGATCGCCTTCTTCTTCATCGGCTGGTTGACCACGTCGAACGACAGGCCGGCCGGAACCACCTGGAACAGCAGCGCACGGCCGACAGTGGTGTCGACGATGCGCGTGTTCTTGGTGATCGAGCCGTCGCGGTCCTTGATGGTCTCGTTGATGCGCACCTTGACCCGGGCATGCAGAGACGCTTCGCCGGCGCGGAACACGCGGTCAACTTCCTGCAGGTCGGCGAATACGCGACCCTCACCCTTGGCATTGATCGCTTCCCGGGTCATGTAGTACAGACCCAGAACCACGTCCTGCGACGGCACGATGATCGGCTCGCCGTTGGCAGGCGAGAGGATGTTGTTGGTCGACATCATCAGCGCCCGCGCTTCGAGCTGGGCTTCCAGCGTCAGCGGCACGTGCACGGCCATCTGGTCACCGTCGAAGTCGGCGTTGTACGCGGCACAGACCAGCGGGTGCAGCTGGATCGCCTTGCCTTCGATGAGTACCGGCTCGAACGCCTGAATACCCAGACGGTGCAACGTCGGTGCGCGGTTGAGCAGCACGGGGTGTTCACGGATGACTTCGGCGAGAACGTCCCAGACCTCGGGCAGTTCGCGCTCGACCATCTTCTTGGCGGCCTTGATGGTGGTGGCCATGCCGCGCATTTCCAGCTTGCCGAAAATGAACGGCTTGAACAGCTCGAGGGCCATCTTCTTCGGCAGACCGCACTGGTGCAGACGCAGGGTCGGGCCAACGGTGATAACCGAGCGACCGGAGTAGTCCACGCGTTTGCCGAGCAGGTTCTGACGGAAACGACCCTGCTTGCCCTTGATCATGTCGGCCAGGGACTTCAGCGGACGCTTGTTCGAACCCGTAATGGCGCGACCACGACGGCCGTTATCGAGCAGCGCATCGACGGCTTCCTGCAGCATGCGCTTTTCGTTGCGCACTATGATGTCCGGTGCCGACAGGTCGAGCAGACGCTTGAGACGGTTGTTACGGTTGATCACCCGGCGATACAGATCGTTGAGATCCGAGGTCGCGAAGCGGCCGCCATCCAGCGGAACCAGCGGACGCAGATCCGGCGGTAGAACCGGCAGCACGGTCAGCACCATCCACTCCGGCAGGTTGCCCGAGCCATGGAAGGCTTCCATCAGCTTCAGGCGCTTGGACAGCTTCTTGATCTTGGTTTCCGAGTTGGTCTGCGGAATCTCTTCGCGCAGGCGGCCGATCTCGTGCTCGAGGTCGATTTCGTGCAACAACTCGCGCACGGCCTCGGCACCCATGCGGGCGTCGAAATCGTCACCGAACTCTTCAAGCGCTTCGAAATACTGCTCGTCGTTGAGCAGTTGCCCTTTCTCGAGGGTGGTCATGCCCGGATCGATCACCACGTAGCTCTCGAAATAGAGCACGCGCTCGATGTCACGCAGGGTCATGTCCAGCAGCAGACCGATACGGCTCGGCAGCGACTTCAGGAACCAGATGTGGGCGACTGGCGAGGCCAGCTCGATATGCGCCATGCGCTCGCGACGGACCTTGGCCAACGCGACTTCCACGCCACACTTCTCACAGATCACACCACGATGCTTGAGGCGCTTGTACTTGCCGCACAGGCACTCATAGTCCTTGACCGGGCCAAAGATCTTGGCGCAGAACAGGCCATCACGCTCGGGCTTGAACGTACGGTAGTTGATGGTCTCTGGCTTCTTGACCTCGCCAAAGGACCAGGAACGGATCATCTCGGGCGAAGCCAATGCAATCTTGATGGCATCGAACTCTTCGATTTGACCCTGGTTTTTCAACAGATTCAGCAAGTCTTTCAAGGCCTTTCCTCCTCACGGACCTGCGACGGCCGGCTGATGCCGGACGCCGCATAGGCGGTGCGTGGTTATTCGGTTTCCAGATCGATGTCGATACCGAGCGAGCGGATCTCTTTGATCAACACGTTGAAGGACTCCGGCATGCCGGGCTCCATACGGTGATCGCCGTCCACGATGTTCTTGTACATCTTGGTCCGCCCGTTCACGTCGTCCGACTTGACCGTGAGCATTTCCTGCAAGGTGTAGGCGGCACCGTAGGCTTCCAGTGCCCAGACCTCCATCTCCCCGAAACGCTGACCACCGAACTGTGCCTTGCCACCCAGCGGTTGCTGGGTAACCAGGCTGTAGGAGCCAGTGGAACGTGCGTGCATCTTGTCATCGACCAGGTGGTTGAGCTTGAGCATGTACATGTAACCGACCGTGGTCGTACGCTCGAACTTGTTTCCGGTACGGCCGTCAAACAGCTGCATCTGGCCGCTCTCTGGCAGATCTGCCAGTTTCAGCATGGCCTTGATCTCGCGCTCCTTGGCACCGTCGAACACCGGCGTAGCCATTGGCACGCCACCGCGCAGGTTGTTAGCCAGATCCAGGATTTCCTGATCGCTGAACTCGTCCAGGTTTTCCTGACGGCCACCGATCTCGTTGTAGATCTCAGTGAGGAACTTGCGCAGCTCAGCAACCTTGCGCTGCTCGTCGAGCATACGGTTGATCTTCTCACCCAGCCCCTTGGCTGCTAGGCCGAGGTGGGTTTCAAGGATCTGACCGACGTTCATACGTGACGGTACGCCCAGCGGGTTCAATACGATGTCGACCGGCGTGCCATGCACGTCATGCGGCATGTCTTCGACCGGCATGATCACCGAGACCACACCCTTGTTACCGTGACGACCGGCCATCTTGTCGCCCGGCTGGATACGACGCTTGATCGCCAGGTAGACCTTGACGATCTTCAGCACGCCCGGCGCCAGGTCGTCGCCCTGCTGCAGCTTGCGCTTCTTGTCTTCGAACTTGTCGTCGAGTAGCTGGCGGCGGTCGGAAATGTAGGCCTGGGCCTTTTCCAACTGCTCGTTCAGTGCGTCTTCGGCCATGCGCAGCTTGAACCACTGCCCATGCTCAAGACCATCGAGCATCTCGTCAGTGATGACGGCGGCTTTCTTCAGCCCGGCACCACCCTCGACGGTCGCGCCAACAAGTGCGGAGCGCAGACGCTCAAAAGTTGCACCCTCGACAATACGGAACTCTTCGTTCAGATCCTTACGAATCTCGTCCAGCTGCATCTTCTCGATGGCCAGCGCACGGGAGTCACGCTCGACACCATCACGGATGAAGACCTGGACGTCGATGACGGTACCCTTGGTGCCGGTCGGCACACGCAGGGAGGTGTCCTTCACATCGGACGCCTTCTCACCGAAGATCGCACGCAGCAGCTTCTCTTCCGGCGTCAGCTGGGTTTCGCCTTTCGGCGTGACCTTGCCCACCAGGATGTCGCCAGCGCCTACCTCGGCACCGACGTAAACGATGCCCGCCTCGTCCAGCTTGTTCAGCGCCGCTTCGCCCACGTTCGGAATGTCCGCCGTGATCTCTTCTGGGCCGAGCTTGGTGTCGCGGGACACGCAGGTCAGTTCCTGGATGTGAATGGTTGTGAAACGGTCTTCCTGAACCACGCGCTCCGACAGGAGAATGGAGTCTTCGAAGTTGTAGCCGTTCCAGGGCATGAACGCGACGCGCATGTTCTGCCCGAGCGCCAACTCACCCATGTCAGTGGACGGACCGTCTGCCATGATATCGCCACGCTCGACCACATCACCCTTGCTCACCAATGGACGCTGGTTGATGCAGGTGTTCTGGTTGGAACGGGTGTACTTGGTCAGGTTGTAGATATCGACGCCGGCCTCACCGGTCTCGACTTCCGCATCATGCACCCGCACGACCACACGGCTCGCATCGACCGAATCGATCACACCGCCACGACGGGCTACGACGCAAACGCCGGAGTCGCGCGCAACGTTGCGCTCCATCCCGGTGCCGACCAGCGGCTTGTCCGAACGCAGGGTCGGCACGGCCTGACGCTGCATGTTGGAGCCCATCAGCGCGCGGTTGGCGTCGTCGTGCTCGAGGAATGGAATCAGCGAGGCGGCAACGGATACGACCTGCTTTGGCGATACGTCCATCAGGGTCACGTCTTCCGGTGCCTTGACCGTGAATTCGTTCTGATGACGAACGGCGACCAGCTCGTCGACCAGCTTGCGCCCGTCCAGCTTGGCGCTGGCCTGCGCAATGACGTGGTCAGCTTCTTCGATTGCCGACAGGAACACGATCTCGTCGGTAACTTCGCCTTCCTTCACCACGCGGTACGGGCTTTCCAGGAAACCGTACTGGTTGGTACGGGCGTAGGCCGCCAGCGAGTTGATCAGACCGATGTTCGGGCCTTCCGGCGTCTCGATCGGGCACACACGTCCGTAATGGGTCGGGTGTACGTCGCGCACTTCAAAGCCTGCACGTTCGCGGGTCAGACCGCCCGGGCCGAGCGCAGAGACACGACGCTTGTGGGTGATTTCCGAAAGCGGGTTGTTCTGGTCCATGAACTGCGACAGCTGGCTGGAACCGAAGAACTCCTTCACCGCCGCCGCGACCGGCTTGGCGTTGATCAGATCCTGCGGCATCAGGCCTTCGCTTTCGGCCATCGACAGACGCTCCTTGACCGCCCGCTCAACGCGCACCAGACCGACACGGAACTGGTTCTCGGCCATCTCGCCAACGCAACGGACACGGCGGTTACCCAGGTGGTCGATGTCGTCGACTACGCCTTTGCCGTTACGGATGTCGACCAGGGTCTTCAGTACCGCAACGATGTCTTCGCGGCTGAGTACGCCCGAACCTTCGATCTCGGTACGACCGATACGGCGGTTGAACTTCATCCGACCTACGGCCGACAGATCGTAACGTTCCGAGGCGAAGAACAAATTATTGAACAGCGTCTCGGCAGCGTCCTTGGTTGGCGGCTCGCCAGGACGCATCATGCGGTAAATCTCGACCAGCGCTTCGAGCTGATTGGTGGTCGAATCGATCTTCAGCGTGTCGGAAATGAACGGACCGCAGTCGATGTCGTTGGTATACAAGGTCTCGAAGCGCACAACCTGCGCCTTGACCAGCTTGGTCAGAACTTCGACTGTCAGCTCGGTGTTGCACTCGGCAATGATCTCTCCAGTCGCCGGATGCACGATAGCCTTCGCCGTGGTGCGACCCAGTACGTAGTCCATCGGCATGTCGAGCGCCTTGATCCCGGACTTGTCGAGCTGATTGATATGGCGCGCGGTAATACGGCGGCCTTGCTCGACGATGACCTTGCCGTTCTCGTCGGTGATGTCGAACGACGCGATTTCGCCGCGCAGACGCTGCGGAACCAGCTCCAAGCTCAGCGCTTCACCCTTAACGTGGAATACGTTGGTGTCGTAGAACGCATCAAGAATTTCTTCGGTGCCGTAATTCAGTGCACGCAGAAGCACCGAAGCCGGCAGCTTGCGGCGACGGTCGATACGCACAAACACAGCGTCCTTCGGATCGAACTCGAAGTCCAGCCATGAACCACGGTACGGGATGATCCGCGCGGAATACAGCAGCTTGCCCGAGCTGTGGGTCTTGCCCCGATCATGATCGAAGAAGACGCCTGGCGAGCGGTGCAGCTGAGACACGATAACGCGCTCGGTACCGTTGATGATGAAGGTACCGTTATCAGTCATCAGGGGAATTTCCCCCATGTAGACTTCCTGCTCCTTGATGTCCTTGATCGCCTTGCTCGACGATTCCTTATCAAAGATGATCAGACGAACTTTTACCCGCAACGGCACAGCGAAGGTCACGCCACGCAACACGCATTCCTTGACGTCAAAGGCCGGGTCGCCCAGGCGATAGCCGACATACTCCAGCGCCGCATTGCCGGAATAGCTGATTATCGGAAAAACGGATTTGAAGGCTGCATGCAAGCCAATGTCGCGGAATTGATCTTTGGTCGCTCCCGCCTGCAGGAATTCGCGGTACGAATCCAGCTGGATGGCCAAAAGATACGGCACGTCCATCACGTGCGGTAACTTGCTAAAGTCCTTGCGGATTCGTTTTTTCTCAGTGTATGAGTAAGCCATCAGCGTTCCCCAGCTTGGTCACCTGCTTGTTTGGCCTCTCCCGACGGGAGCAGCCAGAAAATCTTGCGAATCCTGTGATTCGCACCGCCCACCGGAGCGGTTGTTTCCGATCAAACTGCCAGATGTTCAACAGGCAGCTACAACGGAAAAAGGCCGGTGGCAAAAGCCACCAGCCATCAGCCTTACGCGAGTCGCTTCGGCTGTAGACGCAAGGTCGCGCTTACTTGAGCTCGACTTTGGCGCCCGCTTCTTCCAGGGCTTTCTTGGCAGCTTCGGCTTCATCCTTGGACACGCCTTCCTTGACCACGCCAGGGGCGCCATCAACGACTGCCTTGGCTTCTTTCAGGCCCAGACCGGTCAGTTCGCGAACGGCCTTGATCACGTTTACTTTCTTGTCGCCAGTTTCAAGCAGCATGACGTTGAATTCGGTCTGCTCTTCAGCAGCCGCAGCAGCCGGGCCAGCAGCAGCGACAGTGGCGGCTGCAGCAGTAACGCCGAACTTCTCTTCCATTGCCTTGATCAGTTCAACTACCTGCATCACGGACATTTCGGAAACGGCGTTGATGATGTCTTCGTTGGTCAGAGCCATGACTCTAAATTCCTGTATAGGATGACGGCCTTTTGCCGTCTGATTCAAAAAATCGAAAAATGCTTTACGCGCGCTAGGCCGCGGCTGCTTCTTTCTGGTCGCGAACGGCCGCCAATGTACGAGCCAGCTTGCTGGTAGCGCCTTGAATCACGCTCATCAGCTGCGAAATGGCCTCGTCATAGGTCGGCAGGGTTGCCAAGGCGTCGATCTGGTTGGCTGCAATGAACTGACCTTCAAATGCGGCAGCCTTGATCTCGAACTTGTCCTGACCCTTGGCAAACTCCTTGAAGATACGAGCGGCAGCGCCCGGATGCTCGTTGGAGAAGGCGATAAGGGTCGGGCCTTTGAACACGTCGTTGAGCACATCATACTGAGTGCCTTCAACAGCGCGGCGCAGCAGGGTATTACGTACTACACGCACGTATACGCCAGCTTCGCGGGCCTCTTTACGGAGTCCGGTCATGGCTCCCACGGTCACGCCACGGGCATCAGCCACGACAGCGGACAGGGCAGCTTTGGCAGCCTCGTTGACTTCAGCG
Source organism: Stutzerimonas stutzeri (assembly GCF_024448935.1). Taxonomy (GTDB): domain Bacteria; phylum Pseudomonadota; class Gammaproteobacteria; order Pseudomonadales; family Pseudomonadaceae; genus Stutzerimonas; species Stutzerimonas stutzeri_AO. The sequence goes on from NZ_JAMOIE010000101.1 coordinate 12,710, forward strand.
ACGATGGCTTTCTTGTCTTCGAGTTTGATTGCCACGGGTTTTTACTCCTGGATGTTACCGGTTCGTCCAGTCGAAACCGGACGGGTTTTGGTGTCTGATTCGGTACGAATCGGGAGCACCTCTGCGTAGGCCTGAAAAAGCTAAGCTTCTACGGTTTAAGACTCACGTCGCCTACGGTCTTGGATAGCCCCCGCCAGGCAGGGACCCCAATATGGCGCACCCTGCCAAGCAGGGCGCTGAATGCTTTATGCCTCGAGCGACGCCTGATCGATGACCAAGCCAGGACCCATGGTGGTGCTCAGGGTGACGCGCTTGACATAGATGCCCTTGGAAGTGGACGGCTTCAAACGCTTGAGATCCGACAGCAGCGCTTCGACGTTCTGCTTCAGCTGACCAGCCTCGAAACCAACCTTGCCGACTGAAGTATGAATGATACCGTTCTTGTCGGTACGAAAGCGCACCTGACCGGCCTTGGCGTTCTTGACGGCAGTCGCAACGTCCGGCGTCACAGTACCGACCTTCGGGTTAGGCATCAGACCGCGCGGACCAAGAATCTGGCCCAGCTGGCCAACAACGCGCATTGCATCCGGAGAAGCAATAACGACGTCGTAGCTCAGATCCCCACCCTTCATTTCAGCAGCCAGGTCGTCCATACCGACGCGATCGGCACCTGCAGCAAGCGCCGCTTCAGCCGCTGGGCCCTGAGTGAACACCGCCACCCGAACGCTTTTACCGGTACCGTTCGGCAGAACAGTAGCGCCACGCACAACTTGATCAGATTTACGCGGATCAACGCCAAGATTAATGGCGATGTCGAAGGACTCAGTGAACTTCACTGCCGACAGCTGAGCCAGCAGCGTCGCGGCATCTTCGAACGAATATTGCTTGCCAGCTTCGATTTTTTCAGCAAAAGCCTTCTGGCGCTTGGTCAACTTAGCCATTACACACCCTCCACGTTCAGGCCCATGCTGCGAGCAGAGCCGGCGATGGTGCGCACGGCCGCATCAAGATCAGCAGCGGTAAGATCAGCGTTCTTGGTCTTGGCGATCTCTTCCAGCTGCGCACGGGTAACAGTGCCGACCTTCTGGGTGTTAGGACGAGCAGAACCACTGGTAATGCCAGCGGCTTTCTTCAACAGAACGGCAGCAGGCGTACTTTTGGTCTCGAAAGTGAAACTGCGGTCGCTATAGACGGTGATGATCACCGGTGTCGGCAGACCTGGCTCCTGACCTTGAGTACGGGCATTGAATGCCTTGCAGAATTCCATGATGTTAACGCCATGCTGACCCAGCGCTGGACCAACGGGCGGCGACGGGTTGGCCTGGCCGGCCTTTACCTGAAGCTTGATATAAGCTTGAATCTTCTTAGCCATAAGTACTCCATTCCGGGTATTAGCGCCTTGCGGCTCCCCTGTTCACTTGAATATCCCAGTGACGACAAAACCCCGCAGCCATCAGCTGCGGGGTGTGGGATGCTTTTTCAGCTAGACCTTTTCGACCTGACTGAACTCCAACTCTACCGGCGTTGATCGACCAAAAATCAATACCGCAACCTGGATGCGACTCTTTTCGTAATTAACTTCTTCAACCACGCCATTGAAATCAGCAAACGGACCGTCAGCCACGCGCACCACTTCACCCGGCTCGAACAATGTTTTGGGCTTAGGCTTATCGCTACCGTCAGCAACGCGACGCAGGATGGCTTCAGCCTCTTTATCCGTGATGGGCGCAGGCTTGTCAGCGGTACCACCAATGAAACCCATCACCCGCGGCGTATCCTTAACCAGGTGCCAGGCGCCTTCGGCCATATCCATCTGGACAAGAACGTAACCCGGGAAAAACTTGCGCTCACTCTTGCGCTTCTGCCCGTTACGCATCTCAACCACTTCTTCAGTGGGCACTAGAATCTCGCCGAAATGATCTTCCATGCCGGCAAGCTTGATGCGCTCAATCAATGAACGCATGACATGCTTCTCGTAACCCGAGTAAGCATGAACGACATACCAACGCTTAGCCACGGGACACCCTTAACCTACAATCATGGAAACCAGCCAACCGAGCAGGGAATCAAGACCCCACAACAGCAGCGCCATAACCAGCACGACCGCGACGACAATAAGCGTGGTCTGAGTGGTTTCTTGACGGGTCGGCCAAACGACTTTACGAATCTCGACGCGCGCCTCTTTCAGAAGAACGGAAAAGGCACGACCTTTAGACGTCTGTAGCGCAACAAACGCTGCAACCACAGCAAACACGAGCAGCGCAAGAACCCTGTACAGAATAGGCTCGGCGGCGTAATACTGATTGCCCACCACAGCCACGACAACCAAAGCAGCCACAACAAGCCACTTCACCAGATCGAAGCGCGAGTCTTTGGCTTCTGCTTTGACATTCATCTGCTAGAACCCTGTAAATACTGCCAAATTCGACATTGAATTTGGCAGGCCAGGAGGGAATCGAACCCCCAACCTGCGGTTTTGGAGACCGCCGCTCTGCCAATTGAGCTACTGGCCTAACAAGAGTCAGGCCGACTATTATGCCGGCCCGAATGAATCAGATCAACCGA
>NZ_JAMOIE010000102.1 GCF_024448935.1 Stutzerimonas stutzeri
GGGCCTTGCAGAACCTGCGGTTGCCCGAGCGCTTCCTGCGCCTGAAGGACGAGCAGCAGGCGGGTGCGCTGGTGGCGCTGCAACAGGTGGACGAGGCCCAGCGCCAGGCGGTGCTCGACGAGTGGGCGGCGCGCTGTGGCGGCAGCACGGTGCGCAATCCCGCAGGCTATCTGTTTGGCATCATCCAGAAGGCGATCCGCGGGGAGTTCCGTGCGTGGGCCGGGCAAGACAATGCCCGCGCCATGTCCGGTCCGGCATCCGCTGTGTCAAAGGCCTCCGGTCCGGAGGTTGCACAAGCTCACATCACGCGCCTGCGCTCGATGCTGGAGCAGCCATGACGGCGGCACATCGCGCCATCCCCAGGGGATGGTTGCAACAGGAAGCCTTCCGATCGACACGCGCCGGCCACAGAAGCGGCTGCCAGACGCTTGTCTGCGTATTCGTTGTTGAATATATTGAATACGATAACGGCAACAGGAGCCAGCCATGTCCCGGACAACGACCACGACCATGACGGTTCGCCTCAGCGGACCGCTCAGCGATTTCGTCGCCGCCAACGTGGGCGAGCATGGCGACTACGAGAACGTCAGCGAGTACATGCGCGACCTGATCCGCCGCGACAAGGAACGCAAGGAGCAGGAAGCCTTCGACCGGCTGAAGGCCGAGCTGGCCCATGCCTTTGCCTCCCCGGAAGCCTCGTATCGTCCCCTGACTGCCGCCGACGTGATCGCGCGCAACCGAGGCTGACCGCGTGGCCAAGGTCCTGGTCCAGGAGGCGGCGTCCTGGCGGCTCGACCAGATCTACCGCTACACGCGCGATCGCTGGGGCACCGAACAGGCCAATCGCTACATCACCGGCCTGTTCGAGGCTTTCGACGGCATCGAGACGCACCGGACATCGTCCAGGCCCATTCCCGCCGATTTCGGCATCGAAGGCTACTTCTTCCGCTACGAACGGCACTTCGTCTACTGGCGCCGGCTCCCGAATGGCGACATCGGCATCGTGACCATCCTGCACGAGCGGATGCACCAGATCGACCGATTCCGGGACGATTTCGGTTCATGAGCGAATTGGCCGACGGCGATCTGCAGGACCACCAGCGTGAAGTCCAGCGCTCGCTCGGCCGCTGCATGCTCCGCCTCCAGCAGTACGAGCGCCTGATCAAGGCCATCGTGGCCTGCCACGGTCTCACGGGACCGGCCCACGCACTGGAGTCGATCCGCGCGGCGCGCATTGCCGATGCCGCTGGCAAGACGCTCGGCGCCCTGGTGGGCCAGTTCCTGGGATCGTATGTCGTCACCGATGGAGCCGACACATCCGCCGATGCCTTGGGCAAGGCCCCGGCAGACGTCACCTCGTTCAGCATGCGGATGCACCTGAGCCTGTCCGCGGAAGACTATGCCCAGACCCAGGACGGCCTGAGGGAATTGGTGTCGCTGCGCAATAATCTGGTGCACCACTTCATCGACCAGCACGACCTGTGGAGCTCGGACGGATGTCGTGAAGCGCACGAGGCGCTGGCTGCCGCCTACGCTCGCATCGACCAGCACTTCGAGCGCCTCCGGGGCTGGGCCGAACACATGGATCAGGCCAGGCGCCTGGCTGCGGAGTTCGTGCAGTCCGACGCCTTCCGTGACCTGGTGATCCATGGCATCACCCCGGATGGCTCGGTGGATTGGCCGGCAGCAGGCATCGTCTGCGCCTTGCGCGAGGCCTCGGTCGAACTGGCCGTGGAAGGCTGGGCACCCGTTGCCAGCGCGGGACGATGGATCACGCAACGGTATCCCGACCAGCAACCTGCCAGGTACGGCTGCGCCAGTTGGCGGCAGGTGCTGCACGAGTCGCGCCTCTTCGAACCGCGCTACCGTCACGTGGACGGGCGGCGTGCCGCCTGGTACAGGGCTCGCACCCACTGACCAGTCGAGGTCATGGTGCCGCATCGGCGGCTTTCCCCCGTCCTGCTGTCATCTCATCAGGCTATCCCCAGGGGATAGCCGGTACAGCCAGCCTTCCGGCAGCGAACAAACCGGGCACATATGGGCTGCGGTTTGTTGACTGACGGCCTTCCGGCCGATGCCGATGCCGATGCTGGCGCCTCGCTCCCTTACCGCGAGTCGTCACCCATGGCCAACGAACCCCTGCAACTGAATCTCGGATCGCTGCGCAGCGCGATGTCGCTGACGCTGCACACGCATCACGCTTCACGCATATGGCATGGCCGAGCGCCGGCCGAGGGCCGGCCCGGAATCATCGGTCTCAACGGCTACATCAGCGTGATGAACAAGATGAAACGCGGCGCCGAGCAGGACGACCCGTATTCGGACTGGTGGATGTTGCGGATCGAGGACAAGCTCGCCGACACCACGGCTCGCCTGCAAGAACTTCGCGAGCAGGTGGACCTGGCGCTGGCCAACGTGCCACTGGCGCTGTCGCTGGGCGAGAACCTCAACGTGCAGCCGGTGAAGCTGCCGCTGTTCGTCAACGCGCAGTTGGGCTTCATGGCCGTCTACCTGCTGGCCGACTACGACGATCTGGCGCGCAAGCTCATCCTCGCTCACCACACGGCACTGATCGACCGCTCGACCTTGGAGCGCTGGCTCAACGAAGGCGCGCACGCGCTGCGCAGCCTGTTCTCGTTGGCCCAACAGTACCGCTACTCCGGCACGACGCGCGACGACTTCGCGGCGAGGAACGCGGCGGCGCGATCACTTCATCGTCGGCAAGGGCAGCCCGTACTCGTTCGCGGCAACCGCCTGACCTGCCAGACTTGGCCATCGCCGCAGGCGGCCTCGGCCTGGGCGATCCGTGTGCTGGGCGAGCGTGAGCAGCGCACCTGCGAGAGCTGCACCAAGACGCAGACCACCCCAGGCGTCGGGCTCACGCCGATGATCCAGGAAGAGTACGAAACCAAGCTGCAGGCGCTACAAGAGCTGGTGACAGGGGCGCGGCCGACGACGCCGGCCCATCTCGAAGCCGCCGGCAGCAGCTCGCTGCCGATCACCCGTGGCGTGATCGAAGCGCTACGCGACGAGCCCGATCAAGACGTGCTGGGCCGGCGTCTCGCATCCGAGGCCGCACTGTCGAGCGTGCTGGAAAAAGCCTTGCTGCTGCAACGCACGTTGTTCACCGGCAAGAAGGAGCCGAACGTCGCCGCCAACGAGCTGGCCGTGCGGGCGGTCGACCAGGAGAACAGCGCGCTGGAGCAGGAGATCAACAACCTCAAGACCGAGCTGGAGTTGCGCCGCACGCTGGCCGGCAACTCGGCGATGGCGATCATCCAGCGCCACAGCATCCGCGCCGTCGGCTCACGCGGTGTCTTCGAGGGCGACACCACGCGCGATCGGCTGCGGGAAGTCCAGAAGCCGCGGAGCGGTACGCCATGAGCCGGCTGGCCTGGCTGCGGCTGTCATGGCTGTTCAACCGCCGCGTCGGCGTGGCGCTGCTGTGGACCTTGCTGGTGGTGGCCGCCGCGGTGGTGGTGAACATCGCCGGCATCCACGTGGTCGGCGGCGTCGAGGGCTGGCAGCACTGGCTGCAGGCGCACGCCGGCCACTTCTTCGTGTGGCGGCTGTGCGTCTACGGAGCGACGGCTTACGGCTGGTGGTGGATGCGTCGGCGCCTGCTGCGGCGGGAGCCGTCCCGCGAGACGCATCAGCGCCTGCTGCGCACGCAGATCGCGGCCGTGATCGCCGTGGTCGCGCTGGAAGCCAGCCAACTGTTGCGGCACGGCTGAGACCGGGAGGCAGGGATGACGCTCTACACCACGGACTACCTGGAGTATTACCTGACCCTGGTGGCCTGGGCGGTCAACAACGGCATCTGGAGCATCCTCGTGGCCAGCGGCGTGTTCGCGCTGCCGTTCGTGGCCATCGTGATCCAGGAATGGCTCAAGGCCCGCAGCGAAGGTGCGGACGAAGGCAACAAGGGCGTGCTGTCGTCGATGCGCATCGAGAACCGGGTGTGGGTGGCGATCGTGGTCATCCTGTTCGCGGGCATCCCGTTCATCCCGGTGGATCTCGCCACGATCAGGTTCGACACCACGCGCTCCGCGCAATGCCAGGTCAACGTCCCGCTGCCCAACGACACGGGCTGGTCCAACGTCTACACGGCGCTCAACGACCAGAGCGCGCTGGTGCCGGTGTGGTGGTTCTTCATGCACGCGCTGTCGAAAGCCGTGACGGGCTCCGCGGTGGCGGCGATTCCCTGCGGCACGGACCTGCGTCAGATTCGCATGGATGTGGATGCCACGCGCATCGACGATCCGGTGCTGGCACAGGAGGTCGCCGACTTCACGCACGACTGCTACGGGCCGTCGCGCGCCAAGCTGTTCATGAACCGGCCGACGCTCTCCGACGAGCAGATGAACGACGTCACCTGGATCGGGTCGAGTTACTTCCTCGACACGCCCGGCTTCTATGACACCTACCACTCCCGCACGCCGCGCACGGCCTGGCCCTACGACGCGACCCGCGATGCGGGGCTGGCACAGGTGGACAGCGGCGGCGGCTATCCGTCCTGCCGACAGTGGTGGACCGATGGCGGCCAGGGGCTGCGCAGCCGACTGTTGGCACAGGTCGACCCGGACCTGCTGACCCGCATCGGGCGCTGGGCAGGCTTCCTGTCGCAGAGCGAGGTCAATGACTCGGTGATTCGCGCCGTGGTCTCACCGCGGCAGCAGAAGATGAACCAGGGCGCCGTCTACACCGATTACGGCGGTCAGATCGACAGGACGCTGCCGAACATCGTCACGCGCGACGCGAGCCACCTGGGGCTGACCGTCGGCTCGCTGGCCTTCTTCCCCGCGATGGACGTGGTGCGCCAAGCGCTGCCGATGGTGCTGACGATGCTCAAGATGGCGCTCGTCATCTGCATCCCGTTGGTGCTGCTGATCGGCACCTACGACCTGAAGACGGTGATGACGGTGAGCTGCGTCCAGTTCGCGCTGTTCTTCGTGGACTTCTGGTTCCAGCTCGCCCGCTGGATCGACAGCACGATCCTGGACGCGCTCTACGGCTGGCATTCGCCGCACAGCAACTTCAACCCGCTGATGGGGTTGAATAACGCTTTCGGCGATATGCTGTTGAATTTCGTGATGGCGATGATGTTCATCGTGTTACCGACGTTCTGGGTGATGGCACTCGGATGGGCGGGAGTTCGCGCTGGAAACTTCCTGGGCGGTCTCATCACTGGCACGTCCGATGCAAAGTCGGCTGGAGGTAGCGGCTCTCGTCTTGCGATGACGGCCGTATCGAAAGGTGCAGCGAAGTAAGGAGCACTCTCCTCGCGCTGATGCGGCGGCTACGGCTCGTCGGGATCGCCCATGTCGATCCGCCAGTCATCTTTGTCGTACAGGCCGACGCCCGAGTGTCCGTCTCTAAGTTCCGGCTGCTTCTCGTCATCCGCATCGGCATTTCGCGCGAACCATGTGGCGACCACCGCAAAGGCCAGCAGCAGGACGAGCCAGGATACGGTGTAGAGCAGCGCACCGAGCACGGCGAGCTTGACGATCCAGAGCACCGCCGTCGCCGCGCCCGCAGGCACCCCGCGCGTCACCAGCCAGCCGGCGACACGCTGCTCGCGGCGCAGGTATCCACGCCAGGCACGGCCAGCCCCCCGGCCCAGCCGGTGGCTCCAGCGCCCGTTGTGCGTGTTGGTGGTCATGCTCATATGCCTCGGCTTCAGTGGTGCCTCACCTCGCGGAGCGGCCGGTCGTGGCCTGCCCTCCAGCATAGACCGCGATCAGGAGGGCGGGTTGCGGCCGGCAGAGCCGGGTTGGCTCGGATCGCAGATCGATTAGATTCTGCACGATAAATCAAACCTTATGCTACTTTCCATGCACGTTCTTGCAATGGCTCTAGGGGTCGATTGGATTCTGTGTTATTTTTATAACATGGATGGAAATTCTCGGCACCAGGTAATCAAGCGGCTGCAGGCGGGACTTCCCCGCGGGGCGCCGTTCGACCTTGCCACCCTGAGCCAGTTCGGGGTGTCGCCCCAGCTCGCCGCCCACTATGCCGACGGCGGGTGGCTCGTGCGCCTGGCCCATGGCGTCTATGCCTTCCCGAACGATGAATTCGGGGTCTACAGTGCGCTGAAGTTCCTGCAACAGCGCGTGCCCGGCCTGCACGTCGGCGGCAAGAGCGCCCTGGCCCTGCAGGGCGTGCGCCACAACCTGGGCAGCCGGGAGACGCTGGTACTGTGGGGCGACGGTCGTTTCGCGTTGCCGGCCTGGTTCACCGCGCGCTTTCCGGCCCGCTACGTCCACGCCCGCCTGTTCGACTGGCCGGACACGGCGCTGGCCAGCATGACCCTGACCACGCCGCCTGGCCTGCCCGAGGATCTGCGGGTGGCTGCCTCCGAGCGTGCCGTTCTGGAACTGCTGTACGAAGCCGGCGCCAAGCAGAGCCTCGAAGAGGCCCGCAACATCTTTGATGGACTGCGTTCCCCCCGCAAGGACTTGCTCGGGCAACTGCTGTCCTGCTGCGCCAGCGTGAAGGCCGTGCGCCTGTTCCTGACCTGGGCGCGCGAGACCAGCCTCGTGGATGTCGATGCCCTGCTGGAGCAGCACCCGGTTCGCACCGGCAGCAACACGCGCTGGATGAGCCGGCTCGATGACGGCACCTTGCTGAGCCTGAAACCTCATGGATAAGACCTACGCGGACACCGTTCGCCTGCTGCTGGCCGTCGCGCCCGACGTGTTCGCCAACGACATCTTCGCCATGAAGGGCGGCACGGCCATCAACCTCTTCGTGCGGGACATGCCGCGCCTGTCGGTGGACATCGACGTGGTGTACCTCCCATGGCAGACGCCGCGCGACGAAGCGCTGCAAGCCATCAACCAGGAGCTGGCCGCCATCGCCGCGCGCGTTGCACCACTGGGCGTGCAGACACGCCTGGTTCGCGCCAAGGACCTGGGCGACACCAAGCTGATCGTCGAGAACGACGCCAGCCAGGTGAAGATCGAGGTCAACGTCGTGTTCCGAGGCAGCGTGCTGCCCGTCGAGCGGCGGCCGCTGAGCGCCAAGACCAGCGATCTGTTCGGCGTCGAGTTCGAGCTGCCGGTTCTGGCACCGGACGAGCTGTACGCCAGCAAGCTGGTGGCCGCGCTGGATCGGCAGCACCCCCGCGACCTGTTCGACGTGTGGCAGCTCTTTGAGTCGGGCGACATCAGCGATGGCATGGTCGAGTGCTTCGTGATCTATCTGGCGGGCCACAACCGGCCGCCCCACGAAGTGTTGTTCGGCAACGACAAGGACATCGCCGGCGAGTACGAACGGGCCTTTGTCGGTATGGCCGAAGTGGACTGCCCCTTGGACACGCTGCTGGAGGCTCGCGCGCAGTTGCGACGCGAGTTGCAGCAACGGCTGACGAAGGCGCACAGGCGGTTCCTGAGCGGCCTGGTACGCGCAGAGCCGGACTGGTCGCTGGTGCAATGCCAGCACGCCGCGCAACTGCCGGCACTGCGCTGGAAGCTCAACAACCTGGAGACCTTTCGCAAGAAGCGCCCCAAGGACTTCGCCGCGCAAGCCGCTGCGCTCGATGCCGGCCTGGGCCAGATCTGACGCGGCGACAGAAGTATTCCCCGCTTGTCGGGCCTGCCCCATGCCGCATTCATCGTGGCATCCGCGAAGCAGCGGCCCTATACCCAAAGGCTTCCGACAAAGGCCAAAGGGCTGGGAAGGGGCAAGGGAACGGGGCCAAGGGGAAAGGCCCTACCCGAAAAGGCCAAAGGCGCCCCAGATCAGCCCGTCATCCGGGGGGGGCGTCATGCTCTCGCTGTTCCAGCGCAAAAGGGTGCCACCCGCCGCCGGCACACCGCCCGCCTCCGCTATCGAAACTCAGAAAGGGTCGATGCGGCCGGAGTCGGCCGCATCGCTGCTGGCCACGCCGCGCCGGCAGAAACTGCTGGAACACATCTGGCAGCGCACATCGCTCTCGCGCCGGCAGTTCGCCACGCTCTACCTCGCCCCACTGGAGCGCTACGCCGAGCTGGTCCAGCAGTTCCCGGCCTCCGAGAACCACCACCACGCCTATCCGGGCGGCATGCTGGACCACGGCTTGGAGATCGTCGCCTATGCGCTGAAATTGCGGCAGTCATACCTGCTGCCTGCGGGCGTCACGCCGGAGGCACAGGCGGCCCAGGCCGAAGCCTGGACCGCAGGCACGGCCTACGCGGCCCTGCTGCACGACATCGGCAAGATTGCGGTCGATCTGCACGTCGAACATGCCGACGGCAGCGTCTGGCATCCCTGGCACGGCCCGCTGCGAAAGCCCTACCGCTTCCGTTACCGAAAGGAGCGCGAGTACCGCCTGCACAGCGCCGCCACCGGGCTGCTCTACGCGCGCCTTCTCGATCGGGACATCTTCGACTGGCTCAGCGGCTATCCCGACCTCTGGGCCGCGCTGCTGTACGTGCTGGCCGGCCAGTACGAGCACGCCGGCACGCTCGGCGAACTGGTCGTGCAGGCCGACCAGGCATCGGTCGCCCAGGAACTCGGCGGCGATCCCGGCAAGGCGCTGGCGGCGCCCAAGCATGCGCTGCAACGCAAATTGCTCGACGGCTTGCGCTACCTGCTCAAGGAAGAGTTCAAGTTGAACCAGGCCGGCCCGGCGGACGGTTGGCTGACCCAGGACGCCTTGTGGCTGGTGAGCAAGACCGTCTCCGACAAGCTGCGCGCCCATCTGCTGTCACAGGGCATCGACGGCATCCCGTCGAGCAACACGGCGGTGTTCAACGTGCTGCAGGATCACGGCATCGTGCAACCGACGCCGGATGGCAAGGCGATCTGGAAGGCTACCGTCACCAGCGACGCCGGCTGGTCGCACGCCTTCACCTTCCTGAAACTCTCGCCGGCGATGATCTGGGATGCCGCCGACCGGCCGGCGCCGTTCGCAGGCCGTGTGCAGCTCGAAGAGGAACAGGCGGTGGCCGATGGGCCGCACGTGGAAGGCATCGAAGCTGCACCCGCGAGCACGGCGCCGACCGCAGCCACGGACACCGGCGTGGCCGCGCTGCTCGACCTGCTGGGCGACACCGCTCCACCCACGGCACCGGAGGCCCCGAGTTGCCCTGTTGCCGAGGCCGAACCGGCCCCTTCGACCGTGCCTCCGCCGCAGATGAGCCGCGCGCCTGCCCAGGATCGCGCGGAGCCCTCCGGGGCGCACTTCATGGCCTGGCTGCGTCAGAGCATCCAGACGCGCAAGCTCATCATCAACGACGCCAAGGCTCTGGTGCATACCGTCGCCGGTACGACCTACCTCGTCAGCCCCGGCGTGTTCCAGCGCTACGCGCAGGAGTACCTTCAAGTCGCCACGCTGGCCAGGCAGGAGAAGCTGGAGGGGTGGCAGTGGGTGCAGAAGCGCTTCGAGAAGCTGGGACAGCACCGCAAGCAGCCGAGCGGGCTGAACATCTGGACCTGCGAAGTCACGGGGCCGCGCAAGTCGCGCCGACTGCACGGCTACCTGCTCGCCAGCCCGGATACGCTGTTCCAGGAGACGCCGCCAGACAACCCATACCTGCGGCTCCTGCATGAGGACTTCTTACCAAGCGCGAACCTTCTGTAAAACCTGCCACCTATCCAAGCCGGGAATTAGCAATCTAGGTTGAGCAGGTCGTGAGCTGCATTAAGCGCATCCTGAGCGGCATCTCCCCCATTCAGCAACCGATCACGGTTAAGCCCGCCTCCGCGAACCCATGCTGTGGGTAGGTGCCCGTTTTCGGCTCGTCTTATGAAAAAAGGTGAGCGTCCAGCCGTCCCATCGCTACTCAGGTTGAGACGCCGAGGAGCAACAGCTCCTCGATCCGGCTGGTGGGCCAGATGGGCAGTTTTCCCCGGGGTGTCCTTGAGCCAGGCGCCGGACTCGAGCCCGTTCAGTCTGGTGGTGGCCAGCAAGGCCCTGGATGGCGGCGGCGCGGTAGCTGCAGCCGGTCGTGTAGGGCCTGCAGTTTGGGCAGGGCTTTCTGTTCACGCAGCAGCTGCCGGACGGCCGCGTCGAGTGCGCGGGCGCGCCAATCGAGGGCATAGAGATCGGCGATGCGCCGCAAGGCCTCGGCTGTCACTGGGCTCCAGGTCGTTGCTGCGGTAGGCCCAGAGTAGGCTCAGATATAGGGGCGTTTGGTTTTCCCCTCGCCGGGATCGAGTTGCCGCAGAGGGTGTTTCATCGGCATGCAGCACCTGGCGTTGGAGCAATAAGGCGCGCAGCCGATCCACCAGGGGCTGCAAGGCCACGCCACTGCCGGCGGAACCGGCGCGGCGCTGATGCTTTCGCACGGGCGGCAGGCTTATTGCGGGCGACTGTGCCGGTGGACGAAGGACCTGGCCAGGATCAGGTCGAGCTGCTCGCTGATGTCTTCGCCGATCTTGACCAGCGCGGCGCTGCATTCGGCGGCATGGAACTAGCGAAAACGGCCTTGATGCAGACGGCGCTGACCCAACCACACACCGGTGCCGTCCTACTGCAACAGCTTGAGCCGCGAGCCGTGCCGATTGCGAAAGGCATAGGTCGTGCCATCGCAGGGTGGTCGCCCGAGGGCCTGCTGAAGGTGCACCAAAGCCCGTCGATCCCCAAGCGCATGTTGATCGGTCGGCCACCAGCCAAACCTGGGCCGGCATTCGCGTCAGGCCATCCCCCGCAGCAATCCGGCCAACCAGCTTGCATCGACGTCCGCCGGCAACGCCAACCGCCAGCCACTGGCATGCCTGCAGCAGCCACACCCCTGCCGCTGCCACGGGCACCAGGGTAAGCGGCGTGGCCGCCCGCTTGCTGCGCCTGATCCAGTAGGCCAGTGCCTCGGGTTTGAGCGCATGCTACTGGCAATAAGCAACTGCGTCAGCCCGCTGTCCTGCCAGGCCTGAACATGCCGAGCCCAGGACTCGCGGCGCGCGTGCATCGTTTCCATATAAATCCCCTACTGGAAAAGCACAGGATGCAGGGCGGGGTGTTCGAGCAAAAGGGGGGGGCGCTTACTGTCGATACGCGGCGGCAGCCGCAAGACCGTCGCCGCGAGCAGCCTGTCCAGCACGCTCGAATACATGGATGAAAAGCGCATGCAGGCTGATACCGGTAGTTTGCGAAACGGCGCGGAGGATCAGCGTGGAGCTGGGCAGCAGCCAGGGTAGTTGGCTGCATGCCGAGAAGATCGGTGGCTTTTGCTGCCTGGTGGGTTCCGCGCGTTCGAGATTCGGGTTAATGAGATGGTCATCCCCACCCTCCGAGGGCACACTTTCGCAGGGTGTTTTATTTCGGAGGCCATCATCACGAGCGCAGTTGCACTGGTAGGGATTGATCCGGGCAAGCAAAGCTTTCATCTACACGGAAAAGACGGTTCTGGCCGGAAGATCTTTCGCACGAAAGCGACACGCCAGCAAATGATGCGATTGCTTGGCATCCTGCCGGCTTGCACGGTGGTGATGGAAGCCTGCGCCGGAGCGCACTTTATGGCGCGCCAACTGACGGCGCTCGGGCATCAAGTGAAATTGATCTCGCCGCAGTTCGTGCGTCCTTTCGTCAAGGGCAACAAGGGGAGCCCGCAGAATTCGGAAAAAATCGTACGCTAAGGTTTTCCAGGCAACCGTAGCGGCCTGAACTTCCCGTCTTCCAGCCTGCGGCTCTGCCGCCAGCCGTAATCGCAGGTCAGGTTGATGTGCTCCCAGCCCAGCGGCGACAGGTATTGCAGCAGCTCGCCGTCCACCGGCTTGCCGGCTTCGACCAGTCCCTGGGTGGCGCGCTCCAGGTACACCGTGTTCCACAGCACGATGGCGGCCGTCACCAGGTTGAGGCCGCTGGCCCGGTAGCGCTGCTGCTCGAAGCTCCGATCCCTGATTTCCCCAAGGCGGTTGAAGAACACCGCCCTAGCCAGCAAGTTGCGAGCCTCACCTTTGTTCAGGCCGGCATGCACGCGGCGGCGCAGCTCAACACTTTGCAACCAGTCCAGGGTGAACAGCGTGCGTTCGATCCGGCCCAGTTCGCGCAGGGCGACGGCCAGGCCATTCTGGCGCGGATAGCTGCCGAGCTTGCGCAGCATCAGCGAGGCGGTGACGGTGCCCTGCTTGATCGAGCTGGCCAGGCGCAGGATGTCATCCCAATGGGCACGGACGTGCTTGATGTTCAGGGTGCCTCCTATCAGCGGGCGCAGCGCCGGGTAGGCATGCACGCCCTGCGGCACATACAGTTTGGTTTCGCCGAGGTCGCGGATGCGTGGTGCGAAGCGGAAGCCCAGCAGGTGCATTAGGGCGAAGACGTGATGGGTGAAGCCGGCCGTGTCGGTGTAGTGCTCCTCGATCCGCAAGTCGGACTCGTGGTACAGCAGGCCATCGAGCACGTAGGTGGAATCGCGCACGCCGACATTCACCACGCGGGTGCTGAATGGCGCGTACTGGTCGGAGATGTGGGTGTAGAACAGCCGGCCCGGCTCGCTGCCGTACTTCGGGTTGACGTGCCGGGTGCTTTCGCCCCGGCCGCCCGCCCGGAAGCGCTGGCCATCGGACGAAGAGGTCGTGCCGTCGCCCCAGTGAGCGGCGAAGGTATGACGGAACTGGTGGTTGACCAGCTCGGCCAGGGCCGCCCAGTAGGTTTCGTCTCGGATGTGCCAGGCTTGCAGCCAGGACAGCTTGGCGTAGGTCAGGCCGGGGCTCGACTCGGCCATCTTGGTCAGCCCGAGGTTGATTGCATCACCGAGGATCGCGGACAGCAGCAACGTCCGGTCTTTGGCCTCGGCCCCGTCCTTCAAGTGGGTAAAGTGGCGGCTGAAGCCCGTCCAGTCGTCAACGTCCATCAGCAGTTCGGTGATCTTGATGCGCGGCAGTAACTGGCTGGTCTGGTCGATCAGCGCCTGCGCACGATCTGGCACCGCTGAATCCAGCGGGGTGATCTTCAGCCCGGACTCGGTGAGGATGGCCTCGGGCATCTCGTTGTCCTTGGCCAGGCGGATGACGGTGGCCAACTGCTCGTCCAGCAGCGGCAATCGCTCTTCCAGATACTGGTCGCTGTTGGGATTGATCGTCAGGGGCAGGGCCTGTTCCCGCTTGAGCGTGGCGAACTTCTCTGCCGGCAGCAGGAAGTCGTCGAAGTCACGGAACTGCCGCGAGCCCTTGACCCAGATGTCGCCGGAGCGCAGGGCGTTCTTCAGCTCGGAAAGCGCGCAGATTTCATAGAAGCGCCGGTCGTTGCCTTCCAGGGTGATCACCAGCGGCTTCCAGCGGGGCTTGATGAAGGCCGTTGGTGCATCGGCCGCCACCTTGCGCAGGCTGTCGGCGTTCATCTCGCGCAGGGTCTGCACGGCTGCCAGCACGCCTTGCGCGGCCGGCGCAGCGCGCAGTTCCAGCACCTCCAGCAAGGCCGGCGTGTAACGGCGCAGAGTGGCGAAGTTCTCGCCGACCAGGTGCAGATGGTCAAAGCCTTCCGGCCGGGCAAGCAGCTCGGCCTCGCTGACGCTCTCGGTGAACTCGTCCCAAGGTATCACCGCTTCGATGGCTGCATAGGGGTCGCTGCCGCTTTCCTTGGCCTCCAGCAGCGCCTGGCCGATCTTCGAATACAGGCGCACCTTGTCGTTGATCGCCTTGCCCTGTTTCTGGAACTGCTGCTGATGCTTGTGCTTCGCGCTGCTGAACAGCTTGACCAGGATACGGTCGTGCAGATCGACCAACTCATCAATCACAGTCGCGGTGCTCTCCAGCACCACCGCGGCCAGGGTCGCGTAGCGTCGCTGAGGCTCGAACTTGCCGAGGTCCTTGGGTGTCATCTGCCCACCCTCGCGGGCCAGCTTGAGCAGGCGGTTCTGATGGATGTGCCGGCCCAGGCCTTCGGGCAAGTCCACCAGCTGAAATGTCTTCAGCCGCTCGATGTGTTCAAGCATGTGCCGGGAGTTGGGTTTCAGCGGTGCCTGTCGCAGCCAGGTCAACCAGGTGATGCTGCTGCCGGCCTTGAGCGTCAACAGCTCGTCCAGCTTGGCCCGATGCGAGTCCGTAAGTGGATCGACCAGGGCGCGGTAGACCCGCCGATTGGCCCGCGCAATGGCCTCCGAGCAAGCCCGGTCGATCACGCTCAACGCCGGCAGGATGCGTCGCCTCTGCCGCAGGCTCTCCAGCGCCTGACCGGCCAGCAGCAAGCCCTTGTCGGTCTGCTGGGCCAGTTCGGTCAGCTCGCGCACCAGGGCGCGGAAGTCGGACAGGCCGAACGGGGCCAGTTGCAGGTAGGTGCGCAGTTCCTGGGCGTGCTCGCGACGGGTCACGTCGCGCTCGCCGTACTTCTCCCAACTCGCCGGATCGGTCTGGACTTGCTTGGCCACCCACAGGATCACCGGCTCGGGCCGCTCGCTGTCGGTGCCCAACGCATAGCCGGGGAAGCGCAGCAGGCAGAGTTGCACCGCAAAGCCCAGACGGTTGGCGTCGCCAGCGCCGCTGGCGGATCAGCGACAGGTCGGAATCGTTGAAGGTGTAGTAGCGGATCAGGTCATCCTGGCTTTCCGGCAGCGCGAGCAGGGTGTCCCGCTCCGTGGCCGAGAGGATCAAGCGACGCGGCATGTATCAGTCGTCCGTGCGGAGGTACTGGTAGAGGGTTTCCCGGCTGATGTTGAATTCACGGGCGAGCTGCGCCTTGGGCTCGCCGGCCGTCGCTCGCTGCCGCAGGGTAGCAGCCTGCTCATCGGACAGGGCTTTCTTGCGGCCTCGGTACGCGCCGCGCTGCTTGGCCAAGGCGATGCCCTCGCGCTGCCGCTCACGGATCAAGGCGCGCTCGAACTCAGCGAAGGCCCCCATCACAGATAGCATCAGGTTGGCCATCGGGGAGTCCTCGCCCGTGAACACCAAGCCCTCCTTCAGGAACTCGATGCGCACGCCGCGCTGGGTCAGCTTCTGCACCAGGCGGCGCAGGTCATCGAGGTTGCGCGCCAGACGATCCATGCTATGCACCACCACGGTGTCGCCCTCACGGACGAAGCTCAGCAACGCCTCCAGTTGCGGGCGCTGATTATCCTTGCCCGAGGCCTTGTCGGTGAACAGCTTGCTCACCTGGGTCTGTTCCAGTTGGCGTTCCGGGTTCTGGTCGTAACTGCTGAATTTGTCAGGCTGAAATCTATGACTTTGGCAAGCAGAGGTCAAAAAATTAATGATGGACTCTATCTGACGGCGTAGCGCTGGGCTGCCTGACATCCGGTTAGGGTATAGCCCAACCTGACGGCCTTTAGGTCTTGTATTTGATTTGAGTACTAA
>NZ_JAMOIE010000103.1 GCF_024448935.1 Stutzerimonas stutzeri
GGCTGGAGGCTGGAGGCTGGAGGCTGGAGGCTGGAGGCTGGAGGCTGGAGGCTGGAGGCTGGAGGCTGGAGGCTGGAGGCTGGACAGGATTCGGCGCGGACCGCCCCATATCAAGCGCTTTCCACTTTTACTTTTACTTTTACTTGAAGCTTGAAGCTTGCAGCTTGCAGCTTGCAATTCAGCACGCCTGCTTTTTCGCTCAGCCTCAAGCCTCCAGCGCTTTCGTCGGCTTTTTTTACCGATCAAACCAGAATCAGGTTGTCGCGATGAATTAGCTCTGGCTCATCAACATAACCGAGCAGCTTCTCGATTTCGTCCGACGGGCGACCCAGGATTCGTTGCGTTTCGGCCACACTGTAGTTGGCCAGACCGCGCGCGACCTGGCGACCATCCAGGCCGACACAGACCACCATTTCGCCACGCCGGAAACCACCGTGCACCGCTTTAACTCCGACAGGTAACAGACTGCGATTACCCTGCTTCAAGGCGCGTACCGCACCGTCATCGAGAACGACCGTACCACGCGTCTGAAGATGCCCAGCCAACCACTGCTTTCGCGCCGCATGCCGATTGCATTCAGGCGCCAACAGCGTGCCGAGCATCTCACCCGCCTTCAGCCGCGCCAGCACGCGCTCGATTCGGCCACCAATAATGACCGTATAGGCACCAGAGCGCGCCGCCAGACGCGCCGCGCGCAACTTGGTCTGCATGCCGCCCCGCCCGAGCGCGCCACCGGTGCCACCCGCCGCCGCATCCAGCGCGGGATCATCGGCACGCGCCTCACTGATCAAATTGGCGCCAGGATTAGTGCGCGGATCGGCATCGAACATGCCGTCGCGGTCGGTAAGGATGACCAGCAGATCCGCCTCAACCAGGTTCGCCACCAGGGCAGCGAGGGTATCGTTGTCACCAAAGCGGATCTCGTCGGTGACCACGGTGTCGTTTTCATTGATAACCGGCACCACACCCAGATCGATCAACGTGCGAAGCGTGCTGCGTGCATTGAGATAACGCTTGCGATCGGAGAGATCATCGTGGGTTAAAAGGATTTGCGCGGTCTGCTGGTCGCAGCGCGCAAAGCTGGTTTCCCAGGCTTGTATCAACCCCATCTGCCCGACCGCCGCTGCAGCCTGCAGCTCATGGACGGCCTTTGGCCTGGCGGCCCAACCGAGACGACCCATACCCGCCGCGACAGCGCCAGACGACACCAGCACCAGCTCGACACCCGCCTCGCGCAGCGCCACCATCTGATCGACCCAGACCGCCATGGCCGCCTGATCCAACCCGCGCCCATCGGCAGTCAGCAAGGCGCTGCCGATTTTCACCACCCAGCGCCGCGCGCCGCTCACCTTGTCCCGCATCGATCCTGCCTTTTATTCGATATCCGGCCAAACCACTCGTGAGCCGCACAACGTAGCTCGACGATCCCTTATGCTTCAGATGCGCAACTATGCAAACGATTTAGCGGACGTAGAAAATTTCTGCGCCGCCTTCATCGTCGTCATCATCATCGAAGTCATCTTCATCAGCCTCAGCGGCCACCTTGACGCCAGCACGACGCAGAGCACGCTGATCGTCAAGCTCCTGCAAGCGAGCACGCGCCTCGTCTTCAATCTGCCGATCCAGCTCGGCAAGCGCTTGCGCGTATGCTGGCTCCTCGGCGATACGCACCGTGCGCTCATCCAGATAGCGCATGATGGCCTGACTCAACGCCTCGGTACCCTCGCGCTCGAGCGCAGAGATGACGAATACGGGGCCGTCCCACTCAAGCCGCTCGACTACCCGCTGAACCCGCTCGTCATGATCTTCTTCGAGCAGCTGATCAGCCTTGTTCAGCACCAGCCAGCGATCTCGTTGCGCCAGTGCCGGACTGAATTTCTCCAGCTCATTGACGATCACCTCTGCCGCATCGGCCGGATCGCTTTCATCCAGCGGCGCCATGTCCACCAGGTGCAACAACAGCCGCGTCCGCGCAAGGTGCTTGAGGAAGCGGATACCAAGCCCCGCCCCCTCCGAAGCACCCTCGATCAGACCCGGAATATCAGCAACCACGAAGCTCTTGTAGTGACCGACACTCACCACCCCAAGGTTCGGCACCAGCGTGGTAAACGGGTAATCGGCAACCTTCGGCTTGGCAGCCGACACCGAGCGGATGAACGTGCTCTTGCCCGCGTTCGGCAACCCCAGCAGCCCGACATCCGCCAGCACCTTCAGCTCAAGCTTCAGGTCGCGTGCGTCGCCCGGCTTGCCTGGCGTGGTCTGCCGCGGCGCACGGTTGGTACTGGATTTGAAGCGGGTGTTGCCCAGTCCATGCCAGCCACCCTGGGCCACCAGCAGGCGCTGACCCGCCTTGGTCAGGTCACCTATCACATCCTGAGTGGCGGCATCGATCACAGTGGTACCGACCGGCACCGGCAGGATCAGGTCGTCACCCTTGGCCCCGGTACATTCGGTACTGCCGCCCTTCTGCCCATTGGGCGCATTGAAGCGGCGGGTGTATCGGTAGTCGACGAGCGTGTTGAGATTCTCGTCCGCCTGCAGATACACGGAGCCGCCATCGCCGCCATCGCCCCCGTTGGGGCCGCCTTTTTCGATGAACTTCTCGCGACGGAAGCTCATCATGCCGTTACCGCCGTCGCCGGCCTTTACAAAAATCGATACTTCATCGACGAATTTCATGGGAACGCCTCCCGCCGCAAGGACGGGCTAGAAAACAGGAACATAAGGGTCTTGCAAAACCCGGCGACAGTGAGAGCACAGCAGTGTTTGGCAAGAGCCCTACAGAGGATATAAAAACAAAAAAGCCCCGTCGCATGACAGGGCTTTTCCAGCAACGCCGCGATCAGGCTGCGACGACGCTCACGTAGCGACGGCCAAACTGACCTTTCACTTCGAACTTGATCACGCCTTCCACTTTCGCGAACAGGGTGTGATCCTTGCCCATGCCAACGCCGTAACCGGCGTGGAACTGGGTGCCGCGCTGACGCACGATGATGTTGCCGGCCTTGATGGCCTGGCCGCCGTACATCTTCACGCCAAGGCGTTTGGCTTCTGAGTCGCGACCGTTGCGGGTAGAACCGCCAGCTTTTTTATGTGCCATGAGTTCAATACTCCTATAAGGGGTTCAGGCCCGATTAGCCCTGAATGCCGGTGATTTTGACCTCAGTGAACCACTGACGGTGGCCCTGACGCTTCATGTGGTGCTTACGACGGCGGAATTTGATGATGGTGACCTTGTCATGACGGCCCTGAGCAACCACTTCAGCAGTGACCTTGGCACCATCGACCACCGGCGCGCCGATCTTTACATCTTCGCCGTTGCCGATCAGCAGAACGCGGTCAAAAGTGACGGCTTCGCCAGTGGCAACTTCGAGTTTCTCAATCTTGAGGTATTCGCCTTCGGCGACCTTGTATTGCTTGCCGCCGGTAACGATAACTGCGTACATCTGTGTATCTCCGTTGATCCTGCTCACCCAGCGCTTAAGTGAAATAGTTGGAGGCTGGCATGGCTGCTCGGGGCCGGAAAGGACGCCCGTGCAATTGCGTAAGGCAGGGAAATGCCCAGGGGGAAAGTTCAGGGTCCGCGATTGTACGCATCCCCCTGACCCTGCGCAATAGCCGCCGGGCCTTGCCTTGACACTGCATGACCCGCCCCATAGCATGCCGCGCAATCTCCGAGGAGTACTCGTCGCCGATGCAACCCCAGGCCTTTTACCAAGTAGTGGCTGAAGATTTCGCCGCTGTGGACGGCATTATCCGCAACCAGTTGACGTCCCGCGTACCGCTGGTGGAAAAGATCGGGGATTACATTACCTCGGCCGGCGGCAAACGCCTGCGCCCTCTGCTCGTCCTGCTCAGCGGCAACGCGCTGGGACTCAAGGGTGAACAGCTGCGCCTGCTGGCAGCGATCATCGAATTCCTGCATACCTCGACACTGCTTCACGATGACGTCGTTGACATGTCCGGCATGCGCCGCGGCCGCTCGACCGCCAATGCCTTGTGGGGCAATGCGCCCAGCGTGCTGGTCGGTGACTTCCTCTACGCGCGCTCTTTCGAAATGATGGTCGAGCTTGGCTCGATGGATGTCATGCGAATCATCTCGCAGGCCACTCGCGTCATCGCCGAAGGCGAAGTGCTGCAACTGTCCAAGGTGCGGGACGCCAGCACTACAGAAGAGGTCTACATGGAAGTCATCCGCGGCAAGACCGCGATGCTCTTCGAGGCCTCCACCCATAGCGCCGCAACCCTGGCGGGCGCCAGTGATGAACAGCGCGAGGCGCTGCGCGTTTTCGGCGACTACCTGGGCATCGCCTTTCAGCTGGTCGATGATCTGCTCGATTACCAGGGCGATGCCGAAACCCTGGGCAAGAATGTCGGTGATGATCTCGCCGAAGGCAAGCCGACGCTGCCGCTGATCTACACGATGCGCGAAGGCACAGCAGAACAGGCCGCATTGGTGCGTCAGGCCATTCAGAAAGGCGGTATCGAGGATCTCGAGAGCATCCGCCGTGCGGTAGAAGCGGCCGGCGCACTGGATTACACGGCCCGCCTGGCGCGCGACTACGCCGATCGCGCCATAGCCTGCCTCGAGCTGATCCCTGCCAACGGTTATCGCGACGCCCTGGTGCAACTCAGCCGTTTCGCTGTTGCTCGCACTCACTGAGCCAGCCTCACCCAAGGGTGCGACTGCGCGCTCTTGAGCCCTAACCCTCCCTGCCTCAGTCTCCCACTGACACCGGCTCGGCCACCACTGATCGACGCCGAGGATTTTTGCGCTTGCATGTTCGCAAACACCAATTATTCTCATTGAGAAATCAACTGGAGGTGCACATGACGTATCTGATCGATGCATGACTGGACCGCCCGCAACCTTACCTGCGGATACTCGACCGTAGCACCGGTGCGGTGTGCGTTACCTTGGAGGGAGACGCCCTGGACGAGCTTCGCGACCAGGGCGATCTGGATCTGCAGGAGCTGAGCACCAGCGAACCCTGCGTGCTCAAGGAGCAGGTGCGAAACCTGTTCCTGTTCTCCCATGCCAGGGCGTTGCGACCATAGCCGCAGCGCTTTACAGAACAGCCAGCAGCTCGACGTCGAACATCAGCACGCTGTGCGCAGGAATACTGCCAACACCCTGCGCGCCGTAAGCCAGCTCGCTCGGCACGTACAGCCTCCATTTGCTACCCACGCCCATCAGCTGCAGCGCTTCGGTCCAACCAGCGATCACGCCACCCACCGGAAACTCGGCCGGCTGGCCGCGCTGGTAGGAGCTGTCGAATACAGTCCCATCGATCAGCGTGCCGTGGTAGTGGGTGCGAACCTGGTCATCAGCAGTCGGCTTGGCACCTTCACCCGCGGTCAGGACTTCGTATTGCAGGCCTGATGCCAGTGTAGTGACGCCGTCGCGCTTGGCGTTCTCGGCCAGGAACGCCTTGCCTTCACCCGCAGCGGCTTCTGCCTTTCGCTGTGCTTCGGCCTGCATACGCTCGCGGATCACCGCAAAGCTGGCGTTCAGATGTTCCGGGCTGACCTGACTGGCGGCTCCGCCAAAGGCATCGCGAATGCCGGCGATCACCGCGTCCAGGCTGATGCCCGGAGGCGGGTTTTCGCGCAACTGATCGCCCAGCTGGCGACCGATGCCGTAGCTCACGCGCGTTTCGTCGGTGGATAGGTTGAGGTCGGTCATGCCTGGGCTCCGCTGGAAAAAAGGGCCGACAGCCTAGCACAGCTCGCCGCCGAGCTTTGTCGTGGCCGCGTTGGCGCGCTAACGACGCTTGCGCTTGAAGGCGGGTACGAAAACCAGAGCGCATTGCCCCGTTGAGCGGCGTGTGCTTCAGTGTTTGGTGAGTTTATCCAGATAACCCATGGCGAAGGCGGAGAAAACAAACGTGAGGTGGATGATCACATACCACATCAGCTGCTCGCTCTCGAGCTGCTGGGCATCCATGAACATGCGCAGCAGGTGAATCGAAGAGATCGCGACGATGGATGCGGCGACTTTCATCTTGAGCGAGCCGGAGTCCATCTTGCCCAACCAGTCCAGCTTCTCCTTGCCCTCGTCGACGTTCAGTTGCGAGACGAAGTTTTCGTAGCCGGACAGCATCACCATCACCAGCAGACCGCCCACCAGCGCCATGTCGATCAGCGAGAGCAATTTGAGAATAAGGTCGGCCTCGCTAAGCGAAAGCACGGCGGGCAGGATGTGCCAGATCTCCTGAAAGAATTTGATGGCAAGCGCCAGGAGTGCGAAGGCCAAACCAAAGTAGATAGGCGCCAACAGCCATCGGGCGGCGTACATGGTGTTTTCGATCAAGCGTTCCATCTGTTCTCACCAGGGGGCAGAAAACCGGCCAGCGAGTATACGCAGCGCAGCGAGGTCTTCAACAAGGCACTTTCGCGGTGTCGTTTCGGCTGTGGATAATACTCGCGACAGCCATGTCTGACTTCGGAGGGTCAGTGCCCTGCAAGCGACGGCTATACGGCCCTCAGGAATTCGCGCCCCAGCCGCTCAAATAGCGAGCCTGATTCGCGTTCACTTTTCGCAGCTCAGCCTGCATATGGAGCTGCCAGATCGACGGCGAGTCGGATTGAGCGTAACCCTGGCCGAACAGGTTGTCGGCGATCGCCTTGAGGACTTTTTCCGCCTCGCGAGGCCCGTGGAATGGGCCCTGAGCCTTGATTGCGGTAGGTTGGCCATCGGCCAGGCCAGCCGCGCACAACAGCGTCCACAAGCCGTTACCGCCGGAAAGCGGCCGGATGAGGCATTCGATACGGGTGACCAGGCCCAGGCACTGGCGGTTCAGACAGAGTGTTTGCTGCATATCGGCGATCCTCGCGCTCAGTTGCGCCCGCCATCTGGCGAATGGGTGGGTCAACTCGTTTATCCGCAAATCTGTGGATAACCACTGGAAGAGAGTGGGAACTCTCTTCCAGTGCAGACCCGCCGTACGCCGCATCGTTCCGTCCAATCCCTGCCCAGTCTTGCTTGTCCGCGCTACGGAGTGACGCCTCCCTGCGCCGCTGCCAATACCTCCTGGGGTGAGGCCGCATCACTCTTGTGATCATCCTCCAGTTCGATCTCGGCGATATCGCGCAAGCGCTCGACGACGCGGGCGTTGACGCTGCCTTTGGGGAACTGTCCATCCTTGTCCGCAGCGCCTACCGGCTCACCCACCAGAAGCGAGAGCGCCTCGTCGACGTGGCGCACGGCATAGATGTGAAAGCGCTCCTGCCGCACCGCCTTGAGCACGCGGTCATCGAGCATCAAGGTAGTGACGTTGGCGAACGGAATGATCGCCCCCTGATCGCCGGTCAAGCCGCGCGCTTCGCAAAGCCGGAAGAAGCCCTCGATCTTCTCATTGACGCCGCCGACCGCCTGCACCTCGCCAAACTGATTGATCGATCCGGTGATCGCGAAGCACTGCTTGAGAGGCGTACGGGAAATCGCAGAGATCAATGCGCAGCATTCGCCCAGCGACGCACTGTCGCCGTCGACGTAACCGTAGGACTGCTCCAGGGCGATACTGGCGGAGATTTCCAGCGGGAATTCCTGCGCATAGCGGCTGCCGAGAAAGCCGGTCAGGATCATCACGCCCTTGGAGTGGATCGGCTGCCCGAGGTTGACCTCGCGCTCGATGTCGACGATGCCCGAGCCGCCGGGATAGACGGTCGCGGAAATACGCGCCGGCATGCCAAACGCCGAATCGCCCACTTCGAGGACAGTCAGACCGTTGCACTTGCCGATCGCAGCGCCTTCGCTGTCGATCAGGATCACGCCGGCAAGAATATCTTCGAGGATGCGTGCCGAGACACGTCCGGTGCGCGTGGCCTTGGCCTTGAGCGCACGCTCGATGTGGCCGACATCGGTGACTTCATCCTTGGCCAGTTGGCGAATGAAGTCCGCTTCACTGACCAACTGGAACAGATCTCCTATTCGCGCCGACAGCCGTCCCTGATGCTCGGCCAAGCGAGCGCTGTAGGTCGCCAGGCGTGCTACCGCCGCCGCGGTAAGCGACGCCATGCCCTCCTCCGAGGTGCGAGTTTTCATCAACTGGGCGAACTGCTCGAGACTGTCCTCGGCCAGCGGGATGTCTTCGTCAAAATCCACCAATACGCGGAACATCTCCTGGAAATCCGGATCGAGGTCCTGCAGCGTGTAGTAGAGCTGCCGTGAACCGATGATCACGACTTTCACGTTGAGGGGGATTACAGCAGGATTCAAGGTCACTGTTGCCAGGCGGCCGAGCTCGGCCAGTGGCGATTCCATCTTCAGCTTGCGCGACTGCAGCGCACGCTTGAGCGCTTCCCAGACAAAGGGTTCGCTGAGCATTTTTTCCGCTTCGAGCATCAGAAAACCGCCATTGGCGCGATGCAGTGCCCCCGGACGCAGCTGGCGATAACTGGTGTAGAGCGCGCCCTGATCGGTGCTGTATTCGATGCGACCGAACAGGTTGTCGTAGGTCGGATGCGGCTCGAATACCACCGGCGCGCCGCCATCCAGCGGATGGCCGACCACCAGGCTGGGGCTGTACTGCTCTTCGAGCAGCTGACGGCTCTGAGCGTCGGGACGGTTTTCGTCCACCAGCTGCTCGACCACCGTCTTCAACAGATTGACCTGCACGGCCTGCAGGTAGGCCTCGATACCGGCATTTTCGGCGTATTTTTCCGACAGCGGCGCCAATAGCGGCTGCAGCGCCTGGCTGATGGTTTCGTCGTTGAGCTGACGCAGCTGATTGCTGGATTCGCGCTTCCATTGCGGCAGGCTGGCCAGCCCTTCATTAAGGTGAACTTCGAGGGCGGAAATATCTTCGTGGTAGCGCTCGCGATCCGCTTCAGGCAGTTGGGCGAATTCCGCCTCGTCCATCGACTTGCCGTCCTTCATCGGCGTGAAGGCAATGTTGGTGCTGTCCCGGTAGAGCGCGATTTCCTTCTCCAGCGCCAGCTTTTCGATGACATCCAGGGCCTTGTCATAGCGCTGGTTGAAGGCGCGGTCGATGGCGCTCTTCTTCTGCTGAAAGCTCGGATGCTCGAATACCGCCGGAAAGGTCGCCATCAGGTTGTCGATCAGCTGACCAATGTCGGCAATGAACTCGCCCGCTCCGCCCTGCGGCAGCTCTACCACGCGCGGCTCGCGCGGCTCGTCAAAGTTGTTTACGTAGAGCCAGTCCGCGGGCGTATCCAGGCGCTTGCCTTCGGCCTTGAGATAGCGGCTGACGAACGAGAACCGCCCGGTCCCCGACTCACCCATTACATAAACGTTATAGCCAGGGCGCGGCATCGCCACGCCGAACTGCAGCGCCTCGACAGCCCGCTCCTGGCCGAGCACGCCGAGAAAAGGCTCCAGCTCATCGGTGGTCTTGAAATCGAACTGGCTGGGTTCGAAGGGACGGGTCAGCGCTTCGGGCGCCAGGCGCAGGCCGGCAGCGACAGTTTCGGGCATTGGTAATCCTTGCTGGAGTGGCCACGTGGCCACGATTGATGCCGCCATTCTGGCGATGCCTCCGGCTGGCCGCAAGGTTCAGCAGTGCTTGTTACCTGATCCGCCCGCTAGCACACGCTCCGTATGCGCACCTCGGTCGTGCGGACCGTTTCACTCCGGCACAGGCGCCAATCCAACCCTGCCAGCACACCCTCGGCAGTAAGCCGAAGCCCGAGTGAACGGCCGCTTGCCAGCGTCAATGCTCAGGTGCGGTTCTGCGCACGCAACGCATCACGTATCTCGGTCAGCAGGACCTCTTCCTTGCTTGGAGCGGGCGGCGCTGAGGGTGCTTCTGCTTCCTTGCGTTTGAGATGATTGATGCCCTTGACCGCCAGGAAGATTGCGAATGCCACGATGGTGAAGTCGAATACCGTCTGGATGAAGCGTCCATAGCTCAGCGTGACCGCTGGCGTATCACCTGCGGCCTGCTTGAGCACTATCGCCAGGTCGGAAAAATCCACACCACTGATCAACATGCCCAACGGTGGGGTCACCACGTCGGCGACGAAGGACGAGACGATTTTGGTAAAAGCCGCGCCGATGATGATGCCAACCGCCATGTCGATGACGTTGCCTCTGACGGCAAATGCCTTGAATTCGTTGATCATGCCCATGGTGCTTTCCTTCAGTCGGATAGTTTTTTTGCGGTCGGATCGTCCGCCGTAGCGCTTCGACAAGCTGCAGCATAGGTTGGGTTCAAATCGCGAGCCAGAGAGCTTCGGCGATGAGCGGCACACGACAGTACGGACTGCTTGATCGCCGTCAAAAAGAATCGCGTGGCGCAACGCTAAGGTACGGCTCTTCTCATCCAATCGGAGCGGCACCATGCACGTCGAACATCACCCATTGGTCAAGGATTTCCCCGAAAAGCTCGAGCAGCTTCATCAGCTGCGTCAGCAGGACCCCAAGTTCGCCCGCAAGGCTGAAACCTACGAGGCACTGGACAAGCAGATCTGCCGTGTCGAGGACGGTGTTGAACTGCTCGATGACGAAGCCCTTAGCGCGCTCAAGTTGGAACGTGTATCACTCAAGGACGACATTGCGCGTGACCTCAAGCGTGCCAGCGGCAGCTGCTGCGGTGGCTGCTGCGGCTAATCCTGCTCGGCCCTCCCCACCCGTCAGCCTCGGTTCGCCTAGTGTGACGGGTCGCGGATCTCGCCTCACCCTTGGCTAACCTTTCAAACGCGTCCAGCCGCTAGCATCCAGCCGGTTTCTCTCTTCTGCGAGAACTGAAAGACCGCGCTGTGGCTGTTAGAACAACCCGCCGAACCTGAAGCCCGATCCAACCCAGACGAAGGCCACCGCTGTCAGTGTGATCAGCACGATATGCACACCCAGCTGCGGCAAGCGCTGCGCATCGAGCTTCGGGATTATCGCCAGCCTTGCATGCACACCCAGCGCTGCGGTGAAAACCAGCAGCACCAGCTTGGCCTGGACCAGATGAGCGATCGGCGAGTCGCCGAACCATTGCGCGTGCGGCAACCACAGCCCGGCCAGCCCTATGCCGGTGGCAATCTGTAACAGCAAGGCCGGGATCCCGACCCGCTCATAGAGCTGTTCAAAGGCCCGCACCGGCTGCACATCACGCCGGCGCAGAGCCCCGGGCAACACGCTGAACAGCAAAACCAGGTGGCCGCCTACCCAGACGCTGGCACCCAGCAGGTGCAGAAACAACAAGTGGCGCATGGGATGACTCCTGTTCGGTTTGTTTACAGTCTGGAGGGTTATGTGGCGCTTGTGGCTGATGGCGATCAAGTCAGCCGCTATCATGCGACTCCACTCACCCGACGCGGAGTCTCCATGGCCAAGGCCAAGCGCATGTATGGCTGCACCGAATGCGGCTCGACCTTCCCCAAATGGGCCGGCCAGTGCGGTGACTGCGGCGCCTGGAACACGTTGGTCGAAACCATCATCGACGGCGCCGCGCCCCCGTCCGGGCGAGCCGGCTGGGCCGGGGACAAGGCCAACATCAAGACCCTGGCCGAAGTCAGCATCGAGGAAGTACCGCGCTTCTCCACCGCGTCCGGCGAGCTGGACCGGGTACTCGGCGGCGGCCTGGTCGACGGCTCGGTGGTGCTGATCGGCGGCGACCCCGGGATCGGCAAGTCGACCATCCTGCTGCAGACCTTGTGCGCCATTGCCCGACAGCTCCCTGCGCTCTATGTCACGGGCGAAGAATCCCAGCAGCAGGTCGCCATGCGCGCACGACGCCTCGATCTGCCGCAGGACCGGCTCAAGGTGATGACCGAGACCTGCATCGAATCGATCATCGCCACCGCGCGGATGGAAAAGCCCAAGGTGATGGTGATCGACTCGATCCAGACCATCTTCACCGAGCAGTTGCAGTCCGCCCCCGGCGGCGTCGCCCAGGTGCGTGAAAGCGCCGCGCTGCTGGTGCGCTTCGCCAAGCAGAGCGGCACGGCGATTTTCCTGGTCGGCCATGTCACCAAGGAAGGCGCTTTAGCCGGTCCGCGGGTGCTCGAGCACATGGTCGATACCGTGCTTTATTTCGAAGGCGAATCGGATGGCCGCCTGCGCCTGCTGCGTGCGGTGAAGAACCGTTTCGGCGCGATCAACGAACTGGGCGTGTTCGGCATGACCGACAAAGGCCTCAAGGAAGTTACCAACCCTTCGGCGATCTTTCTGACCCGCGCTCAGGAAGCGGTGCCCGGCAGCGTGGTCATGGCCACCTGGGAAGGCACGCGGCCGATGCTGGTCGAGGTACAGGCGCTGGTCGACACCAGCCACATGGCCAATCCGCGCCGCGTCACCCTTGGCCTGGACCAGAACCGCCTGGCCATGCTGCTGGCTGTCCTGCACCGCCACGGCGGCATTCCGACCTACGACCAGGACGTGTTCATCAACGTGGTCGGCGGTGTGAAGGTGCTGGAGACGGCCTCAGACCTGGCGCTGATGGCCGCGGTGATATCCAGCCTGCGCAACCGCCCGCTGGATACCGACTTGTTGGTGTTTGGCGAGGTCGGGCTGTCCGGGGAGATCCGTCCGGTGCCGAGCGGCCAGGAGCGACTGAAGGAAGCCGCCAAGCATGGTTTCAAGCGCGCCATCGTGCCCAAGGGCAACGCACCGAAGGAGGCGCCGGCCGGGCTACAAGTGATTGCCGTGACGCGGCTTGAACAGGCGCTGGATGCGCTGTTCGAGTAATCCCGGCGCTATCGCGGCTCGCCAAGCGCTGCCAGCTCACGTTCGAGCAGCGCTTCGTCGCCCAGGTTGAGTTCGACCAGCCGCCGTAGGTGGCTGATGGACTCGACATCGATGTGTCGACAGACCAGGCCGATCAGCTCACCTTCGTCATGGGTGGTCTCCACCTCCATGCGCACCTCGGCGTCATCGGCGAGCCGTATCCGCACCTCGAACGGCAGGGAGGGATCTGCATCCCAGCCAGCCGGCCGATGTACCAGCAAGCCCTTCAGCGAAAGATCATGCAACTCGACCGGCCAGCGGCGCTGCCCCTGCACCAGCTCGGTTTCGGCATCGAAGGCGAAGCGCTGGAAGCGCCGACGTTCGCCACGTGTCTGACTCATCATGTCCACTCCCGAAAACTCCATGGGTGACTATAGGCGACATCATCACCCAGCTGCTCAGAGCCACCGCCGTACACGCCGGCGGTAGACTTGATAGTCGTCACCAAATAGCCGCATCAGCAGGTGCTCCTCATGAACGATCACGGTGCGTTGCATGCAGACGATCAACAAGGGCAATAGCAGCCACGGCCAGACACTGTTGAGCAACAGCCCAACACCGCAATAGATGAAGGTGTCGGCGAGATAAATCGGGTTGCGCGAGAAACGAAACGGCCCGCTCTGCAAGAGACTGCTCGGCTTGCCGTAGGGGTTGATGGTGGTGCGATAGCGATGCA
The DNA here is from genome assembly GCF_024448935.1 of Stutzerimonas stutzeri. Taxonomy (GTDB): domain Bacteria; phylum Pseudomonadota; class Gammaproteobacteria; order Pseudomonadales; family Pseudomonadaceae; genus Stutzerimonas; species Stutzerimonas stutzeri_AO. Next base: position 13,356 of record NZ_JAMOIE010000103.1, read on the forward strand.
TTTCCAGCGCCGACCAGAGCATCAGCACGATGCCGACCGCTATCGATACCCAGCCGGCATAAACCACCAGTGCGTGCTCAGGCAGGTCGAGAGGCACCCATTGCGACGCCCCCCATGCAATCCCCATGAAGGCCAGGTAGACCAGGGGCGGGGGCGGAATCATTCTGACAGAGGCGTGGCTCATGGCGCGTCCCGATGTAGTGGATGCGCCTATCCTACAGAAGCCACCGCGTAACGCCGCCTGCTTTTAGTTTAGTTGCGCGTCCCGGCAGCGCACGGTACCAGATGGCACTTGGCCTTGACGCGCCGTGACGCGGGCGATTCCGCACTGATCGAAAAAGCCCGGCACAGGGCCGGGCTTTCGCCACTGCATGAAGCGTCTTACTGACCGTAGACCGGGAACTTGGCGCAGACCGCCTCGACCTTGGCACGAACTGCTTCGATTACCGACTCGTCGCCCATGTTGTCGAGGATGTCGCAGATCCAGCCGGCCAGGTCGCGGCACTCGGTTTCGCCGAAGCCACGAGTGGTGACCGCCGGCGTACCGATGCGCAGACCGGAAGTCACGAACGGCGAACGCGGGTCGTTCGGCACGCTGTTCTTGTTCACAGTGATGTGGGCATTACCCAGGGCGGCATCGGCGTCCTTGCCGGTGATGTCCTGCTTGATCAGGCTAAGCAGGAACAGGTGGTTCTGGGTGCCACCGGAGACCACGTCGAAGCCGCGCTGGATGAACACGTCGGCCATGGCCTGGGCATTCTTCACCACCTGCTGCTGATAGGTCTTGAACTCGGGCTGCAGCGCTTCCTTGAAGCACACCGCCTTGGCCGCGATCACGTGCTCCAGCGGGCCGCCCTGGGTACCGGGGAATACCGCGGAGTTCAGCTTCTTCTCGATCTCGGCGTTGGCACGCGCCAGAATCAGACCACCGCGTGGGCCGCGCAGGGTCTTGTGAGTAGTAGTGGTCACCACGTCGGCGAACGGCACCGGGTTCGGGTAGACGCCCGCGGCAACCAGACCAGCTACGTGGGCCATGTCGACGAACAGGTAGGCACCGACCTTGTCGGCGATGGCGCGGAAACGGGCGAAATCCAGTTTCTGCGAGTAGGCAGAGAAACCGGCGACGACCATCTTCGGCTTGTGCTCGACGGCCAGGCGCTCGACTTCGTCATAGTCGATCAGGCCCTGGTCGTTGATGCCGTACTGCACGGCGTTGTACAGCTTGCCCGAGGACGAGACGCTGGCGCCGTGGGTCAGGTGCCCACCGTGGGCCAGGCTCATGCCGAGGATGGTGTCACCGGCATTCAGCAGCGCCAGGTAGACCGCCGCGTTGGCCTGGGAACCGGCATGCGGCTGGACGTTGGCGTAGTCGGCACCGAACAGCTCCTTGGCGCGATCGATGGCCAGCTGCTCGACCACGTCGACATACTCGCAACCGCCGTAGTAGCGCTTGCCCGGGTAGCCTTCGGCGTACTTGTTGGTCAGGACCGAACCCTGGGCTTCCATCACCGCCGGGCTGGTGTAGTTCTCCGAGGCGATCAGCTCGATGTGGTCTTCCTGACGCTTGGCTTCCTGCTGCATGGCAGCGAAGAGATCGGCGTCGAAACGGGCGAGGGTCAAATCACGGCTGAACATGGCAGTCCCCTGAGAATCAGCTGGCGGTAATAAAGAGGCGCGGATTCTACCTCATCCGCCGGAGCGCGGGTATGAGGCCTGGTCATGGGAAACATGAAGGAAGCTGCAA
>NZ_JAMOIE010000104.1 GCF_024448935.1 Stutzerimonas stutzeri
CTCATTGTTGTTGTAGGTATTGAAAGGCGGTCGCAAGGCCGTAAACCCGAGAGTAAAGATAGACCCGGAATAACCTGAACTACAAAAATCAGGTGAAAAACGGCTTTCCGCATTCTTACTTTAGTTTCGACTTGCGACTTGTGTTCAACCTAGAGCTCTGTTCCCGGAGTTGCCATCGTCGGAATCGACGAATTTGGTATCACTGGCGGTTCGGCTGTTTCCCTGACAATGGTCAAAACTTCGTCGATTCCGACGATGGGGAAGGGCTGGTCCTATTGCTAGTCTGCAAGAACCACAACAATAAACAGGAGAGCAATGTGGACGACTGGACCACCACGGTTGACCCGAATCGCCTGAGCGCCTGGATGGAGCAGAAGGGACTTGGCAAGGGAGACATTAGCAATGCTTCCCTGTTGGGCGGTGGTACCCAGAACATTCTGCTGAAATTTGAGCGCAACGGTCGCACCTTCGTGCTCCGCCGACCCCCTCCCCATCCAAGGAAAAATTCGAACGACACCATGCGCCGCGAAATGCGCATGCTGGAGGCACTGTCCGATTCGGCTGTTCCTCATCCGAAACTGATTCTGGGGTGTCCGGAAGAGGATGTCCTGAACGTTGCTTTCTACCTGATGGAACCGGTGGACGGATTTGCTCCCATCACGGGGCTGCCCCCGCTACATGCAGGAGATCCGGATATCCGCCGGCGAATGGGTCTGGCCTTGGTGGAGGGCATCACAGCCCTAGGGGCCGTCGATTACCGGGAGGTGGGCCTGGAGGGCTTTGGCAACCCCGACAACTACCTCGACCGCCAGGTCTCCCGCTGGAAAGCCCAGATGGAGAGCTACCATGACTTTCCCGGATGGCCTGGCCCCCAGGCCATTCCCGGGGTTGAGCAGGTGGCCCGCTGGCTGGACCGTCACCGGCCGGATGGCTTTGAACCCGGCATCATTCACGGTGACTACCATTTCGGCAATGTGATGTACCGGCACGACGGGCCGGAACTGGCCGCCATCGTTGACTGGGAACTGACCACCATCGGTGATCCCCTGCTGGACCTGGGCTGGCTGCTGGCGACCTGGCCTGTGAACGGAGTCTCCACGGTGGAAACCCTCAAGGTGCATCCCTGGGATGGTTTTCCGTCCAGTGCGGAGCTGGTTGAACACTACCGTGCCCGGACGACCCGCAATGTGGATGTTATCGACTGGTACGCCGTCCTCGCGTGCTACAAGCTCGGTATCATTCTGGAGGGCACCCATGCCCGGGCCTGCGCCGGCAAGGCCACAAAAGAGAGTGGCGACCTGTTGCATGCCAGCACCATTAACCTGTTCGAGCGGGCACTGAGCTGGATTCAATGACGCCCGAGCTTCTGTCCCGACGTCCCCGCTCGCTCATCTGAATCATCTCCGGTTACCTGCAGTGCAACCGGGACACTAACCGCACCAGAAAAAGAGGAATCGCCATGGATTTTGAACACACTCCAAAAGTACAGGACCTGATCGCGCGGGTTCAGCATTTTATGGACGGGCATATCTACCCGGTTGAACAGGAGTATCACGACTGGGTCACCAATCACGACAATCTGTGGAAACCCTGGCCGGGCTTGGATGATCTGAAGCAGAAAGCAAAGGATGAAGGGCTGTGGAACCTGTTCCTGCCGGAAGAGTACGGCGAGTTCAGCCCCGGCCTGACCAACCTCGAGTATGCGCCGCTGGCGGAGGCTATGGGGCGGGTGCCCTGGGCGCCCGAGGTGTTCAACTGTTCGGCCCCGGACACCGGCAATATGGAAGTGCTGGCCAAGTACGGCACCAGAGAGCAGCAGGACGCCTGGCTCAAACCATTGTTGGCCGGAGAGATCCGTTCTGCCTATCTGATGACGGAGCCGCAGGTGGCTTCCTCCGACGCCACCAACGTCGAGACCGAGATCCGGGCTGATGGCGATGATTATGTCATTAACGGTCGCAAATGGTGGATCACCGGCATCATGGATCCCCGCTGCAAAGTGCTGATCCTGATGGGCAAGACCGACCCCAATGCGGACCGTCACCAGCAGCAGTCCACTATCATCATTCCGAGGGATACACCGGGCATCACCATTGTCCGCAACCAGCCGGTGTTCAGTAACCATAATTCACCGGGTGGCGAGGCGGAACTTCGTCTCGAGAATGTCCGCGTGCCGAAGTCCAACCTGATCCTTGGCGAGGGGCGTGGGTTCGAGATCGCCCAAGGGCGACTTGGGCCCGGCCGGATCCACCACTGCATGCGCTCAATCGGACAGGCTCAGCGGTCGCTGGAGATCATGGCGCGGCGGGTTGAGAACCGGGTGGCCTTCGGTCAGAAACTGTCCAGCCAGAGCAGCATCCGGCAGGATATCGCCCGCTCATTTTGCGACATCGAACAGGCCCGTCTGCTAACCCTGAAGGCGGCCTCCCACATGGACAAGTATGGCAATACCGGCGCCCGCGATCTGATCGCCGCCATTAAGATCGTGGCGCCACAGATGGCACAGACAGTGGCGGACCGGGCCATCCAGGCTCATGGGGGCATGGGTGTGAGCGACGACACTCCGATTGCCCACTTCCTGACCATTAACCGCTATCTTCGCCTTGCCGATGGCCCGGACGAAGTACACATGTCACAGCTGGCCAAACTGAAGATCAAGGAGTACAACCAGCCAGGCTGAGAGATAGCCGAAAAGAAAAAGCGATCCGGGGGCAGGGCAGGCCCCCGGGGCGATAGTCAGGAAACGGCCTGATCAGTCGAAGCTTCCTCATAAAGTTCCCGGAGGTTGCGTTTCGATATTTTGCCGCCGGGGTTTATGGGCAGCGAATCCACGAAGATCACCTTCTTTGGCACCTGGAAGGCGCCCTTGGGCAGCGACTCGGTGCCGCTGGTGTGTAGACAATCTGGGCCACCATCCCGGCGGATATGAGAGGTAACCGGGTGTCCGGATCAGCCGAGCCTTCGGTGAGCAGATCAAAAAAGGACAGCATCCGGTCCTCGGGCGTCGATCCCGCCTCCTCCGGTAGCCAGATATAAGGCACCCACGGCAGTGCCCTTCGCCGCCGCTGCCCGTGCCGACTCGGCCATGCCGGTACGGTACACAACACCCCCGGCCCCTGAATGCTGGAGGATATAGGCCATCTCATCGGCATTCAGCATGAAGTTCACTGGCACCAGAACCGCGCCGATCCGTGCCAGGGCAAATCGCATGGCCACGAAACCGTGGAAGCTACGGGCCAGCATGGCAAGCCTTGTCGCCGCGAGCAATGCCTCTTTGGACAAGGACCGCCGCCAGGTTGTCGCAGGTCTGCTCAAACTCGCGGTAGCTCAGGAAGTATCGCCGCAGATAACGGCGGTTTTATCGGGCAGGCACCGGGCTGTGCGTCTGAGCATGCCGGAAATGGTCTGTCCACGCGCCTGGCCGATGATGCTATCCGCTTTGCCGATTGCCATTGTGGTCTCCTGTCGTCGAGGGTGATTGTTGTTTTCGTTCACTAGAAACCATGATTGCTAACGTCGACTTTTGAGTAAACCTCATCCCAGAACAGCTTGGTAAGCTCTTCGCTGCTTTCGATATCCTTCACCAGAGGCAGCCAGCGATTCAGGGTTTCACTAAAGTCCTCGACCACTCTTGCGGCATCCTGAACCCCGTATTTCGCTTCATAGGCGCTGGCAATGGCTTCGGCATCGCGGCGGATGAAGTCCTGTGTCGCGGCAACGAGATCATCCCCCGGTTTATGGATTTTTATATCGGTTTCGTTCGTCGCTGTCTTCAGATTCTCGTTGTGACTGAGCATGTATTGCCAACTGAGATCTGCGGCGAACAGGGCGGACGCCTCCATGACACTCTTGCGCTGGCTCTCATCAAGATCGCTCCAGGTGCCGGCATTGATGTTATTGACTGCCAGACCGGCGAACAGCCCACCGGGCACATTCACAGTAATGTCGGTGGTTACTTCCATCAGGTTGATCAGTGTCAGTTCCGGGATGGACATCATTGAGCAGTCCAGGACGCCCTGACTCATTGCCTCGTAGACCTCGTGCTGGCCCAAGGACACTGGCGAGGCCCCGAGGTCTTCCGCCCAGCGGGCCCACTGGGAACCGCCCGCTCGCAACCTCATGCCTTCGACGTCCTTCAGTGTCACCACCGGTTTATTGCACAGCATGTAGTAGGGGGTCGTGGCGCCAACGCCGGTAAATACCTGGCCCTGCTCACTGAACTCGGACATACATTCGGGGCAATTCAACAGCAGGTACTCGGACAGGGCACCAGCATAGGCAAGCCCCATTCTTTCCGACTCGATATCCCCTCCCAGCTGAACCACCATGGACAACTCCGCCAGCATGCTATTCAACGGATACTGGGCCGGAAAGTAGGGGAACAGCAGGGTGCCGCTGTCCGCCAGGCCGTCCCGGATACCATCGGACATTTCGCTCCAATTCAGCAGGGACAGGGCATACACTTTGGCTGTGACGTCACCTCCGGAAATCTCCTCAAGGGCATTGGCATAGGCATTGGTAGACTCGGCCGCCATGGATCCCGGGGCGTAACCGGTCGCATGCCGGAGTTGCTTGGCACTAACCGGAGCAGATGCCAGTCCTCCACTGATCAGTACGGCGGACAGTAGAGTGCTGAAGACTCGTTTGTTGTTGTTCATGAGGCTCTCCTTGGTTGTGAGCGATCAATGCCCACTTTTTGTCGCCAGGAGCAATCAGCTCCTCGAAGACGGTATGGCGTAGGTCACGACTGAGTGGGCTACCGGTCTGCTCAGTCGCTCTCGGAAAATATCTCAACCTCCGACAGGGCGGAACGGCGGCCCAGGTGAAGTATGGAAGCCTTGGCCATAATCGCCTGGCCAGCTTCAGGCTTGCGCAGGAAATTGATGTTTGGTTTCCGGTGACCGCCAGTGGCACGATGGCGATATGGGCCAGCACCGCGATGTATGCGGCGCAGTCGGCGGTCGCCATCATGGTGGGGCCTGAGACGGTGCCACCGGGGCGCAGGTCGGAATCATCCGCCGGTTGCCGGGCCCATATATCTTCGTCGACGACCTGGTCCACCAGGTGGACTAGGGGAATTCACGGTCCAGGAAGGGCTGGAGCTCTTCCGCCGAAACGATCGTTGCCATGGCTTCCTCTCATTATTGTTTGATCAAGCGATGTCGGTCTGATCAATCGTCTCTGTCCGGCGGGCAGCCTGCGTCGTCGGAAACGACGATGTACGCAACAGCATTGCTGATTAAAGCTATCTTGTAAGCACTGGCTGATCACGCCACGACAATAACAAATGAATACAACAAGAAGGCCAAGCCATGATTCTGCACAAGCCCGAACTGATTAAAGAGTACACAGAGAAAGGGTTCTGGGGGCCCCGGACGCTAATTGACCGATTCCGGAGCAACTGCCTGGCTCACCCGGAGCGGGAAGCTGTTGTTGATCCCCCCAATCGCCCGGACCTTGTCGGGACGCCTTCCCAGAGGCTGACCTGGGCGGAGCTTGGGAAAGCGGTGGACGCTACCGCAGCCGAGCTGTCACGAAGGGGCTTCGGCAAGGACGATGTGCTGGTGGCGCAGCTGCCGAACGTATGGGAACTGGCGATGCTGTACATGGCGGCGGCAAAGGCTGGGGGCCTGTTGTCGGCGCTACCCATGCAATGGCGCAGGAAGGACGTCGGGTACGTGAAGGACATGACCAGCTCCCGGTTCTACGTCTCCGCCGAGAGCTTCCATGGGTTTGATTACCGGGAGTTGGGGCAGGAGCTGGGCTTCGAGCAGTACCTGGGGCTTGAGGAACTGACGAAGATCGCCCGCGCCGAGGTGACGGAGGAGGTCGACACGCCGGTAGGCGCCAATGACATCTTTACCCTGTGCTGGACGTCCGGTACCGAGGCCGATCCCAAAGGCTGTCCCATGAGCCACAATAACTGGGAGTACCTGATCAGTCTGGTGTTCACTACCTGCGGCTTGGAACAAGGGGACCGCATTCTTTGCGTTGCGCCGTTGGTGAACATGACGGCCGTTGGGGTCAACTATGTGCCCTGGTTGGCGGCGGCAGGCACCCTGGTGCTGCACCATCCCATTATCCCCGAGATTCTGCTTCGCCAGCTCACCGAGGAAGGTATCCAATACACCATTCTGGTCCCTGCGATGCTCAACATGATCGCCAAACTGCCCAATGTGGACCAGCTGGACTTGTCCAGCATCCGCACCATCACCACCGGTTCGGCGCCACCCTCCGCCTGGTCCATGCAGGAGTTCAAGCGCCGCTGGGATATCGACATCGTCAACATCTGGGGCCAGAACGAGGGCACCAGCCTGGTGGCGGGCCCGGCGGATGTGCCGGAACTGGACCTCCGGGTGGACCACTTCCCTTGGTGGGGCAAAGAAGGCGTCCAGTGGCCATCCGGCATATATGGCGTGGAGGTGAAGATTCTGGGGGACAAGGATGAGGAAGTCACCGAACCGGGCGACATTGGTGAACTCTGTTACCGCAGTCCCGGCCTGTTTGCCGGCTATTTCGGGCGTCCGGATATCACGGAGCGTTCATTTACCGACGACGGGTTTTTCCGTACCGGAGACCTGTTTATCATCCGGGATGAGACCCACGTGGGCTTTTACGATCGCAAGAAAGACATGGTCATCCGGGGCGGTTTCAATATTTCCAGCGTGGAGGTGGAAAACGCGGTGCTGGGCTTTAATAAGGTCCAGGATGTGGCCGTCATCCCGCAGCCGGACGATATCATGGGGGAGCGGGTGTGTATCTGCGTGGTACCCACCAACGACCAGGATCCGCCCGCCCTGGAGGAAATCAACGATTTTCTCCGGGAGCAGGGAATGAGCGTCTATAAGCTGCCCGAGAAGATGAAGCTGATTGACGCCATTCCGCGTAATCCGGTAGGCAAGATCCTTAAGAAGGACTTGCGGGTGATGTAGGGCGTGGGTGCCACAGGCTCGTTCCGACATTAGGATTTGCCTGCGCCCTCCAACGCTTCCTGCACGGCAGCTTCCATCTCAGGGAGCTGTTGGGCAGCCTTGCTGATGGCGTTGTGTCCATGGGCTCGCCCCGGGCTATTTCCCCCAGCTCGCTCCAGGCATTGGCACTCCGGCGGCAGGCGTCGGCTGCGGTGGTAAAGGCTCTGTCCCCGGTCTGATTGGGCACGTCCGCGCAGAAATCCGCTTCCAGCCGCCGGAACGAGCCAACGCCGGTGCCGACATTCTCGATAAAGACGGGGATGGATTTGACCGCCATCACCAGCTCGTCGGTAGTCATGCGGTCGGGCCAGGTGGGGATGAGGTTTTCAACGAGTACCCGGGGCATTCTGATTGGGTCCATTGTTGACGAAGACGTTTCTTGTCGGTCTTGCCATAGGCGGTGACCGGAAGATTTTCCAGGAATACGATACGCTTGGGTACCTTGTACCTGGAGAGCTTGCCACGACAATGTTGGATGAGACTCTCGGCGTCCGGGGCTGTGCTGGTATCCGCCACGACGAATCCGGTGACGGCCTCACCCCAGTCATCGTGCGGCAGGCCCACCACCGCGACTTGGTTGACTCCGGGAAAGTCCTGGATGGCGTTCTCCACTTCCGATGTATAGACGTTCATACCGCCGCTGATGATCATGTCGTTCTTGCGGTCGAGGAGGTAGACGTAGCCATCCTCATCCATTCGCGCGATATCGCCGGTATGGAGCCAGCCATTGACGATGGTCTCGGCGGTTTTCTCTGGCAGACCGTGGTAGCCCAGCATGTTGTAGGGGGTTCGAGTGACCAGTTCGCCGCTGTCGCCAGCAGGGACGTCATTGCCGTGGCTATCCACAATCCGGACCTGGGCCATGGCCGCCGGGCGACCACAACTGAGCAGGCGGTGATCATGCTCCGGGCTATGGTCTTCCCGCAGCAGGCGGGTGACGAAGTTGGGGGCTTCGGATTGGCCGTAGAGCTGCATGAATACCGGCCCCAGCAGTTCGAGGCCCTGACGCAGCCGGGCTGCGGTAATGGGTGCGGCACCGTAGAGGACGGTCCGCAAGGAACGCAGATCCAGGGATTTACCGTCCATCCAGTCGAGTACCCGGTAGATCATTGTCGGTACCATGAAGGTCAGGGTGACGCCGTCCCGGGAAATTCGTTGAATAACCTGCCCGGGATCGAATTGCCGTTCGATGTAGTGTGTTGCGCCTTTTAACAGCCCCGCTTGCAGGAGTATGCCCGCCGAGTGGGAGAGGGGAGACGTCAGCAGCAGGCGCTCGTCGTCCTGCAATCCCATTTCCATCACGTGTGAGAACAGGTTCAGGCAGATATTCTGCTGGGTATGGAGGACCCCCTTGGGCCGGCCAGTGGTGCCGCCTGTGTAGGGCAGCCATGCCAGGTCCTCGGGGTGGATGGGAACATCGGGTTTGATAGTCGCCTCGTCGGCATGGAAGGACTGCCAGGGCACAATGCCGGCCGGACATTGGTCCTCCGGTGCCAGCCCGATGACGGTCTGGAGTTCCGGTAATTCATCACGCCGGTTCAGGATAACGTTGAAGCGGTTTTCCGCCACGATCGCCACCCGGCTATTGGAATTGGCGAGAATGCGAATTACTTCATCATCCCCGAGCATGTCGTTGAGTGCGACCTTGGCCGCTCCGCACTGGATGATGCCTTGATCCGCCACCACATATTCCAGGCGATTTGGCATCGCCAGGGCGACCCGGCTACCTGGCCGTGCGCCCAGACGGATCAGCCCATTGGCCACCTGATAGCCCTGTTCCAGGAGCTGATGATAGGTCAGCGACTCCCCTTCGAACCAGACGGCGGTCCGGGGCCCGAAGCGGTTGAGGGCGTTGGTGAACAGGGCGCCCAGTGTCAGCATGGGTATGGTCATGGGTTCCGCTCGCTTCTTTCTTGTTATGATTCTGGCTCGTTGCGATACAGTGCTGGCTGATCAGCGCCGATGGCCTATCCGTCCTTCTGCCGTTCGCGTAGCTCCCGGCGCAGAACTTCACCGGCAACACCCCACCGGAACGCATCGTAGGCAGCGTCGTAGGTATCGGCACGGGTAGGCATCATTGTTGTTGTCCTTCAGCTGTGGAACAGTCCTGGATCCAGAGGGAACATCTGTACCTTAGCCAGATGGAACTGAGGCAAGCATCGTCGGTTCCGACGATGTCCGCCTGTCCCGGAGATGGCTACGCTGGAAAACAGCAATGGCCAGAAAACAGGAGCAACACGGTGAATGCTCTCGATTATACGGGCAAGACGGTTCTGGTGGTGGGTGGCTCCAGTGGTATCGGCAACGCCATCGCCCAGGCGTTCCGGACCCATGGGGCGGATGTGCATGTCTGGGGTACCCGGGCCTCGGCGGCGGAATACGAAGGTGAAGAAGGCTCCGACCTGACCGGCCTGACCTACGCCCAGGTGGACGTTTCCGATGTTGGCGCGATCGAGCGCTGCCAGCCTGGCTTTGGGCAGCTGGATGTTCTGGTCCAGTCCCAGGGTATCGTGGTGTACAAGCGGGGCGAGTTTGAACAGGCAGGCTGGGACAAGGTCATGGATGTGAACCTCAACAGTCTGCGAGCCTGTGCCATGAAGTTCAAGGAACAGCTGGCGGCCACGAAAGGCGCGATGATCATTGTCAGCTCCACCGCCGGCTTCCAGTCCACCAAGGGCAATCCCGCCTACAATGCCTCCAAGGCCGGGGCGGTGGCCCTGACCCGCACCTTGGGCGAGGCCTGGGCCCCGGAAGGCATCTCTGTGAACGGCATTGCCCCGGGTTTTGTCGCCACCAAACTGACCCGGGTCACTACTGAGAATCCCAAACGTCGGGAAATGGCCGAGGCCGCCATCCCCTGTGGTCGCCTGGGGCTGGCGGAGGAAATGGCGGGGCCCGCCCTGTTCCTGGCCTCTCCGCTGGCGTCCTACGTCGTTGGCCAGACCCTTATTGTGGACGGTGGTCTGACACTATCCTGACCCCGTGAGCGATGCCTGCCTGCCGATAACGGTTCGTCAGGCATTTCGAGCCATAAGTCCCCCGTCTATCGGACTGATCGCTCCGGTCAGGTAGGATGCCGCCGGCAGGCACAGACTCACAGTGATATGAGCCACTTCCTCGGACGAACCGTAGCGCTGCAGGGCGGTGCGGCGCTTGGCGAAGATCACCTTGTGGTCCGGCGGCACAAGCTCGGTCATGGCCGTCTCGATAGGCCCCGGACAGATGCAGTCGACGGAGATTCCTTCGGGGCCCAGCTCCACCGCCAGGGCCCGGGTCAGCCCGGTGACCCCGGCCTTGGCGGCTGCGTAGGGGCTGTTCTCAGCCGTGGCTCCAAGGGCTTCGGTGGATGCGATGTTCACGATCCGCGGGCTGGTGGACTGGCGCAGGTGCGGCAGGGCCGCCCGGATAAGCCGTTGCTGGCCCGTCACCAGAACCGATATCGCTCTCTCCCGGACCTGATCATAGTCATCGGAACCAATGGCAGAGAAGGCGGAAATGCCAGCGTTATTGATCACCACATCCAGGCCGCCCAAGTGTCTGGCGGTTCCGGCTACGACCGAGCCAATCTCGCCCTTGCCGCTGACGTCTAGATACCTGTTGACGTTTCTGTGCGAACCGTGCATGAAAACGTCAACAGGCCCTAGCGACCCTGGCGCCAGGCTTCCTCGTCCGAACAGGCGAACCGGGGCAATCAGATGCCCCGGAAGCTGGCGAACTCCTCGAGCGGAGCCCGGCGCGAACGGAGCTGGTTAACCGTTTCGTCCCCGTCCATGTAGCCGATGGACATACCGGTAAACAGCATCAGCTCGTCCGACGGACTCAGGAAGTCCTTCAGGGTACGGTGATACAGGCTCCAGCACTCCTGGGCACAGGAGTCGAGGCCTTCTTCCCGCAGCAACAGCATGACGGTTTGCAGGAACATGCCCAGGTCGGACCACTGGGGCGGGCCCATCTGTCGGTCCACATAACAGAACAGGGCCAGGGGCGCGCCGAAGAACTGGTAGTTGCGGGCGAACCAGCCGCGGCGGGCTTCCTTGTCTTCCCGGGGAATGTTTAGCAGGCCATACATGTCTTCGCCCACCTGGAAACGATAGTCCCGGTAAGGGGCAGTCAGCTTCTTCGGATAAACATCGTATTCCGGGTCCTCCCCTGTGGGGGCTTCCCGGATCCGGGTTGCCATGATGTCCCTGAAGGACTTCAGCTCGTCGCCGCCTACCACATAGATCTGCCAGGGCTGGACATTACCGCCCGAAGGCGCACGAGCTGCTTTTGTCAGGATCCGGCGGATAACCTCGCCGTCCACCGGCTGGTCGGTAAAGCCCCTGACCGACATGCGGGTGTCCACGGCTTCGGATACGGTGGCCGCTTGCTTTCTCAAGGGTGGCTCCAGGGTTGTTGTTGGATTCAGGAGTTTGATTCGGGTTTTATAGTGGCGGCTGAAGGAAAGGCTGGCAATCGTCGCTTACGACGAGGCAGCTTGCGAAAATGCACGGAAAATGGATGCTTTCCCGTTCAAGAATCGTCAGGAACACATGCTCGGATCATGACAGACCAAGACGCCAACTCCGCCGTTTTCCGCGGTACGATTACACCTCGCTATACGGACCTGGACACCTGGCGCCACGTCAAAATTCCCGGGTATACCAGCTGCACCTGGAAGCCCGTATCCGGGCTCTGCTGGCTCGCTTCGGTGCGAACGCCTGGTTTTCCGATTCGGAGCGCCTGAGGCCCTTGCGCACCATTACCCAGTACCGTGAGATGAGGAAACCAGCCGGCCAACCCCTATTACCGCTGATATCAAGGATCAGTTGGGACGGCTTCAGCTCTGAGAATGGCCTGAAAATAAGCGGAAACATCTGGAAGTAAAAGACGCTTTCGGAATAACAGCAGCCCGGCTTGGTTCCGGGCTGTTGTAATTCCGGCCCCCTCAAAACTCTTCCCGGTCAGACCAAAGATCATCTTCAGTTCGTCGGTTTCGACGATGAGAGAGATTATCAGAGCTGCCTACACTGGCTCGAGCTGAATACACATAATCCAATACCCGACAATAATAAAACTGGAATTCGTCCCATGACACAACGTAACAACCGCTGGTCACCGGTGACCGCGTCGGCAGCCATGCTGACCCTGGCCCTTGCTGCCGGCCACGCCCAGGCCCGGACCTTGAGCTATGCGTCCGTGTACCCAGCCGGGTCCGAGGCCGATAAGGCTGTCCACACTTGGGCGGACAAGCTTGAGGAGCACTCCGACGGGGACTTGAAAGCCAAGGTCTACCCCATGTCACTGCTAAGCGCATCCGAATTGTCCGCAGGTGTCCGTGACAACCTGGCGGACGTGGGCTACCTGCTGACGGTGTATTTCCCCTCCGAGTACCCCCACATCAACCTGATCAATGAATCCGCCATGCAGACCAATCTGATCGACCCGGAGCGGCTCAACGGCATGGGGACGTTTGCCTTTGAAGGGGCGATCACCGAATTCATGTTCTTCAACTGCCCCGAGTGTATGCAGGAGTTGAAGGCCCAGAATCACGTCTATACCGGCAATGTCGCCAGCAGTGGCTACGGTATGGTCTGCACCCGGCCCGTGGTGAAACCCGAGGACATGGCGGGCCTGCGTATGCGGGTGGCGGGTTCTCATTGGTCCCGCTGGGTATCGGAGTTTGGCGGTTCTTCGGTCTCCATGACCATCAGTGAGATCCGGGAAGGTCTGAGTCAGGGTGCCCTGGACTGTACCATTTCATCTTTGCCGGAAATCACCAACCTCAGCCTCACGGAAGTCGTCACCGACGTGACCGTTGACCTGCCCGGCGGTATTTATGCGGGCTCCAGCGGTGCCAGTGTCAACGGCGATGTCTGGCGTTCACTTTCCGAAGAGCAGCGCACTGCCATGCTGCGGGCGGGTGCGGATCTGACCGCCCGAACGCCGTGGTTGTATGAGACAACCCAGGAAGAGGCTCTGGAGGCAGTTAGAAAGAACGGTGGCAATATTCACCACGCCACGGACGAGTTCCGGCAAGCCACCCAGGAGTTCGTGGAAAAGGACCGGGTTACTATCATCGACTTCTACAAGGAGCGTTACGGCGTCGAGCGTGGTGAGGAAATGCTTAAGGAATTTGCCGAGATCCTGGACAAGTGGGTGGACCTGGTCCAGGGCGTTGAAAGCGTGGACGAACTGGCGGACCTCTACTGGAAAGAGATCTTTGCCAAGGTCGATGTCAGCGAGCACGGCCTATAAAAGGCCTGCTGATCAGACCGGGCTGCCCGTGCAGTCCGGGCTGAAAACCCGTAATGATAGACGAGGGAGAGCCGTGGCAGGGCCACTCACCGGCGTGCGAGTCATCGAAATGTTCAGCCTTGGGCCCTTGGGCCGGCACCATTCTGCGGCATGATGCTGGCGGACGTGGATGCGGAAGTCATCTGCATCGACCGTCCAGGCGCTGGGGGAGTGGCAGCTGGAAGTTCGATATCCTTTCCCGCAACCGCCGGACCCTTGCCAAGGGCCCAACGTACAGGCAGGGGCTGACCCTCAGGGGGCTGCGGGAGGGGGTTGCCGAAAGGTAAATTACGCTGATGCCCGCATACAGAACAATAATCAGAACAAGGGGAGGGTCCGATGACTGGTGGAACAATCATCTGTCCGGCAATCGAAAAAGTCATTTACGGGCAGGTGGCGGCGCAAGCTATCGCCAGTGAGGCTGATCGGCTGAAAGCGAAACGGGTATTCATACTGGCCAGTGAGTCCCTTAGCGTGAATACCGACGAGATCGACAAGATCATAAAGGAGTTGGGGACCCGGTTTGCAGGTCTGTTTCAGGGCATGCCACCAAACGCACCGCGCACTGCGGTGTTACAGGCTGCAGCTCAAGCGGGGGCGGCGAATACCGACTTGCTGGTAACGGTAGGCGGCGGTTCCGTGACCGATGCCGGTAAAGTCATGCTCATTTGCATGAAGTTCGGTTTAAAGAGGCACGATGATCTCGAGGCCTACCGGATCCGGGTCGGGGAAGACGGCACAGTAATCAAGCCGGACTACGATGCTCCGGATGTGAGGATGGTTGCTGTTCCGACCACCCTGTCCGGCGGCGAGTTCAATTCGCTTGGCGGCGTTACCGACGAGACCCGCAAGATCAAGCAGGGATACGTGCACCGCATGCTGGCTCCGATCACCGTCATACTGGATCCCGCCCTGACTATGCATACCCCAGACTGGCTGTGGTATTCCACCGGTATCCGGTCACTGGATCACGCCATGGAAACATTGGGTTCATTCCAGTCCAATGATTTCGCGGACGGCATGGCTGAAAGTGCGATACGCCTTCTGGTGGATGGTCTGGGCCGGGTCCGCAAGGATGTCTCCGACCTGGAAGGCCGGTTACGGTGCCAGATCGGGGTGTGGCAGTCCATGCTGCCCTTGGTCGGCGGCGTCCCCATGGGTGCCAGTCATGCAATTGGCCATACGCTGGGTGGCACGGCGGACGTGCCTCACGGATACACATCCTGTGTTATGGCGCCGTACGTCCTGCAGTGGAACCAAGCCGTCAACGCCGACCGTCAGAAGATGATCAGCCGGGCGTTCGGTGCGCCGGAAAAGCCTGCACACGTGTTGGCGGATGAGTTTATCCGGAAGCTCGGCATGCCCAGAAGTCTGCGTGACGTGGGCATCGAAGAGAAACAGCTTGAGCTCATCGCCGACTACGCCATGGAAGACTTCTGGACCCGGACTAATCCCAGGCCAATCTCCCGGTCTGAGGATATCTATGAGATCCTGAGGATGGCCCTCTAGTGCCAGAGTAGTTTGGCCACGGACAGGCCTGCTACACAATCCCAAAGCGCCGGGCGATAGCCACAGCCTGAGTCCGGCTGCTGGCGTTCAGCTTGGAGTTGATGTTGCGTAGATGCGTTCGCACGGTGCTGTCCGAGACGAAGAGTTTCTCCGCCAGGGCACTGTTGGAATACCCCTCGCACAGCAGCTGCAGCACCCGAATTTCCTTGTGGGTGAGGGGATCCAGCAGGGTGCTTTCCGGCTCGTAGACCGGGGCCTGCTCCTGGATTTCAGGGCCGAAGGCATCCAGCAGCG
>NZ_JAMOIE010000105.1 GCF_024448935.1 Stutzerimonas stutzeri
TCCTTTTGTCGAACCCTGGCAGGCACTGACGCCAGGCCGTCCAAACGCATGAAAAGCAGTGCAGAAAAGTCGTTCAGTAAAACAAAGTCTGGATAACCGCCCCTATTTTCGGCAGCGGTGAACTCTAGCTAAGCCTTACGTTGGTTTTTGGTTCCACTGCTCCCCAAACCCCATACTCTGGCGTCCGTCAGTTTCTTCACTTCCGGTGTGAAACCCTCCCTTGCCAGTCGCGGTATCCTTTCGAAAGAAGCTCAAGACAGTTATCTACGCGCCTTGATTGCGAGAGGCGTCAGCGTCACTTACGGGCGCCATCAATTGGAATCAGGCAAGGCTCCTCGTTTCGTGGACAAGAACACCCCAGCGTCCAGGCTCGACCAGGTCGGCATCTGGAAACTTGAAGAAAAGGAAACGGACGTTCATATCGCCATCAGTATGTATCGGCTTGCCGCCCGCGAGGCGAGCCTGGTGCCGGAGGAGCGTATCCAGCAGCTTGTATTGGTCTCCGCTGATACCGATTTGACGCCAGCCTTACGAGCGCTGCGAGAAGACTTTCCGAACCTGCGGATCGGGGTGATTTTGCCTCACCGCGAAGGCATCAAGCGGTCGATACCTGGCTCGCTCAAAGATCACTCGCATTGGATGCGCCGAATCGTGACCACAGAGGAACTTGCCGCCCATCAGCTTCCCAATCGGGTGCCTACAATGAAAAAACCTGCCGTTAAGCCTGACTACTGGTAAACCGTTCAATAGAGAACATCCTGAGAGCAGGTGCACTAGATTCCGCTCCATATCGGTTGACTGAAATACCATCTCCTCCTAAATCCTATTTCCTGCTGCACCCACCACCATCATCCGGTTTCCTGTACCTGAACTCACTCCAGGTGCGGTGCCATGACCGAAATCCATCCCAGCCTTTGCCAAATCAGGCGCTGGCTGCTCCCAATGCCTCTGCTGTTCATGCCCCTTATTGCCCAGGCAGAAACCTGGGTGATCACCAATCAAGCACATCCGGTATCCGCGCCTGCCGGCGTTCGCACCATTCGTCTCGATGACCAACAACGTCTTGAAGAACAGCTGACGGGTCAGCTTCCAGCAGACCCACGTCAGGCAGAAGCAACTATTCAACGCTACTTGGCCAGCCCCGCTGGCAAGCGCCTGCAAAGCGACCTGGCTCAAGCCCAGCAAGGCGTCACGGATGCATGGAGTCTGGGGATCGAAAAAATCCCGGCCGTCGTTGTCGACCGCCGCTATGTTGTTTATGGAGAGCCGGATGTGGTTAAAGCCGTCGCGCTGATCGAACGAGCACGGAGCCAGTCATGATGAGAGGCTCACGCTTTGCGATTCGACCACTGTCGCTGGCCATCACCTTTAGCTTGTCATTCAGCGCATCAGCTGCGATCAACTCGGCAGCAATCGTTGCCTCGACCCTATCGCCCGACTGCCTGGAGTACAGAGTGGTCGGCATTTGCTATTGGCTGCTCTGTACGCCTTTCGGCTGCAAAGTCAAAACTTCGACCAAGGTTCGCCATTACGTGCCGGACGCAGTGGTTTCGGCCTACTCGAATACAGGTGCAAACCCGTGGATAGAGATGTCACCTCTGGGCACACCGAATCCGGTGGCCCAGGCAGGTAACGACGGCACCACGAACCATGTCGCCGAAAACAACATCATCAAGTTCAAGGAGGCCGATGTCATTGGCCATCCGGGCGGCGCGGCGCTGAGTCGGTTCGCCAGTGCCTCGGGCTACGTCTGCAAGGGTGCAACGTTACCGTTAGTGCCTTACTTCCTCAGTACCCTTGACCCCATTGCCTGGCGATACGGTGTACCCGAGGCTGTATACCCCGAGGCACTTATTCCTGGGATGCGTGAGGTCGGCAGCCTGCTTACCGCGAGTAGCTGGGGGAATGTCTATCCGCGTAGCGGTTTCCTCAACCAGACCGACGACTACAAGACCGGCGCCGTCATCGCACAGCGCGCCGGGGACGTGACCACTCGACTTGGCCAGGTTCATGTCTACCTGCCAATGCTTGCCCTCCCCCAGCCCGGTTACTGGCCGGCAGGCGCGCTGCGCGAAGGTGATGCGTCCACCGGCAAGTGGCAAGAGCTGACCCCGGTCCTCAATCCAACCTGCGCGACCTTCCCCAGTATTGGTCCCAACATCGATGCACAGGATGGCGGCTACGCCTGGGCGCTTTGGCGCCCCTATTCATGCTGTCAACGTCGTGGCCAGACCTTCCTAGGCAGCACGGACTTTCAATGAATTTCAGTGATCGGAGCAAAACATGAAACTCACCCCCTTGGCGATCGGACTCACCTGCTGCCTCAGCAGTGCGCTGGCGTTTTCTGCAGACCCAATCAACATCTCCACCTCTGGCAGTGTCATTGGTGACGACGTGCTGTACAACATTGGTGGTGGGAACGCAGTGACCATGGGCAGTGCTGGCAACATGGACAGTATTTCCGTGGGGGGCGGTTGGAACAACAACCTGGTCTGCGGAAATATGAGTCTGAGCAATACCCTGCAAAACCAACTGAATGGGGCCACTTCTGGGTTCCAGAACATCATGAGTTCGGTGGTGCAGAACGCCACCAGCGCCGTGGCTTCGCTGCCGGCATTGATTCTTCAACGCGCTAACCCAGCGCTGTACAACCTCATCACCAACGGCATCTTGCAGGCCCGATTGGACTTTGACCGCTCCAAGGGCACCTGCCGCGCCATTGGCGAAAAAATGGCGGATATTGCCGGCAACCAAATGGGTTGGGGCAAGCTCGCTGAAGGTCAGGCCATGAGCCAGACCTTGGCGTCCAACACCGACGCGGTATCGGCCATAGAGCAGGTCGAAAAGAAAGGGGGTAACGAGGGGGTCACCTGGGTGGGAGGTGATCGAGCAGGCGGTTCGGGTCAGAAGCCGATTCGTATCGTGGGAGACGTCACCAAAGCCGGCTACAACCTACTGAACAAGCGTGCGGCCGGCGATACCGGCTCGATCAGCAAGGACAGTTGCAACAACGGCATGGTCTGCAACGTCTGGTCATCGCCCCAGGAAGCCACCACCTTCGCCAATCGCGTGCTGGGGGAACAGCAACAGCAGACCTGTGACAGCTGCCCTAAAACGGTGACAGCCGCAGGCGTCGGCCTCACGCCGCTGATCCAGGAAACGTACGACACCAAGCTGAAGGCGCTGCAGGAGCTGCTGAGCGGAAGCAAAACGTTGTCAGTCGAGAACCTGGAAGCCGCGAGCAGCAACTCACTGCCCATTACCCGAGGCGTAGTGTCAGCCCTCAAAGATGAGCGTGATCAGGACGTACTCGCTCGCAGGCTTGCCTCCGAAGTTGCACTCTCAGACGTATTGGAGAAAGCCTTGACCCTGCAGCGTACGCTGATGGCGGGCAGTCGGGAGCCGAACGTTGCGGCCAATGACCTCGCCGTCCAGGCAGTCGGTCAGCAGAGCTCCTCACTGCAGCAGGAAATTGGCAATCTGAAAATGGAGCTGGACATGCGTCAGCAGCTCGCGAAGAACTCGCCGCTCACCATCATCGAGCGTGGTAAGGCGCGGGCCGAGGATTCGCGTGGTGTGTCTCAGGGAGCCCCTGAAACGGATCGCCTGGACCAATTGCAGTCACCCGCCAAGAACAAACCATGAGAAATAGGCCATGACCGATATTCAGGATCCTGCCGCCTCCGGCCGCTCACTGACTCGACGAGTCGGGCGGGGCATTCTACTTGTTCTAAGTGTTTTGCTCGCGACGACTGCCATCGTGGTGTTACTCAACGCCATCTTGATGAGCGTGTTCGACAGTGCCGAGCAATGGCAAGCGTGGCGTACCGACCACTACTGGCCGCTCTTCACCTGGCGCCTGATGCTTTATGTCGCACTGATCATTGCTTGGATCAAGATCAAGGCGCGATGGACTCACTCTAAACGGACTGACGCTCGCAAACTCAGGAGGTTGGAGATCATGGTTATCTTGCTGTTCGTCATGATCGAGCTGAGCAAAGCATTTATCCCCAGTGGTGGCATCCAATGACGCTCTACACCAATGACTACCTGGAGTACTACCTCACGCTGGTGGGCTGGATCATCAACAACGGCATCTGGGACATGATTTCTGACACGGGTCTGTTCGCCCTGCCCTTTTGCATCATCGTTATTCGAGAGTGGCTCAAGGTCCGTGGAGAAGGGGCCGATGAGGGCAACAAAGGCGTGCTCTCACTGGCCCGCATCGAGACCCACATCTACGTGGGCTACGTCGTCGTCGCATTCTTCGCAGTCCCTGCCGTCAATGTGAGCTTCGATACCTTGGCCTTTGATCAAAGTAGAGCCCAGCAATGTCAATACAACTTACCTAAACCAGCCGACACGGGCTGGAACACAACCTTCAGCTCACTGGCAGGAAAGAGTGCGCAGATGCCCATGTGGTGGGCCTTTATGCATGCGCTATCGAAAGGATTGACCAGCGGGGCCGTGGCAGCAATCCCCTGCGGAACAGATCTACGCCAAGTTCGTATGGACGTGAACAACACCAAAATAAACAACCCACTGCTGGCTCAGGAAATAGGGGACTTTACGCACAATTGTTATGGTCCCTCCCGTGCGCGGCTTTTTATGCGTCAGCCTGACCTGGGCGCGAAAGCCGATGATCCAAAGTTCTTGCAGGATCTTAATTGGATCGGCTCTCACTTTTTGCTGAACACTTCCGGCTACTACGACACGGATTACTCCAAAACACCCAGAGCCTCTTGGCCCTATAACGCAACCCGCGATGTGGCCTTACCACAAGTGAGCGGCGGCGGCGGATACCCAACGTGCAAACAGTGGTGGTCTGATAGCGGAGTGGGCTTGCGAGATCGTATCAAGGCTCAAGTGTCGCCCGACCTGATGACCAGAATGCTCGGCTGGGCAACGTGGCTGTCGCCAGAGGAAGTGACCGACTCGCTCGTGCGCCAACTGGTGTCCCCGTCCAACCAGGTTAAGGGGGACGTTTATACGGACTACGGTGGTCAAATCAACGGAACCGTATGGAATGGTGCCGCCCGCGTGACAGGCACCCTTGGCGTGGCACTGGGCTCATTGGCATATTTTCCGGCCATGGACATGGTGCGTCAGGCATTACCGATGGTCATGGCGTTCTTGAAGATGGCCATGGTGATTTGCATCCCGCTGGTATTGATTGTCGGGGCTTATCAGTTGCAAGTCGCCATGACCTTGACCGTGGTGTTTTTTGCGTTGATCTTCGTGGACTTCTGGTTTCAGTTGGCGAGGTGGGTCGATACCACAATCTTGAACGCCCTGTATGGAGCAGGATCGCCACATTTGTCGTTTGACCCTGTAATGGGACTGAACGCCACGGCTCAGGATGCGATCTTGAACTTTGTTATGGGATCGATGTTCATCATCCTGCCAGTGTTTTGGGTAGGTGCGCTGGGGTGGGCAGGGATTAGTGCAGGGAAGGCGCTAGAAGGACTTACCAGCGGAACGAAAGATGTTAAACAAGCAGGATCACAAGGCAGTAAAGAACTGAGAAAGATTCTTTGAAATGATGAGTAGCGCCTTTGTCAGGTTGCTACTCATCGTCATCCCCAAACGTATGGCAATTTCCGTACATATCGTAATAACCCCAGCCATCGGGACCATCTTGCCAGCCGACTCCAAATACCTGTTTAGAGCCTCCCTCATAGCGTGGAGAAAAATCTCCTACAGCCAAAGCCAACAGGATAAGACCAACAGTCAGGACAGCCATAAACGCATGAGCCAACCAGACCCACGAATAGACCGCGAATGCGATCAGGGCCAGACGTTTGACCCAACGCACTGTGCGGTTCTGACTGAACCAAACGAGGCGCACAATTTGACCAAGGCCATAGCCCAAGCGGCCTGCGACTCCCTGAGAGGTCTGTGTGGTCATTGTGCGTCTCCTATTCGGCCCATCTTGAGGGCTATTTGACATTAGTTATAATCCTGATTCCGCTCTGCCGCAAGACTACTGGACAAACGGCCAGCCGCGCTGCACCAGACGCGTGCGCCTCACTGTCCTCAGCAAAAATGGCCCAAAAGGTAAAAGGTTCTGTAAAGCGAATGGAAAGGTTCACAAGGGTAAAAGCCTTACCCGAAAGGGCCGCGTGAGCGGAGAAAGGGTGAACCCCGCAATTTTTCACGAATGATCATAAGTTTATCAACGTCGAAGGGCTTCATAGGTCAACAAAGATTGGACTAATGTGCTGAAAGTTCGACCACCACCAATGGCAGCTTCAGCTTCATCCATGAACTCTTTCTGAGCAGCGAGTGTGTCGGCGATGATCTTTTGCACGAGGGTTTTCCTTATCTGCTTTAGCCTGGGTGACGGTTTGAACAATCGGCGGAAAAGCTTTGTGCATCTGCGCGGCTGGGCTTAGCCTCGCGGGCTCTCAATTACTGAGGGTGTGTTCCTTTGATGGTCAGTACATAGCCATCATCGGCACCGCTTGCGCCAAATGGAAAATCTACGGGTTCGCCGTTTTTGCCAATTCGGGTTTGGGTGAAGCTGTTGCTTACGGTGTGTGGCACATCCGTGACAGATTCGCCAACGCGAGACTTTTCCCTTCCTTTCACCGCTGTATTACTGGCAGTGACCTGATAGCTGATATCACCAGTACTGGTGATGCGGGGCACAAGCGTCATTTGAAAGCCAGTTTCCAACTTTGCCCTTTTAGGTTTGACGACACCTGCTTTTTCAGTTGCGGACTCGACGTATTCCACGAAAGACACGTCACGGAAGTTCTGCTGTTTGCCGTTCTCCACACCGGCCGAAAAATTACTCACTAACTGACCATTGCGGGTAAGTTCCGAGGTGATGTTGATTGTTTCAGCGGAGGCCGTTGCTGCCGCAAAAGCCAAAATCGTAAAAACTACTGCCTTCATATTTTATCGTTCCTTGGTCTAACGCCAAAGCGGCGTCCTTCTACGTACTCGGCCCCACGGTTTGACGGCGGGGCTGGTGGTGTACCTGGGCGGCAGATCCGCCGCGTTTTCCTCAGTGAACCCAGTCTTCGTAACCCAGACCGGTAACACGGCTGAATTCGCGAACATTATTGGTGACCAACGTACAACCCGAAGCAATCGCGTGCCCCGCAATGGCTGTGTCATTCTCGCCAATGACCGTGCCTGCATTGGTGAGTTTGCGCTTCACCTCGACGGTCGCATCTACGGCGCTCTGATCCCACGGCAAGACCTCATCCAGACGCTTTACAAACTCATCAACCAACGTTTTGTGCTTGGGTGATGCCTTCTTGCCGATCTGGCCGTAGCGCATTTCTGCGTAGGTTATCGCGGAAATCACGATGCGATTATTTCGGGCAACTTCCGCGGCCAGCCGCTGCAAGACTGACTCGGGGTGTTCGCGCATGATGAACGAGCAAATGCAGGTATCGAGCATGTATGTGGTCACAGATTGAACCTGCCTTCATCGCCAATAACGTTCGGGCGCTCTTGAAGAAAGTCCGCATCAGCCTTGGGTAATTCAGCCAACGACAACCAACTCGGTCGAACAGGACGCAGGGTGATTGTGTCGCCGCTGCGCGTAATCTCCAGCTCTCCGACTCCCTCGTAAGCCATATCAGTGGGAAAACGAATTGCTTGATTCTTGCCGTTCTTGAAAATTGAGACAGTGCGCATTACGTCGCCCTCCATATGTCTGCCATATGCAATATAACAATGCAGAAAAACATATGCAAGGCATATGCTGCTTAAAGAGCCACTACGCGGATCAGGTGCTTGAATTGGCTTGGTTGTAAACTCCTTCGCTAATTGCCAATACACATCGCTAAATGCAATTGTCCATCGATATTTGCAATCACCCCACCTGCCGCTTTCAGCCTACTACGCCAAAACCGCATACGCATAATGAGCTCGCTTTCACCAAAAGCAGATTCGCTGTATCGCCTGATCGAAATTGGACTTCACTCACCAATCGCTTGCGTTCGATTTAACCAATTATTTGCATCCGCTATGGCGACCTATCGCACGAACTTACCTGCACACTTTGCAACCATGGTCGGCAGGTAACCGCCAATTGCAGGCTGTCAGCCCAACGGGTTCAGCGTTAACCTCGCAGCCGCCCCCCATTGACTAACATCGTTTGCCGCCACGGATTTACTACTCCTAACAAGCTGTAGTCCCAGAGAATCGCAGCGATTGAGAGACACCGACGGATTTCTCGCGACACTGATGATCGTAACGCTCAACCGTGAAAAACATTGATCAGCACATCATGTTAACGCGAGCCGTCCACATCATTATGCCTTGGGTTGATTTGTGTACGATGTACACATATAGTGTGAACGACGTACACAAGAGGTTCTGAATGAATCAGCTTAGCGATGAATTAGTGGGGATAGGCGAGATTGCTGAAATGGCTGGGGTTTCCCGCCAAGCGGTTGCCAATTGGCGCGTTCGAGCACCTGACTTCCCCAACCCGGTTACGGAGCTAGCCTCCGGGCCGATCTTCCGGCGCACGCAGATTCGATCATGGCTAAAACGGAATAAAAGGAATACACCCATGGCTCATGTGATTTCAACGATCAATTTGAAAGGTGGCGTCGCTAAGACGACTACCTCTGTGGCACTGGCCGAAGTCTTCTCGGCAAAGATGCGAAAGAAGGTCCTCCTCATCGACTTGGACCCTCAGACGAATGCGACAATCATGCTGCTGGGTGAGGACAAATGGCTTGAGCTGAACAACCACGGGCACACGCTTGCTCAGTTGTTCAAGGATGCGATGAGTCCTGATACAAAAAGTTTTGATCTTAACGCTACGCTGCAGAAGCGGGTCGGTGACGTGCAGGAGGCCAGAACCATCGATTTGCTTCCCTCGAGCCTAGATTTGATTGATGTGCAGGATCAGCTGGCATCTGCGCCTTCGGGAAAATTTTACGCGGTTAATCCCGTTGAACTCCTCTGGCGAGCAGTCAAGTCGAAACTGGATGATTACGATATCGTCATAATTGATTGCCCGCCAAACCTTGGCATCGTCACACTGAATGGTCTGCGCCTGTCGGATGCCTACATCATCCCGACAATCCCTGATCACCTTTCAACCTACGGTATCCCCCAAATCGTGACCCGTATTAATGAGTTCGCTCAAGCTATCGGCGAAGACATTGATCCGCTGGGTATCGTCATCACCAAATATCAAGCCAATTCAACGGTGCACAACACTGTGATGAGGCAGCTTGAGAAAGACGCTAATGTTCCAAACGTGTACGCGACAAAGGTCAAGCAGACCAACACAGCGTCGGCGGCAGCGGAATACAGTCCGCATAAAAGAACGCTGCGACAGAAGTACGGTTCCGATCCGAACGGGCTAACCTCTACCTACATAGAATTGGCACAGGAGATTTGGAACGACCTGGAGGGCGAATTGTGAGCCTGCGGAACACACTCAACCGCCTGATACGGGTCGTGATCGATGAGGCGGAGAGCAACCCCAACTTTGCAGCAGCATTGAGCAGCGCCTTAGACCCGTTAGCAACCAAACGCAGGCCGAATAAGGACGAGGCCTCTGGCCAAAAGGTGGACGGCGACGTGAGGCGTGGGAAAAACCGGCGTGCTCCAGCAGCGCTCGACCCCGTCCAGGTAGTGCGAGAAGGCGAACCGGCCTTACGGAACTCATTGGAAAAGCTATCTTTGGACCAACTACGCGACATCGTCGCAGAGTACGGATTTGACCCAGGCCGCCTTGTGATGAAGTGGACCACCCCAGAGCGCGTGGTCGATAGGATAGTGGAGATGTCTATTGCCCGAGCACATAAGGGTAGCGCTTTTCGCAAACCTGCCGACGGGCAAATGCTATTAGAGGCAAATGTGAATAAGACGAACTCCGATATCCAGCAGGTAGGGGAAATACAATCTGGCGACGTAAAGCAATTAGATGAGACGCCGTCGCGCGATACCCAAGACCCGCGCGATAACTGATCTCATTCGCAGGTTAAAGCAAGTCTGAAAGCGGCCTCGCGGCTAGTGCCGAGAAAAATGACGCTAGTACAGAGCAATTAACAGTTGCATTCTGAGAGTAAAGTGATGGATAGCCCTGCTTTGTTAACCCGATGTGCAGAAAAAGAAATATATGCATACGGTACTGCATTTCTTTTCGAGTCCCGATCGAGGGCTCTGCGGTTTCGCCTTAGGATACTGAGTTTTTTATCTTTAGCAGTTCCCCTAAGCGTGGGCGGAACTGCATTAGTTTCTGCGGACGCAAAATTATTACCAGTAATTGTGACAATTAGCGGAATACTTAGCATCCCTCTTTTCGCAATGGCTTTATGGTCCTTAGTTTTCCGGTGGGAGGAGCGCTTGGCTGCGTCAGAACACTCTTGTAAATTGAATAATGAACTTAAAAACAGATGGAATGATTTGGCTCGATATACTGGATCAGATGCAGAGCAGAGGTTTCAAACCCTCCTAGATCGAGATCGGATGCAAGAGCATGATGATGTTACACAGGATGTTTCAGTTAAAGATAAGAGAAGAATGATGAGGGCAAGCTTGATTCAATACCGCAGACAATGTGCGACATGCGGAATACAACCTATCTCTCTATCAGCTAAATCTAGTAATTGTGAAATGTGCGGTAAATTTTAACGGAGCTTGGATATGAGCAATAACGCAAAGCGGGTACTAGCGGTGTGGACTGGCTTGACCCAAGCGGAAAGAGATGAAGCAGTCGCGCTTTTGAATGAGTATCAAAATGCTAATAAAAAAAGGAGAGAGGAAATCGCTATGGCGTCCCTAAGCGAATCCTACTTAGTGAAAGGGTCCACAACGATGAATTTCGGCCCACTAGGCGGCGGATGCGCTTATTGCGGTAAATGATCGCTAAAGATGACGAAATCCATCCCTCGGGGTGGATTATCTTTGTTTTATACCTTTCTGAAATCTAACCTAAGCGTCCGCCCAGCTCACCTTGCATAAATCAAGCATGCATACACTGATGCGGCAGAAAATTGTCCGATCTCACTGACCCTATGTGCCGGCAGCGCGTTAGCACATCTTTGAGATACGCATACGGATCACGCCCATTCATCCGCGCCGACTGGATCAGGCTCATGATCGCCGCCGCCCGTTTGTCACTGCGCAGCAATCCGGCAAACAACCAGTTCGAGCGCCCGAGTGCCTAGGGCCGTATCTGGTTCTCAAACGGATTGTTGTCGATAGGGCTGTAATCGAGGGCTTTGGCCGTGGCTGATAGGCTCATCCTGGACTAGGTGCTTCAGGGCGGTAAGCATAGGAAGCTCGACGTTTTGGAACGACATATCAAGTCAGACGCAGGTGTCGGGTATTACAAGATGCATTGAAGCTTCCTTTCAGTTTGCCGATTGCTAGACTTGGTCGTAGCCATCACCGGATAATGGCCTATCAACATACAGGAGCGTAAAATGTCTCGTCTCGCAGAATTCCGTAAGCTTGAAAAACACCTGTCTGAGCAACTGGCCGCTCTTGAGGCTATGAAAAGCGACGAAGGCCTGAAGAAAGAGGTCGAGTTCGAAACCAAACTCCGCGCACTGCTCGCTGAGTACAGCTACAGCCTGCGCAACGTGATCGCTATCCTTGATCCTCAGGCATCCTTACGCGCTCCCACCGCAGCCGCTCCAAAGGCTGTCCGCAAGGCACGTGAAGTTAAGATCTACAAGAATCCGAATTCCGGTGAGCTGATAGAAACCAAGGGCGGTAACCATCGTCAGCTGAAAGAATGGAAAAACGAATTCGGCGCTGACGTTGTTGAGTCCTGGCGCACTCAGTAAGACTGTTTGAGTGCAAACAATCAGGGCCCTGCGGGGCCCTTTTTCATGAGATATGGATATGTTCAATTTTCTGAAGGACAGGTTTGAACGTAAGCTATTTGGCTGGGCGATCTTGGCATTGATCTGCCTGTGTGCGATTAAGCTGAAGTTCACACCCATCGGTTACATGTTGACCGAATGGCCTAGAATCGTTCTCTTTTTCCAGTCGAAAGCTTTTGAAGAAATCATTGGAGACCTGCTAACGGGCTTGATCGCAGCATATTTCTTCTACGTGGTGATTGACGTCGTGCCGCGAATGAGGAAAGAACAGAAAACCATGGAGGTCTTAAATCGTCTAGTTGCTTCGGTCATTGACTCATACGCCAAGGCCCACTGGTTTGGTCACACCATGGCGATCACCCATGTAAACCTCGACTTCCTGACACTCGATAGTCTCGACAATATGATCGAAGATGTGAAGATGGATAAGCCGAGTTTCGGCAAGCTCAAGTGCGCTCTCTTTACTGCTCACTCAAGGTATTCGGACTTTTCCTCGACCCTGAACCTTGCGGCCTCAATGGGCTCCGAGCGCGCTCTGCAGTGGCTCGTCCTGACTGACAAGGTTCGCCTGCTAGTCGACAACTACGAAGCCCACCCGGAAAGCGATGACTATGATGCGAGCCACGTATACGGCATCGGACGATCTGAAATCGACGACACTGCAATAGATTTCCTTGATTACGAGTCAGCCCTGGAAGGCTTCGTTGGCAGCTTGCAGCTAGGGGTTTTGGAGTACCTAGAGCAAGCTAGAAACTGGATCAGCCCAGTGGCAGCTAACGATCCTTCGAACACACCGAACGACCTATACATCGATGGCACCCCAGCCGCTGGCTGACTAGGGCGTGCCAGCAGTATGATGTCAGTTTCGTTGCAACCGCGCCTGCGCCTCTTCTAGGGAAAAGGATTTTATGCCAAGCGATGATGTATTTTATTTCAAGTTCGATGAAGATCAGTACGCCAGCTTTGACGAAACTGACTTCATCGACTTCAATTGGGAAGATTTTGTCAAATATGATGCAGGCTTGGAAATAAAGCTGAAGGCAAGAAATGTCACATATCAACAGGGTGATAAAAAACAAATCAAGGAAGAGTCCGAAATAGCTGTTACGCTGATCCACTCTAAAGGTGACGCTGTCGCGCTCTCACCGGGTGGCTGGCGTCCACTTGCCTTTATCCCCAATGGATCTACCGTACTCTTCGATAAGAATGCCTTTTCAACGGTTAAGAATCACATCGACAAGAACGGAAATCCCCTTGATAACTCTATAAAAGTTGTAGTAGATCTATTTCAAAATAGAAAAATGACCATCGACCCAAAACCCATACTGTTAGAGGGTAATAATCGCCAAGACAAGAAACTGCCTACTCTTGAGGAAATGAGGATTGAGTTAGGGCATTTCATAGGGAAGATGAAAAAGCGCGCCCCAAACCTTACAATTAAGGCGACCGAGGAGTCTCTCGAGGCCCTGCATAAAGCAAGTGCCATTTTTTTTGCAGGCCTTGACTCTGTAGTAGAATTCATTGATGAGGCCTATAGATATTACAGTGCAGGTAAGAAGCCTCCTAAAACGCTAGAAGGCTTTAAGGAAGTCTTGGCTTTGGCAAAAAATGCTAACGTTCAGAATATGCATCTTATATTCGCAGCTATTTTATTCAAGGCGATCTCTGGTGAGCGAATAAATCCAACGCTGAAGCTTCTTAAATTCAATCAGCCTGATTTCATTGAGAAAGGACACGCCTTTAATGGTGCGCTCGATATATTCTCTTTGTTTCTATTTATCGGCGATATACGGAGGCACGATCATAATGTGTACTTTGTTACTGCCGATAAAGACCTTATGCATTTGTGGAATGACATGGCTGGCTTCATAAGGTTGGACAACCAACCGGGTGTCATGCACTTTGACCTAAATTATTTCCTGCCCGGTATTGAGCAAGACGATATCAATGCGCTTGAAGAGATAATGGGTAGTTAGTTTTTTGTCAAAACCATCAATACCTATCCCGCCGCACCAGGTCTTTGTATCGCTCTCTGCTCTCAATAATCTGGTCGCGGAGCTCCTCTGGAGCGATGCTCATACAGCCCCCAAGGGGGCCTGGAGTAAGCGTCTGCGAACTCATCTTCACCATTAGCCATTGCTGTCGACATTGGTTGATCCCGCTATCATAAGATCACTTCACCAAAGCAAAGGATCCTAATGATAAGGGCGGTGGTGTCCACGTGTTTTCAAGTGGAGAACATTGCCCTTCCCCCGGGGATCGGGTATGTGACTTTGCCGGACGGTTACAATCTAACGGCTTGGCCTTGCTAACTAAACTTAAGGTAGCAGATGGACGGAACATCAGTAATATGGACACCAGCCTACAGTTCACTAAGGGCCAGAATCAACCAAATTTCCTGCTCTCTTGCTGACAAAGCGGAAAACTGATCACTTAATATCAAGCGCAGGGGGATCAATACGCTGGCGCCGTTGACATCCTTTAGATTCTCGCATTACTTTTCTTAAGCGCTGAGAAGCCGCTTCCAGATCATCAGACGAGGCTGCGCTAATAGCACGAACTAGCGCATCACGTCGTGCCCGCTTACCGTCCATTATTCGGGAAAAATTATCCGGTTGGTCAAATTGGCTCAAAGCACACCTCTCGAATCTGCTCACCTAGATGCTATCACGGCAAATTCAGCCTACGGCGCTCCGTCTATCCAAAACGTTGCCTGGGGAAAGCAGCACTCATGAGCGGGATGCCCCAATAATCAGGCCTAGCAGAGCTCAATACCGCCTAAGGTGCTGAATACCAATCGCCATCAGCCAATCCCCCGGAATATGTCCCTCAGGCAAGGTTGGGCTCCCGAGCACAGTTTTTTCACCGCAGTTAGGCTCTCAATGCCCAGTAGCTCGCTTATGAATTCATATGCAACACCTTGTCGAGCCAATTTAACGGCGAGCGTCCGGCGTCCCGATTGCGCGCTTGCGCCCTCGACACCTGCCACTGCAAAAATCCGCGTAAATAATCTACTCAGCTGATTCGCACTGTAATAAATTTTTCCATCTCGCATTTGTGCACTAATTTTCAGCCCTTCGCCCGTTCTACCTGATACGAAAAGCGGCGAAGCAGGATCCAAGCCGCGAAAGGAAGGTAGACCAGATACGCCATGTCCTCTCAGTAGCCTCTCTGCAAGATGCATGTCGATCGCGCTAAATACTTTTTTAGGG
>NZ_JAMOIE010000106.1 GCF_024448935.1 Stutzerimonas stutzeri
TGTTTTAAGCATTAACCCCTTGATAGCAAAGGATTTGGAGCCATGGTGCAGTGAACCAGACCAAGTACAACACGTGCACACGTGTCGCACCAAAGCGCTTATCATAGCGGACCCGTCAACCCCCTGACAGAGCAAAGCGCCCTGCCGCGCTATGCGCCGTAGCCGCGAGTCTTCGGGGCCGTCACGCCGGTCGCGTTGCCGCGACACATATTCCCCCTTATTCAGGAAGGCACTCAATGATCAAGCTGCATACCAATCACGGCGTCATAACCGTCAAACTGTTCGAAGACAAGGCACCCGAGACCACCGCCAACTTCAAGGAATACGTAAAGAGCGGTCACTACGACGGCACCATTTTCCACCGCGTGATCAGCAATTTCATGATCCAGGGCGGCGGCTTCGAGACCGGCATGAAACAGAAAGCTACCCGCGGCCAAATCAAGAACGAAGCTAACAACGGCCTTTCCAACAAGACCGGCACCCTGGCCATGGCACGCACCATGGAACCGCACTCGGCCTCTGCGCAGTTCTTCATCAACGTCAAAGACAATGATTTCCTCGACCACACGGCGCCGACCGTCCAAGGCTGGGGCTACGCCGTATTTGGCGAAGTGGTCGAAGGCTTGGACGTGGTTGAAAAGATCAAAGGCGTGCCCACCACGATGAAGTCGGGCCATCAGGACGTACCGGTGGAAGACGTTGTGATCGAGAAAGCCGAAATCGTCGAGTAAATCGCATTGATCCTGTTGATCTCCGATCTGCATCTCGAAGAAAAACGCCCGGACATTACCCGGGCGTTTCTTCGTTTCCTCGAGACTCGCGCAATCGAAGCCGAGGCACTCTATATCCTCGGCGACTTTTTCGAAATCTGGGTCGGCGATGACGGCATGACGCCCTTTCAGCATGAGATAGCCCGAGCGCTGAAAGTGCTGAGTCAGCATGGGACGCGCATCTATCTGATGCACGGCAACCGCGACTTCATGATCGGAAAAGCGTTCTGCCGCGAGGCCGGATGCACGTTGCTGGCCGACCCGCATATCGCACAGTTCGCTGGCGAACGCGTGTTGTTGATGCATGGCGACAGCCTATGCACGCGTGACGAAGGCTACATGCGGCTACGCCGTTGGCTGCGCAATCCGGCAAGTCTCTTCATCCTGCATAATCTCTCGCTCGCCAGGCGTCAGAAGCTGGCGCAAAAGCTGCGTTCCAGCAGTAAGGAAGAGACGCGAATGAAGGCCAGCGATATCGTCGACGTAACACCCGACGAAGTGGCGAGAATCATGCAGCGCTACAACGTCCGAACCCTAATTCACGGCCACACCCACCGGCCAGCAACCCATTCGTTGCAGATCGATGGTCAAGCGGCCATCCGGATCGTCCTGGGTGACTGGGATCGCCAGGGTTGGGCGCTGCAGGTCGATGATTCAGGTTTTCACCAGGCTCCGTTCGACCTCAACTGATCAGTCAGGCGGCGCTCGGTACGCCGCTGTGAAAGCGAAACTCACCGTCTGGGCTTTCGATCAGCTCACGCTCACGTTCACGCACGCGGACGACGGTTGCCTCGATGTCCGCCGCCTCTCCATAAAGGTAAGCCAGCTTCAGGTAATCCTGAAAATGCCTCGCTTCGGACTTCAAAAGCCCGTGATAGAACCGCCCAAGTTCTTCGTCCAGGCGCGGCACCAGCATCGCAAAACGCTCACATGAGCGAGCCTCGATAAATGCCCCAATCACCAACGTATCGGTGAGTCGGTAGGGTTCGTGGTGGCGTACCAATTCGCGCAAACCGGCCGCATAACGGGATGAGCCGATATTGCGCAGACTGATTTCACGCTTGCGGATGATCGAGAGCACCTGCTCGAAATGTCGCAACTCCTCCCTGGCCAGGCGCGACATCTTGTTCTGCAGATCAGGTTTATCGACATAGCGAAACATCAACTGAAAGGCCGCGCCCGCAGCCTTCTTCTCGCAGTTGCCATGATCGATCAGCATCACGTCCTGGTTCTGCAGCGCAACCTCGACCCACGCCGAAGGTGTCGCACAGCCAAGAAATTCATTCAGTTCGGGGAGCATGAGGTCTTGGTATTCATGAGGAAATGAAAACGGCGAACAGCACGAAGTCGCTGGACCGCCGAGCATTATACGAGCCCAGCAAGTAACGGCCAGCACTGCTTGATACAGGTCAGTGGCTGCCCTGATGCCCTTGTCTATAGTGAAACCATCTGATCACCCAAACGGAGCCGATCATGCAAGCCATACGCTGTATCCTCGTGGTTATTGACCCAAAACTTTCCGAAAATCTGGCACTAAAAAGGGCGCGATTGATTTCCAGCGTCAGCCAGTCCCGGCTGCACTTGCTGATCTGCGAAGCCAAACAGGATCACAGCAGCTACCTTGAGCGCTTGCGCCAAAAACTCGAAGATCAGGGCCACGTCGTTACGGCTCGGCAGGCCTGGCATGAAAACCAGCACCAGACCATCATCAGCGTTCAGCAAGCCGAAGGCTGCGGCCTGGTGATCAAACAGCACATTGCCGACAACCCGCTGAAACGCGCCCTGCTGACGCCCGATGACTGGAAGCTATTGCGTTATTGCCCCTGCCCGGTGCTGATGGTCAAAACCGAAGCGCCCTGGACGGGCGGCAACATTCTGGCCGCGGTAGACGTGGGCAACGCTGACATCGAACACCGCACGCTTCATTCCAGCATCATCAATTATGGCTACCAGATTGCCTCGCTTGCCGAGGGCACACTGCATGTGATCAGCGCTCACCCTTCAGCCATGCTGTCCTCCGCCGATCCCGCGTTCCAGCTCAAGGAAACGATCGAAGCGCGTTACCGCAACGCCTGCCGGCAGTTTCAGACCGAGTTCGACATCCCTGACGGCCAGCTGCATATCGAGGAAGGGCCCGCAGACGCCTTGATCCCTCGCGTCTGCCACCAGCTTCAGGCTGCCGTAACGGTCATCGGCACTGTCGCCCGCACCGGATTTTCAGGGGCCTTGATGGGCAATACCGCGGAGGTCGTGCTCGATACACTGGAAAGCGATGTGCTGGTACTGAAGCCAGAGGACATCATCGATCACCTTGAGAAGCTCGTAGCGCAGCGCTAGGGCCATCAGTCAGCCGAGGCTGGTATCACCCGTATTCGGCCGGGCGTGACTGTGCGCTATGGATCGTGGCTTGTTCCGGCTCTACGGGAGCACCGGCGGTGTGAATTGAAGCGGATTCAGCGTTCAACCTGGTCATGTGCCCTCCTCAATGTGGCTCTGCTTAAAAGGCAGTTATACCCATCCCAACGGTAACCCATGATCGTTGAGGACGGGCAGGTCAAAACATCATGTCTAGCCTCTGCAGCGCTGTCAGGACGCAGATCAACGTCAGCGGACGCAGCATGCTAATGTGCTGCACTCCCAAACCGCTCGGAGAACTCCATGTTGCTTCGCCTGGTAACCCTCGTTGCACTCGGCACGGCATGCCTGTCGGCAACCGCAGCCGATCAGAACAACGCTGATCATCAGATGACGGGTGCACCACTTGAGGCCACCCAAGTGTGGTCGCGCGCCATGCCGCCCACCGCTCCCACCGGTGCAGTCTATTTCACGCTGCAAAACCCGGGCGATTCAACGGATCGGCTGTTGGGTGTGCACACGCCGCGCGCGAAGAAGGCTGAACTGCATACCCACGTGCATGAAGGCGAGATGATGCGCATGAAACAGATCGATTCTATCGAGGTGCCTGCCGGTGGCCAGGTCGAGTTCAAGCCAGGCAGCAACCACGTCATGCTTTTCGAGCTGAGCGCCCCACTCGTGGCGGGTGAACGCTTCCCGCTGACCCTCGAGTTCGAGCATGCGGGCGAAGTGACCATCGATGTGTCCATCCAGGACCAGGCCCCAGAGCCAAGCGGACACGAGCACATGCAGCACTGATCGACCATTACGAGATCGTGCTTGGCACAACGGCGACCAGACGGAGTCCGGCTCGCAACAGGGGCCTGTGTTACCGGCCCCTCTCCTTCTTCTTCCTACCTGTTCCGCTGCGTTCGCGGTTAGCTGCCACTGGATCGGCAAGCGCGTTGCCACCAGCTCCGATTGTTTGGTCAGATCCCGGTCGGCGTGCGCATGGTGACGAACTCTTCGGCGGCGGTTGGGTGAATGCCGACCGTATCATCGAAGATTCGCTTGGTTGCGCCGGCCTTCAGCGCAACGGCCAAGCCCTGGATGATTTCCCCCGCCTCCGGGCCGGCCATATGGCAGCCCAGGACCTTGTCCGTGTCCGCGTCGACCACCAGTTTCATCAGGCTTCGCTCGAGGCTATCGGTCATGGTCTGCTTCATCGGTCGGAACCGGCTTTCGAACAGCACCACCTTGTGGCCCTGTTCGCGCGCTTGTTCTTCGGTCAAACCGACCGTCGCCATGTTTGGCAGGCTGAACACAGCCGTGGCGATGTTGTGGTAATCGACCGGCCGATACTCCTCGGGCTTGAACAGCTGTCGGGCCACGGCCATACCCTCGGCCAGCGCGACGGGCGTCAGCTGGATCCTGCCGATCACGTCCCCGATTGCCAGAATCGAGGGCGTGGATGTGCGGAACTGCTCGTCGATGGCAACGAAGCCGCGCTTGTCCAGTGCCACATCGACGTTCTCCAACCCCAGGCCGTCGAGCATCGGTCGGCGACCGGTGGCGTAGAAAATGCAATCGGCTTCCAGCGTACGGCCATCATCAAGCGTGGCGAGCAGCGTTCCGTCTGCCTGTTTGTCGATGCGGGCGATGTCGGCGTTGAACTGGAGATCAAGGCCCTTTTTGATCAGCTCGTCCTTGAGGTGGTCGCGCAAAGCGCCATCGAAACCGCGCAGAAACAATTCGCCTCGATAGAGCAGCTTGGTATCGGCGCCGCAGCCGTGAAAGATCGAGGCGAACTCGACTGCAATATAGCCGCCGCCGACCACCAGAACGCGACGTGGCAACGCGTCCAGGTAGAAGGCCTCGTTGGAGGTGATGGCATGCTCGCGACCGGGAATCTCTGGCACGAACGGCCAGCCGCCAGTGGCAATCAGAATGTGCTCGGCGCTGTAGCGCTTGCCGTCAACCGCCACGGTATGAGCGTCGACCAGGCGCGCATGGGCCTGTAACAGCGTGACGCCGCTGTCAGTCAGCAGGTTCTTGTAGATCCCGTTGAGGCGCTGGATCTCGCGATCCTTGTTGGCTATGAGCGAGGCCCAATCGAACCTGGCGCCGTCGATGGTCCAGCCGTAGCCTTCGGCTTCGTGGATGTCTTCGGCATAGTGGGCGCCATAGACCAGTAATTTCTTCGGCACACAGCCGACGTTTACGCAGGTGCCGCCCAGGTAACGGCTTTCGGCTACCGCCACGCGGGCACCATAGCCAGCCGCAAAACGGGCGGCACGGACGCCACCGGAACCCGCGCCGATGACGAATAGATCGAAGTCGTAAGCCATGAACTGTTGTCTCCCTTGTAGATCGCACAGCATAACCCAGGCCGTTGGCCGGATTCATTGGAGGAGCATCGCATGCGCCCTACCCTCACTCATCTCGCGTTGCACGTGCCCGACCTGGACGCCTGCATCGCCTTCTACGAGCAATTCTGCGGGATGCAGGTGTTTCACCAGCGCGCTGGAAAAGGATCTCGCATCGTCTGGATGGCCGAGCCAGGAAAGGAGCGCGAGTTCATTTTCGTGATCATGCCGGGTGGGCAGGATCGTGCACTGGCCGACAACGACTACAGCCATTTCGGCTTTGCCCTGGCGGGCCGCGCGGAGGTCGATGCAATTGCAGACAGGGCTCGTCAGGTTGGCTGCCTGATCTGGGAGCCCAGGGACGAGCCCTACCCGGTTGGCTACTACTGTGGCGTTCGTGACCCGGCCGGTCACTACGTCGAGTTCAGCTACGGTCAACCGCTCGGCCCAGGCGCCGAAGAAATGCCCGCGCCCTGAATCGCAAAAGCCACCCGAAGGTGGCTTTATGCACAGCACCGGTGCTTAGAACGCCTTACCGGTCAGGTAGAAGTTCTCGTAGCAGAAGTTGGTCGCTGCGATATAGCCCTCGGCGCTACCGCAGTCGAAACGCTGGCCCTTGAACTTGTACGCCAGGACGCAACCGTCCTGGGCCTGGCGCATCAGCGCGTCGGTGATCTGGATTTCGCCGCCTTTGCCTGGCTCGGTCTGCTCGATCAGGTCAAAGATATCCGGCGTGAGGATGTAACGGCCGATGATGGCGAGACTGGACGGTGCATCTTCGGGCTTGGGCTTCTCGACCATGTGGCTGACACGGAAAATGTCATCACGGATCATCTCGCCGGCAATCACGCCATATTTGCTGGTCTCTTCCGGTGGTACTTCCTGGATTGCGACGATCGAGCAGCGGAACTGGTTGTACAGCTTGACCATCTGCGCCAGGACTGGATCATCATTCAGGTTGATGCACAGGTCGTCCGCAAGAACGACAGCAAAGGGTTCGTCACCAATCAACGGACGACCGCTGAGAATCGCATGGCCCAGGCCTTTCATCTCGACCTGACGGGTATACGAGAAGCTGCATTCATCGATCAGCTTGCGGATACCGACCAGGTACTTCTCCTTGTCGGTGTTGCGGATCTGATGTTCGAGCTCGTAGCTGATGTCGAAGTGGTCTTCCAGTGAGCGCTTACCGCGTCCGGTAACAATCGCAATCTGGCTCAGCCCAGCAGCCAGTGCCTCCTCAACCCCGTATTGAATCAAGGGCTTGTTCACTACCGGCAACATCTCCTTGGGCATC
This sequence comes from Stutzerimonas stutzeri, assembly GCF_024448935.1. Classification (GTDB taxonomy): domain Bacteria; phylum Pseudomonadota; class Gammaproteobacteria; order Pseudomonadales; family Pseudomonadaceae; genus Stutzerimonas; species Stutzerimonas stutzeri_AO. Next base: position 6,768 of record NZ_JAMOIE010000106.1, read on the forward strand.
GCCTTGGTTGCAGGAAGGAAGCGCGTGCCATATCCGGCCGCAGGAAAAAGGCATTTCTTGATCATGTGAGTCCTTGAAAAGATGAGTCCGGTTGATGCACTGCGCCTGGATCGGTCAGCCGCCATACCCTGCATGTTCGACCAACGGCGACTGACTAGAGGCTACGACCGCCGAAACGGTTCGGGGTTCGACTGCGGCTGGGCTAATTCGACCATGGCATTAGCCTGACGGGTGGTTGTTGACAGGGCTTCGACATAGCGTGACCTGACTAGCAGAAATTGCCAAGCGGCTTAACGAAAAAGAGTGCCGTGGCAGTCGGCAACACCTCGAGAACGGAGCAGCTCGCGAATGCCTTCCGCTGCTTAATGATCATATGGAGACCAACGGAGAGATAAGTATTGCAGTTCACGCGAAGGCCTCTCCAGTTTTATTGATTCACATCAACAGAGTTAGAGATTGATTTGCTTTCATCGCGAGTCATGGCTCTGCGCCGTTGAACAGCGACTAGGATGTCGCCGGCCACGTTGATGGCACGGCGCCTTCACTCGGCCGGCATTGAAAAACCTTGTAAAGCGAAGGGATGTTCGGCCGATAGGTTAAGGCAGATAAAGCGGCCAGGTCCTGAGCCAGATGGCCTGCAGTGGCCCGTCGCGTCCCCCGGCGAAGGTTTCGTTTTCGTGTAGCAGTACCTAAGGAACAGGATGAACAGCACCTCTCCAGCTCGGCAAATGTCCGTTCAATCAAAAATCAACCTGGCTTTGTTGGTGGTGTTCGCCCTGGTCCTGGCAGCATCTCTCTTCTATTCGGCGGGTTCAGAGAAACAGCTGATACTCCATGTCGTGGAGCAACAGACCAAGGACACGGCTGACTCCTATTTCGACAGTATCAACACCATGATGCTGACCGGCACCATGGGCCAGCGTGAGGTGCTGCGTAACAAGATTCTAGCCCGGCCGGGAGTCATCGACGCACGTATCGTCCGCGGCGAGCCGGTAACCAAGGTGTTCGGAGCCGGGTTCGAGCATCAGGCGCCCAAGGACGAGCTGGACAGGCGTGCGCTTGCCGGCGACGCCACCATCGAAGTGAGCGATGGCGTGAATGGGCGTGTGCTGACAGTGATCAATCCGATCCATGCGCAACAGGATTACCGTGGCACCAATTGCCTGGCCTGCCATCAGGTCCCGCAAAACACGGTGATGGGGGCGGTCCGCATCAGCTATGACCTGTCCGCACTGGACGGCGAGGTGCATCGCAACATTCTGACTTCAGCCGTGATCCAGGCGCTGCTGCTGCTGGCGGGTCTGATCCTCATGGGCTACATCATCCGTCGGGTGATCATCAGCCGCATCAATGAGATGCGGCACACCATGGAGGCGATGACTGCCGACGAAGACCTCAGCCGTACAGTCGCTGTTCACGCCCAGGATGAAGTCGGCGCCATGGGCACCGCCTTTAACCGCATGATCTTCAAATTCCGTACCAGCCTGGAGGCAGTGGCCGCTGTAACCCACCAGTTGGGAGAGGTGTCGAATCGAGTCTCCAGTGTCGCCGAGAAGACCCAGACTGCAGTGATGGAACAGCGCAGCGAAACCGATATGGTGGCCTCGGCCATGAATGAAATGAGTGCAACCGTACAGGAGGTGGCGCGGCATGCTAACGAGACCGCGTCTGCATCGAGCGGTGCCGATGAGGAATCGCGAGTTGGCGTCACGCTGGCAACCGAGGCGCTGGATGGCATCGAGGTGCTGATTCAGGACATCGAAAAAGCGGCGCAGGTGATCAAGCAGGTCGAAACGGACAGTGTCAGTATCGGCATGGTACTGAACGTCATCAACGGCATCGCCGAGCAGACCAATCTTCTCGCGCTGAATGCTGCCATCGAGGCCGCCCGCGCCGGGGAACAGGGCCGTGGTTTCGCTGTGGTCGCTGATGAGGTGCGCACCCTCGCCTCGCGCACGCAGAAGTCCACCGAAGAAATCCAGCGCACCATCGAGCAACTGCAAAACGGTGTGCGTAACGCCGTACAGGCCATGGAAGGGGCGCAGGTGCGCGCTCACTCGGGTTCGGACTGTGTGGCCAAGACCGCACAGAGCCTCACCGTGATCGCAGGTGAAGTGAACACCATCAACGGCATGAACACCCAAATCGCCACGGCGGCCGAAGAGCAGAGCGCGGTTGCCGAAGAGATCAACCGCAACATCACCACGATCAGCACCATTGCTGACACCACCCTGGCTGATGCGTCTCAAACCTCGCAGATCAGTGAGGAACTGGTTCAACTGGCGGCCGAACTGAATCGTCTGGTTGGCCAGTTCCGGTTGTAATCAAGGGTGACCGGCAGCCGAGCGCGCGCTGCCCGGCTGCTTGGCCTGATATTTCATGTATTGACCGCTTGGCGCCCGCGCTTTCAGCCTGACCGGTTCTTGATCTGGGACAGGCCCAGCCGGGCTGGGGAAACGCGATAATTCGCGCCAGGATGTCGCAGGCTGCGCACGGCACTGCCCAACCCAGCCACTCACAATCAGGCAATCAAGGTGAAACCCCACATGGACCAAACGCCGAGCTTTAACCGCGCCCTGGTCGAGAAATATGACCGTCCCGGTCCTCGCTACACGTCCTACCCCACGGCTCCCCAATTCCATCAGGCCTTTGCCATGGACGACTACCGCCGTGCCGCGCAGGCGACCAACGTGGCGGCGGAGCCCAAGCCGCTGTCGGTGTACATCCATATCCCGTTTTGCAAAAGCCTTTGCTACTACTGCGCCTGTAACAAAATCATTACCCACAAAACTGATCGCGCCGTCGAATACCTGGACTACCTCAAGCGTGAGATCAAGATGCAGGCGTCGCTGTTCAACCGCTCGCGCAGGTTGACTCAGTTGCATCTCGGCGGCGGTACACCGACCTACCTCACCAGCGAACAGCTGGCTGATCTGATGGCGACGCTGCACGACGCCTTCAACATGGACGACAGCGACAATCACGAATTTTCCCTGGAGGTCGACCCGCGCACCGTTACCCCGGCTCAGATTCATCAACTGCGCGAGCTGGGCTTCAATCGCTTGAGCTTCGGCGTGCAGGACTTCGACGAACAGGTGCAGATCGCAGTCAACCGCATCCAGACCGAGGAACAGACCCGAGAATTGGTTCAGGCCGCACGGGACGCCCGTTTCAAGTCGATCAGCGTTGACCTGATCTACGGTCTGCCTCTGCAGACCGTGGAAAGCTTCGGCGTCACATTGGACAAGATCATCGACATCCGCCCGGATCGCATCGCGGCCTATAGCTATGCGCATCTGCCAGATCTCGTCCGGGCGCAGAAGCTGATTCGCCCGGAGGATATGCCGCCGCCCGAGCGAAAGCTGGAGCTGCTGGAACTGACCATTCAAAGACTGACCGCTGCGGGCTACGTCTATATAGGCATGGACCATTTCTCCCTGCCAGACGACGAATTGGCCCTCGCCCGCGCCAACGGCACGTTGCAGCGAAACTTCCAGGGCTACTCGACCCATGCCGATTGCGACCTGATCGGCCTCGGCATTTCGTCCATCGGCAAGGTCGGCAACAGTTACAGCCAGAACGTGAAGGAGCTGTCGCAGTATTACGCACGGCTGAACGAAGGCATGTTACCGGTGCAGCGTGGCTACCAGCTCAGTGAGGACGACCGCTTGCGCCGTGACGTGATCGTTTCGTTGATGTGCCATGGACGCATCGATTACGCCGAAATCGAACAGCGCTACGGTATCGACTTCAAGGCGTATTTCGCCGATTCACTGGCCAAGCTGGACGAGCATGTCGCCGATGGGCTGGCGCAAATCAGCGACGACGCCCTTGTGTTGCTGCCCCAGGGTCAATTGATGTTGCGCAACGTCGCCATGGCCTTCGATGCCTACCTGGGCGGTGAACAGCGCGGCCGTTTTTCCCGCACCGTTTGATCCTCATTGTGCTCAACCCAGCCGGCCGGCGGTTGGGTTGAGCGCCGCTACGCCAAGGCGTACCCCCGAGCCTGCGGTCCGCCACCGCTGATCGTCCAGGCATTGCCAAAACCAGCAGCAACTGTATAAATACCCAGCTTTGTGGGCCGCTGTGCCCATGCTCGACCGAACCGGACGTTCGATGCGCCAGGCGCTGGAAAACCCCTTCTATTACCTCGACAACTTTCGCCAAGTGCTCGCCTGGGTTGGTGAGCGCCACGGTGATCTGCTGCACGATCACGAACGCGCGTTTTTCGACCGTTTCCACCAGGTTCCTCAAGCGTCGCAGGCCTTGCTGGTGCGCATGGTGATGCGCAAGGGCACACTGTTTCGTGCCAGCAAGCTGCGCTACACAGAGATTGGCTGCCCGATGCAGGCGTCCGTTGCACTCATCGAGCACGGCTGGGTCGAGACTAATCCAATGCTGGATGTGGCTCAGCTATTCGGTTTGTTGAAAAAAGACGAACTGCTTCGTGTATGCGGCAAGGCTGCGGCCCATGGCCAGCGCAAGGCTGATTTGCTCCAGGCCATGCTGGCCGAACATTCCCAGCCAAAACCTTTCGCCAGCTGGTGCGAGGGTTTTGACGATGCAGCATTTGCACTGACGATTGGCGACCTGTGCGACCGCTTGCGGCTGATGTTCTTCGGCAACAGCCATCAAGACTGGACCGAATTCGTACTCGCCGACCTGGGTATTTTTCGTTACGAGCGAGTCGCCTTTTCCCCCGCTTCACGGGCCTTCCATAAGCGTGCTGATGTGGACGCCTACCTGCATCTGCATCGCTGCCGTGAACGCTTCGAGGCGGGTGACGCCGTTGAAGCCGTCCTGCAGGACATCCCATCGACAGCGTACGGCAATGACTGGCTGGAACATCGCCGGGGCAAGTTGCTGCTGAGCATCGCCAGGCAGTGCGAGCGCAACGGTGACTTGCCCTTGGCGCTGCGCCTGCATGCAGCCAACCGCTACCCGGGCGCTCGCGAACGTGCGGTCCGCGTACTCGAGCGTTGCGGCCAACCAGAGGCCGCCATGCGACTCGCGCTGACCGCGCAAGCTGCACCTGAAAGCGAACACGAAGCCCAGCAGCTGCAACGCATCCTGCCGCGCCTGCAGCGAACCCTGGGTAAACCTGTCACGCGTCGTGTGAGCCTCACACAACCAGAGCGCATAGATCTGACCCTGCCTCGGCCCGAGGGGATGAGCGTCGAGCAGGCCGTGCGTGAACACCTCAGCCGAAGCGACGCGCCGGTTTACTACGTTGAGAACGCGTTGATCAATTCGCTGCTTGGCCTGCTCTGTTGGGATGTCATCTTTGCGCCGGTGCCCGGTGCGTTCTTTCACCCGTTTCACGCTGGCCCGGCCGATCTTGCGCGACCTGACTTCCATGCTCGCCGTGCAGAATTGTTCGACGAGTGTCTGAGCAGGCTCGGCACTGGCGAGTACCGTGCCTGCATCCGCCGCACGTTCCGGGACAAGTTCGGGCTGCTGTCGCACTTCGTCAGCTGGGGCCTGTTCGACGAGGCGTTGCTGGAGCTGGCACTGGCGTGCATCCCTGCCGAGCATCTGCATGCTTTTTTTCAGCGCATCCTGCAAGACGTACCCAACCATCGTAGCGGTCTGCCAGACCTCGTTCAGCTCTGGCCCGGCGAGCAGCGTTATCGATTGATCGAAGTTAAAGGCCCAGGCGACCGGTTGCAGGACAATCAGAAACGCTGGATCGACTTTGCGTTGCGTCATCAGGTGCCGATCGCGGTCTGCTACGTACAGTGGTCGGAGGCCGCACCTTGAGTTATCGGGTCGCAGTCCGTGCGTTGTGCGAATTCACCGCAAAACAAGGCGATCTGGATCTTCGTTTCACGCCCTCGCCTACCGCGCTGGAAGGCATCGCCGGACACGCCACGGTCACGGCGCGGCGCGGCGATGGATACGAGCGAGAAGTCACGCTCGAAGCCAACTATCGCAGCCTCACCGTCCGCGGCCGTGCGGACGGTTATGACCCGACGAAGAACCGACTGGAGGAGATCAAGACCTACTGCGGTGACCTCGCCCGCCAGCCGGCCAACCACCGTTACCTACACTGGGCGCAAGCCAAGGTCTACGGCTGGCTGCTCTGCGAGGCGCGCAGATTGGAATCGCTGGAGATCGCGCTGGTGTATTTCGATGTGGTCAGCCAGAAGGAAACCCTGCTGGTCGAAACCTGCAGCGCCGAACACCTTCGGGCTTTTTTCGAAACCCAATGTCAATGCTTCATCGCCTGGGCTGATCAGGAACTGGTCCACCGAGCCGAGCGTGACCAGGCGCTGCGTAGCCTGGCGTTCCCCTACGGTGAATTTCGCAGCGGCCAGCGGCAACTGGCCGAAGCGGTATACAAGGCCGCTTGCACCGGCACCCACCTGATGGCTCAGGCACCGACTGGTATTGGCAAGACCTTGGCTACCCTGTTTCCACAATTGAAGGCCATGCCCGGCCAGCAGCTCGACAAGCTGTATTTCCTCACCGCTAAAACCTCGGGGCGGCAGCTGGCGTTGAATGCACTCGACAGCCTGGCGGGCCGGCAAACGCCTCTGCGAGTGTTGGAACTGATCGCGCGGGACAAAGCGTGCGAGCACCCGGACAAGGCTTGTCACGGTGAATCCTGCCCGCTCGCTCGCGGCTTCTACGACCGGCTCCCGGCCGCACGCGACGAGGCCATTACTCGCCCGTTTCTCGATCAGGCAACACTGCGCGAGGTGGCCTTGGCGCACCAGGTGTGTCCCTACTACCTGAGCCAGGAACTGGCCCGCTGGGCCGATGTGGTGGTGGGTGACTACAACTACTACTTCGATCTGAGCGCTCTGCTCCACAGCCTGGCGTTGCTCAACCAGTGGCGCATCGGGGTGCTGGTGGACGAGGCGCACAATCTGCTCGAACGCGGCCGATCGATGTACAGCGCCGAACTTAATCTGCTAACTTTCAAGGGTTTACGAAAAACTCTTCCGATCGTGTTGAAGAAGCCGATCGAACGCGTGCTTCGCTGCTGGGGCGATGTGCACTGCCTGCAGGCAGACGCCTATCAGGTTCTGCCAGGGCTGCCGCAGGTGTTCATCAACGCGCTTCAGCAAGCCGTAAGTGCGATCACCGATTACCTCGGCGAGAACCCGGCAGGGGTGGACTCGGCGTTGCAGTCGGCCTATTTCGACGCTATGCAATTCTGCAAACTGGCAGAGCTGTTCGGCGACCATTCACTGATCGACTGCACGCTGCTGCCAGCGCACGGCCGCAGCAATGCCAAAGCATCTGTCCTTTGCTTGCGCAACGTGATACCCGCCCCCTTCCTGGCCCCCCGCATCCGTGAGACCCGCTCCTGCGTACTGTTTTCCGCGACCCTGACACCGCAGCGCTTTTACGCCGACACCCTCGGCGTGCCGGCCAATCGGGTATGGGTCGACGTCGAATCCCCGTTTCGCGCGGAGCAGTTGCAGATACGCCTTGCACAGCACATCTCCACTCGCTACCAGCATCGCAGCGCCTCGCTTCAAGCTGTCGTCGACCTGCTTGCCCAGCAGTATCAAACGCGCCCTGGCAATTACCTGGCGTTCTTCAGCAGCTTTGACTACTTACAACAGGTCACTAGCCTCCTCCGTGCCCAACACCCTGAGCTGCCCTACTGGGAGCAGACGCGCAGCATGGATGAAGGGGCGCGCAACGCCTTTCTTGCGCGTTTCACGGATGAGAGCTGCGGTATTGGTTTCGCCGTGCTGGGCGGTGCTTTTTCCGAGGGCATCGACCTGCCGGGTAAGCGACTGATTGGTGCCTTTGTTGCCACGCTGGGCCTACCGCAGGTCAATGCCGTCAATGAGCAGATGAAGGCGCGGATGGATCATCTGTTCGGCACGGGCTACGACTACACCTACCTCTATCCCGGATTGCAGAAGGTAGTGCAGGCCGCCGGCCGCGTCATTCGTACAACCGACGACGTCGGCGTCGTTCACCTGATCGACGACCGCTTCGGCCGACGAGAGGTCAGACGACTATTGCCTAGTTGGTGGGGATCTCCGAGCTAGCCTCATCGATTTCCAAAGTCATCACGTCTCCTTGCGCTTCAACGGCTGGGCTATTCGATCCATGCTTTGCCGGGACCTGCCAAGCCAACCTCTTTGAAACGGCGCTAGACGAAAGTCGGGCGCTAGCAAAACTTGCGACTGGCCTGCATGGTTTCGCCGGGGCAACAGGGCCTGTCGGATCTACGTCGTAGTGTTCCGTGCAAGTATCGGGCTTTGGCGAATAGCCGTCATACCCCGCTGCA
>NZ_JAMOIE010000107.1 GCF_024448935.1 Stutzerimonas stutzeri
ATTTGCGCGGCTCCTAGCATGCCGCCACGACAGAGACGATCCCGCAGAAGTGAGCCATGATCGCCAGCAAGTGGCCCTATTTGGAAAGCCAAGGCGACAGTATCCACCTCCCATCAAACAATAAATACCCAGTTTGCTGCGCGACAGCGCGGCGTCTGGACGGCGGGTGATCTCCTACTCGATCAGGCTGATAATTTTGTGATTTCCCATCCGCTTTCACTTTTCTGAAAGCTTCGGCTAGTATTTCGCCCCCTTGGTAACGGCAGGGGGTGAAAGGCTCGGCCCGTCCTCGCTTCATCTCTTGCTTCGCTACGTCCGTATTCTCGGCCTCGATGGCTATAATCGGCGGCTCGTACACCGCCGTGCTTGCAGGAACCAGCGAACATGACGCATATCCCCGAACATATTCTGGTGCAGGCTCACCTGGCGGCCAAGCAGCCCAAGCCGCTGACGCCAGAGCAGGAAGCGCAGTTGCGCAGCGATATCGCCGCCGAGCTGAAGCGGCAAAACGCGGTGCTGGTTGCGCACTATTACACCGATCCGGTGATCCAGGCATTGGCCGAGGAAACCGGCGGCTGTATTTCGGATTCGCTGGAGATGGCGAGATTCGGCAACGAGCACTGCGCGCAGACAGTGGTCGTGGCAGGCGTCAGGTTCATGGGTGAAACAGCGAAGATCCTCAATCCCGAGAAGCGGGTCCTGATGCCGACATTGGCGGCGACCTGTTCTTTGGATCTTGGGTGCCCGGTCGAGGAGTTCTCGGCGTTTTGTGACCAGCATCCAGAGCGTACCGTTGTGGTTTATGCCAATACTTCCGCCGCGGTAAAGGCACGTGCCGATTGGGTCGTCACCTCCAGTTGCGCACTGGAAATCGTCGAAAGCCTGATGGACAACGGCGAAAAGATCATCTGGGCCCCCGACAAGCACCTCGGAAATTACGTGCAGCGTGAAACTGGCGCTGACATGTTGCTTTGGGACGGCGCATGCATCGTCCATGAAGAGTTCAAGTCGAAGCAATTGGAGGATATGAAAGCGCTGTATCCGGACGCAGCAGTGCTGGTCCATCCAGAGTCGCCTGAATCAGTGATCGCGCTTGCCGACGCCGTCGGTTCGACCAGTCAGCTGATCAAGGCGGCGCAGACCTTGACGAACCCGACGTTCATCGTCGCGACTGATCGCGGGATCTTTTATAAAATGCAGCAGCTTTGCCCGGACAAGCAGTTCATCGAGGCGCCGACGGCCGGCAGTGGCGCCACCTGTCGGAGTTGCGCGCATTGCCCGTGGATGGCGATGAACACACTCGAGCGCACGCTTGAGTGCCTGCGCACTGGCAGCAACGAGATACGGGTCGATCCGGCTTTGATTCCGCGAGCGGTCAAGCCGCTCAAGCGCATGCTCGAATTCACTCGGGCCGCTCGCATCAGGCAGGCTGGCAACGCTTGACACAAGAGCTTGGGTGGGTTGTGAGCCTGCATCGCATCCTGCGATAGCCTGAGGCGGCTGCAGTATTCAACGCAACATGCCCTCCACCATCCGCTTCTCTTCGATCAGCTGTTTCTGCCGGGCATCAATTCGTGCCGCGCTCTGGAAGTTGTTGGAGCGACGTTTGGCGAAGTTCAACTGCTCGATTGCCTGATCATAATCCCCAACGAGGGCGAAATATTCCGCACGGGCCTGATGCAGGCCGATGATGTTGCCGGTGAGGCCACGGATTTCTGCAACCTGATACCAGATGTCAGGGTCCTGCGGTCGGGCGTCCACCAGAGCGTCAAGCTCCTGCTCGGCATCCTGCAGTTTGTTTTCCTTGATCAGCAGATCAATGTTCGCCTGGCGTACGGGATAATTTCCTGGGTAAAGGTCAAGCAATCTCTGCACCCGAGCGCGCGCGGCGGCAAGACGGTTAGCCGTGATGTCCAGCTCGATCTGGGCCAGGTTGTAGGTGGCGTCGTCTGGTTCCGTTGCCAGCAATGGCTCAAGGTTCGACGCGGCTTCCTTCAGCTGGCCACTGTTGATCTGCGCCAGCGCCAGCCCGTAGCGCGCCGCGGCGAGGTTCGGATCGTCCGCCAGCATTGCGCGGAAGCGCTTGGCGCTGACCCCGGGCGTGCTTTCGAATTTCAGATCCATGCGAGCACGCAGCAGCTGATACTTCAGACTGTCTTCGACGCCTGTATCGGGGTATTGCTCGGCGCGGTTCCTGGTATCGGCAATACGCGATTCGCTGACCGGGTGAGTGAGAAGAAATTCTGGCGGCTTCTGGTCATAGCGATACTGGCGCATCAGGCGGCCGAACATCTCAGGCATGGCGCGTGGGTCGTAGCCGGCGCGCTCGAGGTTGATGATGCCAATCCGGTCGGCTTCTTGCTCGTTCTGTCTGGAGAAACGACGCTGAGACTGAATTGCCGCCGCTTGGGTCGACATAATGGCTGCGATGCCGGCATCGCCTGCACCGGCCGCAGCGGCGACGACACCGGCGAGCATGGCCGCCATCAGCGGTAGCTGCATACGTTTTTGCGCTTCCAGCCCGCGAGCAAAATGGCGTTGCGACAGGTGGGCCAGTTCGTGCGCGAGTACCGAGGCATACTCGGCTTCAGTCTGGGCATGAAGGAATAATCCGCCATTGACCCCGATGATGCCGCCGGGCGCCGCAAAGGCGTTCAGCTGTGGGCTGTCGAGCAGCACGAATTCCAGGCGACGATCCTGTATCTGGCTGGTTTCGGCCAGGCGATAAACGCTGCGCTCCAGGTAATCCTTCAGCTGCGGATCGGACAACTGAGGGACCTGGCCACGCAACAGGCTGAGCCAGGCTCTGCCCAACTGATGCTCCTGCTCTGGCGAGACGATGCCGGAGCTGGAGTCGCCGAGTGAGGGAAGGTCGTTGGCTAGTACCGGCTGGCCGATCAGGCAGGCAAGTGTCAGCAGGGTCGGGTGCAGCAATTTCATCCAGACTGGCTCTTCAAGGCGGGAGCGCTACTGTAGCCTTGTGCTCGGGTCACTGGCCAGAGCCGGGCACAGCTCGGTATCCTGCAGCCCTTTCGAGGAGATGAACATGACTCAACAGGGTGCCTCCGGCATGGCCTGTGACGCCGAGCTGGACGCGGTCGGGCTGGCCTGCCCGATGCCGCTGCTAAAGGCCAAGCTGGAACTCAACCGATTGGCCAGCGGGCAAGTGTTGAAGGTCACCGCGACAGACCCGGGATCGCAACGCGACTTTCGCAGTTTCGCCAGTCTGGCCGGCCATACGCTGCTGCACGAAGATGCAGACGAAGGGCTTTACCGTTACTGGCTGCGCAAGGCCTGACGGCTGGTAAGGAAGGCATATGCTCAACGTGCTACGAAATTGGATACATCGCTATTTCTCGGACGAGGAGGCGGTGGTCCTTGGGGTTCTGTTGGTGGTCGCCTTTGCGACAGTGTTGACCCTCGGTCACATGCTGGCCCCGGTCATCGCCGGCTTGGTGTTGGCGTATCTGATGCAGGGGTTGGTCGGTGCGCTGGAACGAATCAAGTTGCCGCATCTGATAGCGGTTTGGCTGGTGTTCTTGATGTTCATCGGCCTGCTGACCGTCTGCATTCTGTTCTTGGCGCCGTTGATGTGGCAGCAGGTGCTGACACTTTTCAACGAGCTCCCACGGATGCTGGTGGAATGGCAGTCGCTGTTGCTTCTTCTGCCCGAGCGCTACCCCCAATTGCTCACGGAAGTGCAGGTGCTGCGGGGTATCGATTTCATCCGAGGCGAGGTCGGTCGTTATGGCCAAATCATGCTCACGTCTTCGTTGTCGAGCCTGCCACTGCTGCTTAGCCTGATGATCTATCTGATCCTGGTGCCGATCCTGGTGTTCTTTTTTCTCAAAGATCGCCAACAGATTAACGATTGGCTCAGTGGTTACCTGCCGCACGAGCGAGGGCTGATTACCCAGGTCGCGCAGGAAATGAATGTGCAGATCGCCAACTACATACGCGGCAAGGCGATCGAGATTCTGATCTGTGGTGTGGTCTCGTATGCAGTGTTCGCCGCCCTTGAGCTGAACTATGCGGCGTTACTGGCGATGCTCGTCGGGATTTCGGTGGTGGTGCCCTATATCGGCGCTACTGTCGTTACCATTCCTATCGCATTGATCGGGCTCTTTCAGTGGGGGCTGGGCGATCAGTTCATCTACTTGATGGTGGCCTACGCCATTATCCAGGCATTGGATGGCAATGTTTTGGTGCCGCTGTTGTTTTCCGAGGCGGTGAATCTGCACCCTGTTGCAATTATTTGCGCGGTGCTGCTGTTCGGTGGCTTGTGGGGTTTCTGGGGCGTGTTCTTCGCGATTCCCTTGGCGACCCTGTTCAAGGCTGTGCTTTACGCTTGGCCGCGCCGACCGGCCACGCTGCCGGCGGTGGAGCACGTCGGATAGTTCCAAAGACGGCACGCCGGAAGGTGGAGCGGTGGGGAACGCAACAGCTGAGGCCACGGCAGGCTGCAAGCCGTAGCTGCAGTGTTCCCGGCTTGTTGCGATGGAACCTGGTAGGCCGCTCGGATCAGCGCTGGTGCAATGCTTGGGCGGCCTGCAGCACGGCGTCTACATGCCCTGGCACCTTCACCCCGCGCCATTCCTGCCGCAGCACGCCGTCAGCGTCGATGAGGAAGGTGCTTCGGTCGACGCCCAGGTATTCCTTGCCGTAAAGCTTTTTCAGCTTGATCACGTCGAATAGCTGGCAAAGCTGCTCGTCGTTGTCGCAGATCAGCTCGAAGGGAAAGCCCTGCTTGGTCTTGAAGTTCTCATGGCTCTTCAGGCTGTCCCGCGACACGCCGAAAACGACCGTGTCGGCCGCAACGAAGGCGTCGTGCTGATCGCGAAAGCCCTGGCCTTGCGTCGTGCAGCCCGGGGTATTGTCCTTCGGGTAGAAGTACAGGACCACCTGCTTGCCCTTCAACGCATCGAGGCTGACCTGCGTGTGGCTGGTCGCCTGTGCCTGGAAGGCCGGCACGGGTTGGTCAACGGCTATGGACATGGTGGTCTTTCCTAAATTAAGGGTTCTGAGGGCGCCAGGGTTCGATCAGCGCATCCAGGTTCAGTGCATCGGCGAAATCGAGGAACTGGTCCCGTAGCCAGCTGATCTGCGTGCCAGCCGGCAATGTGACGGTCATCGTCGCGTTGAGCATGGTGCCGCCAGTTTGCGGTGCCTCATAGGTATCGCATGTAAGGGCTTCGAGCTCGACACGATGGTCGATAAAGAACTGGCACAACTCGTTGAGGATGTCTGGACGATAGGCCGAGCTGACATACGCCACATAGGGCAGCGCCTGCGGTCGAGTCTCCAGTGCTTCGCTGCGCACCACATTAGTGGTGAACTCGTGCTTCTTGGCCAGGCCGGGCAGGGCCGTCTCCATTCGAGCAAGCGCGTCCCAGCTTCCGGTGATCTCCAGAACCAGGGCACAGCATTCGCCGTGTCGAGTAAGACGCGTACTGACCACGGCGCAGCGATTCTCGTTGCTGGCTCGGCAAAGCACATTGGTGAGCGCCATCGGGCTCCGGCCTATGGCGCTGATGACGAGAAACTGTTCTCGGGGTACTGGGGGGGTGGACATGCAGATTCCTGGCGCTGATGAATCGGTCGGCCAGCCAGGCCGAAAATAGCTAAGGGTAGCGAAAAGCGTCGTCAGAGGGAATGCGTCGGCCGAGTAAGCCAGTTGGCTGCCGCGCCGGTGCTCAGGCGTTCCGGCGGTTGATGCGTCCGGCGTACTCGCAAAGCGCTCGGGAGCCTTGTACCATTACGCCTCTCTTTTCCGGTAGGAGTGGGTTGCATGATTGCGGGCAGTATGGTGGCGTTGGTCACTCCCATGGACGCGCAGGGTGGTCTTGATTGGGATAGCCTGAGCAAGCTGGTCGACTTCCACCTCCAGGAAGGCACCCATGCAATCGTTGCGGTCGGTACTACTGGCGAAGCGTCTACCCTCGAAGTCGCTGAGCATATCGAGGTGATCCGTCGAGTCGTCGACCAGGTCAACGGTCGAATCCCAGTGATCGCCGGTACCGGGGCCAACTCAACGCGTGAAGCCGTCGAGCTGACTGACAACGCCAAGCAGGCCGGTGCTGACGCCTGTCTTCTGGTGACGCCGTACTACAACAAGCCGACGCAGGAAGGTATGTATCTTCACTTCCGTCACATCGCCGAAGCGGTAGCGATTCCCCAGATTCTTTACAATGTCCCCGGGCGCACTGCCTGCGACATGCTGCCAGAAACCATCGAACGCTTGGCCAAGGTGTCGAATATCATCGGCGTCAAAGAAGCAACCGGTGATCTCAAGCGCGGGCAAGAGGTGCTTGATCGTGTCGCCAAGGACTTCCTGGTCTATTCCGGCGATGACGCCACTGCTGTGGAACTGATGCTGATGGGAGGCAAGGGCAACATCTCCGTTACCGCGAACGTGGCGCCGCGCGCGATGAGCGAGCTGTGTACCGCTGCTATCGCTGGCGATGCCGAAAAGGCGCGAGCCATCAATGCGCTGTTGATGCCGTTGCACCAGGCCCTGTTCCTTGAGGCCAATCCGATTCCGGTGAAATGGGCGCTGCACGAGATGGGTCTTATACCGGACGGTATCCGCCTGCCACTCACCTGGCTTAGCCAGCGTTGCCACGAGCCGCTTCGCGACGCGATGCGTCAGTCCGGTGTGCTGGCCTGATCGTCTCAGGCGTTCTGGTTTAATAATGAAGGAACATGCATGAAGCGATTGGCCGGCCTCTCGACCCTAGCCTTGATCATCTCTGGAACCAGCGGTTGTGGCTGGTTGTGGGGTGAGGACGGATACTTCCGCGACCGCGGCAGCGACTACCTGCAGGCACAGCAGGCACCGCCGATGCAAGTGCCTGGCGATGTCGAACTGCGCCCGATCGAGCCGCTACTGCCAATCCCCCAGCAAGTAGCCGACAACCGTGCGGCAGGCGAGTACGAAGTGCCCCGCCCACAGCGTCTTGTTGCCGCCGAAGAGGCGAGCGAATACACCCTGCAGACATCTGAAGATGCGAGCTGGCTTGTTGCTATGCGTGCGCCTTCACAAGTGTGGGCAGCGGCCCGTCAGTTCTTCACCGATAACGGCTTCCAGATTGCCGAAGAGCGGCCTCAGACCGGTGAGTTGGTCACCGCCTGGCAGACCCGTAATCAGCTCTCGCCAGCATTGGTACGCAACCTTGGCCTGGGTGAAGGCGAAATCCGTGTAAGGGTTCGCGTCGAGCCCGGTGTGCAGCGTGATACCAGCGAGATCTTCCTGGTCAGCGTCGAGCGCCCGGCAGGCAGCAGTGGCGATGTTGCCTGGCCCGACACACCAGCGAATGCAGAGCGTGATCGTGTACTGCTCGATGAGCTGCAGGCAGGGCTGAACAGCAGCACCGCACAAGGTGGATCCGCCTCGCTGCTGGCTGAGCGCGAGTTTGACGCGCCAAGCCGTGTCACACTCAGTGAAGCCGGCAGCGGCGAGCCAGTGTTGCAGCTTGACACCGACTTCAACCGTGGTTGGTCGAGCGTCGGTCGGGCTCTAGCCGCGAGCGATATCCTTGTCGAGGATCTGGATAGAAGCCTTGGCGTTTACTACGTCAATCTGGCGGAAGGCGCGGCTAATCCAGACGAGAAGCCAGGGTTCTTCTCGCGGTTGTTCGGCTGGGCCCCTGGCCGCGAAGAGATCGAAGCCCGCGCCGAACGTTATCAGGTACGCGTGGCCGACGTAGGGGACAAGGTACAGGTCACCCTCGACAAGGATCTCGACACGGTTGCTCCGGCTGAAACCTCGCGACGCGTGCTGAATATGCTCAAGGACAACCTGGACTGATTCTGCGAAACAGTCTGCTCCGATCCAGTCAGGCGAAACCTTTCGGTTTCGCCTGTTTCGTTTGACGACTGACCCAATCGTGCGGCTGCGCTGTTGCGTAAGCCGGCGTAGGTTCGGCAACCGCGAGAATCGCCATGACCACTGCCAATTCCCTCAGCCTGAAGAAAATCTATTCCGGCAAGGTGCGTGATCTGTACGAGATCGACGACAAGCGCATGCTGATAGTCGCTACCGACCGGCTTTCGGCATTTGATGTGATCCTTGCCGAGCCGATCCCGGAGAAAGGCAAGATCCTGACCTCCATTTCCAACTTCTGGTTCGACAAGCTTGCGCAACTCGTCCCTAACCATTTCACCGGCGACAAGGTCGAGGACGTTGTATCTGCCGCAGAGCTGCCCCTGGTAGAGGGGCGGGCTGTAGTGGCCAAGCGTCTGAAGCCCGTGGCAGTCGAGGCCATCGTGCGGGGTTATATCGTTGGCTCAGGCTGGAAGGAGTACCAGCAAAACGGCACCGTCTGCGGCATCAAGCTGCCAGCTGGCCTGAGAGAGGCGGCCAAGCTGCCGCAGCCGATCTTTACGCCGTCGACCAAGGCGGCCGTGGGCGATCACGACGAGAACATCTCCTTCGAGCAGTGCGAAGCCATCATCGGTAAAGAGCTGGCGGCGAAGGTGCGCGATACCTCGATCGCGCTGTACAGCGCAGCCGTCGCATACGCAGCAACCCGGGGCATCATCATCGCCGACACCAAATTCGAGTTCGGCCTTGACGAAAACGGCGAGCTGACACTGATGGATGAAGTGCTTACCCCCGACTCCAGCCGCTTCTGGCCTGCAGACAGTTACGCTGAAGGCAGCAACCCGCCAAGCTTCGACAAACAGTTTGTCCGCGACTGGCTGGAATCCACCGGCTGGAACAAGCAGCCGCCAGCCCCGCCTGTTCCTGCTGATGTCGCGCAGAAGACAGCCGACAAGTATCGTGAAGCGCTGACGCGCCTGACCAGCTGAGTGGAGGCGACCGGGCGGGGCTGATCGCCGCGGCCAGCATGGCTGTCACGATCTTGCGCCGTTAAAAAATCTGAGCAGTTGGGTTAGACAAAACACACCGAGCTGCTATGATGCGCGCCGCTGGAGAGATGCCGGAGTGGCCGAACGGGACGGATTCGAAATCCGTTGTACCCTCGCGGGTACCTAGGGTTCAAATCCCTATCTCTCCGCCACTACATAAAACCCTTGTAAATCAATATGTTACAGTGGTTAAAAAGCAGTGATTTGTAGCAGTGAATGGAAAAACCCCAAGCCAAGCCACAAATCGCTGTTTTTTTTGCCTGTGCGTTTTATTTAAGCTGTTTTGGCAATCTCACCTTAGTGGGCCTTCTCAGCAACGTTGCGACCTTCACCACCCTCACATTTCGACAGAGCGAAGCGGAGTGTTTGCCTCAGCTCGTGATTGCAAGTGCTTAGAAAGCCAATCATGCGGTGCCGACCGCGTTGAGCACGAATGTGGGGTCCTGTGACAGATAACAGGCGAGCCTCGACCTCAGATAGCAACCTTGAGATATTCATGCCTCGTATTGCCATATCCTCACCTTTCGGGCATAAAGGACGCAGCACCCCTCCAAGCTTTAACTATGCAGTGCTACCACTGCAATCATCGTTAATGTAAGGATATATGCGACTGTGGGTTTCGATGAGACTAATGATTCGCAATGTTGTGAGTCTCGCGAGGCGTAAGGTAAATAGCGGGGGGTGCTGCTTTTACTTCGGTAGTATACGGGCCGGAGGCCGCCTTGAAGTTACTGAGTCCCCTTACTCGTTCAATAGCTAAGCTTAGCTCCCTTGATGAACTATGTAGTTTGTTACGGGTTCAAAAGGGGCATCTGCTATATATTTGCTACAAGCGTTCAGATAATGCCAAGTATAAATCCTTTGAGATGCGGAAAAAGCGGGGCGGGTTTAGAAAAATCGACTCACCGCAAAAAGGTTTGCGAGTGATTCAAAACCAGCTAGCTGGGCTACTTCAGGAAAACATTGAGTTCAAATCGTGTGTTAAAGGTTTTATTAAAGGGAGAGGAATTCTTGATAATGCTGCTTTGCACAAAAAATCTAATTGGGTATTGAATATCGATATCAAGGATTTTTTCGGATCAATTAATTTTGGTAGGGTCCGGGCGGTCTTTATCGCTAAACCATTCGAGATTCATCCCGACGTAGCTACTGTTATCGCCCAAATTTGCTGCTTCAATAATTACCTTCCTCAGGGGGCAGCGACATCGCCAATTATTGCAAATATAGTGGCCAGCACCCTTGATAATAGAATAATAAAGCATATTCGAAATCATGGGCTTCTATATTCTCGTTACGCTGATGATATTACAATCTCTGCAAAACGCATTTTTCCTCGTCAGATCGCTTGTATCAATGATGGGCAGACTATTGTTGGTGAGGATCTGGCTAGTATTTTCGCGAGAAGTGGATTTGAAATAAATGAGAAGAAAAGTCGGCTACAAGAAAAGTTCAGTCGGCAAGAAGTCACTGGTTTAATTGTCAATAAAAAACTCAACGTGCCAGCTGAATATAAGAATAAGCTACGCACTGCAATTCACCATTGGGTTGATAATCCAGTGGAGGCTGAAAGAAAATATTATGTTGATATACTAGGCTTGAACCCAGAAGAGGCTGAGCTAACCGAGGATGGCAGTAAACTAAAGTGTAATATTTATGGTCGACTTTCGTTTCTTGCTTTGGTTAAAGGGGCTGATGATCCTACGTATGTTAAGCTTGTTTTGAAAATGGCTGAGCATGACTCTACGCCTCCGAAATTTATCAAATCTATAAAGGCGGAATATAAGATGTACGATGTCTTTCTATGCCATGCCTCTGAAGACAAAGAAAAGATCGTCAAGCCTTTATATGATGAGCTTGAAAAGCTTGGCGTTCATGCTTTCTATGACGCCAAAGAAATCAGCTGGGGAGACTCACTTGTTGGTACTATTAATAAGGCACTTCTAAAATCAAAATTCGTGATTGCTGTGATGACCGACAATTCTGTTGGCAAAGCTTGGCCTCAGCAGGAGATCAATTCAGTACTGAACGGCGATATCTCGGGAGGCACAAAAAGACTGCTTCCGCTTATCTATGGTGATAAAGATAGTATTTTGAATAATAACTTTTTGATGAGCGATAAGCTTTATGTTGAGTGGAAGGAAAATCCCGAAGAGATCGCTCAGAAAGTCAAAGATCTGCTCATGCAAAAAAGCTGAATTGACTGATTTGCTAGTAGAAGCTGGTCACGCCATTGCTTGCCGATTCGCTGGTAGAGCGCTGCTCCAGACAGCAGCTCACAGCGCGCCACCTTGAACTCGCATCTGAACGCGTCACGCTTGCCTTTGTATTAGTCTAATTCCTGGTGATCTCCTCGGGTTAAAATAGCGGCTTTGCTCGATTACCCAGGAGCTGTTGCGTGAACACGGAAAATCATTCCCAGACGGCCGCTTTTCTCTGATCGATTGCCGACCTGCTGCGCGGCGACTTCAAGCAGTCCCAGTACGGCCGCATCATCCTGCCGTTCACCCTGCTGCGGCGGATGGAATGCGTGCTGGCGCCGACCAAGGACGAGGTCATCAAGCAGACCTTTGCGCAGGAAGGTCGTCCCGATACCGTGCGTGAAATGATCCTGCTGCGCGCCGCGGGCCAGCAGTTCTTAAACGCCTCGCCGCTGACCCTCGGCACGCTGTCCGACACCCAGACCGCCGCCGACCTGATGAGCTACGTGCAGGCCTTCAGCAAGGATGCGCGCGAGATCTTCGAGCACTTCCATTTCGAAAGACTTCGTCCAGCAGCTGGAAACCGCCAATCTGCTCTACCAAGTGGTGCAGCGCTCCGCCGCCACCGATCTAAGCCCCGAGTTCATCAGCAACTTCGGCATGGCATCATCTTCGAAGAGCTGATCCGCAAGTTTGCCGAAAGCTCCAACGAAACCGCCGGGGAACACTTCACCCCGCGCGATATCGTGCACCTGACCACCTCGCTGGTGATCACCGGACTTCGCCAAGATGCGCAAATCCCTGGGCAGCAAACACCAGTACATCACCGAGGAGCAGATCGACGAGCTGGTACGCCTCTACGGTCGCTTCGAAGCCACTCCGCAAAGCAAGATCTTTCCCATCAAGGCCTTCGGCTACCGGCGCATCACCGCCGAGCGCCCGTTACGGCTGAACTTCCAGGCAAGTAGCCAGCGCATCGCCAAGGTGCGGGACGAAAAGGCCATCCAGAAACTCGAACCCGCCGCCCAGCAGCAGCTTCTCGAGGCGCTGCAAACGATGGACGCCAGCGTGCTGCACCGCAACCGCGAGCAGTTCAGCAAATTGCTGAAAAAGACCCTGAGCACCCACGGCATTTCCCTCGCCACGGCGGAACTCAAGGCACTGCTCAGCGCCCTGAGCGAGCGCGACCCCGAGGCGGATATCTGCACCACCAAGGGCCAGCCGGAAGCCGACGCCGGCCTGCGCGACAACGAGAACGTGCCGCTGGGCGAATCGATCCACGCCTACTTCGAACGCGAAGTGAAACCCCATGTGCCGGACGCCTGGATCGACGAGAGCAAGCGTGATGCGCAGGACGGTGAAGTCGGCATCGTCGGCTTCGAGATTCCCTTCAACCGCCACTTCTATGTGTTCCAACCGCCGCGTCCGCTGGAAGGGATTGACCGCGACCTGAAAGCCTGCACCGACCGCATCAAGCAGATGATCGAGGGGGCTTTCGGCATGAGTGAACCAAACACACCCCGCAGTGCAACGGACGAGCGCTTCGATGAGGTGCTCGCGCTGATCCACAGTGCCCGGCAGCAGGCCATGCAGGCGGTGAACAGCCGGCTGATCGAGCTGTATACTGGCAGGTCGGCGCATACATCAGCCGCAAGCTGGAACAGGCCGAGTGGGGCGATGCCGTGGTCAGCCAGCTGGCCGATCATCTGGCCCGGACCCAACCAGGATTGCGCGGTTTTACCCGGTCGAATTTGTTCCGCATGCGCCAGTTCTACGAGACCTACCGCACCGAGGAAAAAGTCGCACCACTGGCGCGACAATTGTCCTGGTCGCACAACCTGATCATCTTCAACCAGAGCAAGCGCCCGGAAGAACGTGAGTTCTACCTGCGTATGGCGGTTCAGGAGAAGTGGTCGAAGCGCGAGCTGGAGCGCCAGTTCAAGGCGGCGCTGTTTGAGCGCAGCGTCACCCAGCCGGCAAAAGTCTCGGCAGTGCTGAGACACACTCACCCCGCCGCGCTGGAGGTGTTCCGCGATGCCTATATGGTCGAGTTTCTCGACCTGCCCCCACGCCGAGGCCGACCTGCATCAAGGCCTGCTGTCACGGCTCAAGGATTTCCTGATCGAGCTGGGCCGCGACTTCTGCTTGGTCGGCTCCGAATACCCGCTGCAAGTTGGCGGGCGTGATTTCGCCCTGGATCTGCTGTTCTTCCACCGTGGCCTCAACTGCCTGGTGGCCATCGAACTCAAGGTCGGCCGCTTCGAGCCGGAGTACCTGGGCAAGCTCGGCTTCTACCTGGAAGCACTGGACCGCGACGAACGCAAACCCCACGAAAACCCCGCCATCGGCGTGCTGCTGTGTGCCAGCAAGGACGACGAAGTGGTCGAGTACGCCCTCAATCGCAGTCTGTCGCCGGCCCTGATCGCCGAATACCAGACTCGCCTGCCGGACAAACGCTGCAGGCCAAGCTGCACGAGTTCTATGCCCTGAATACCGCGCAAGGAGAGGCGCAATGAGCCAGTTCAAGCCGTGCCCGGCCTATAAGGATTCTGGGGTGGAGTGGTTGGGGGAAGTGTCGGAGCATTGGCTTGTAAAACGGTATAAGCAGATATTTTCTGAAAGAGGCGAGCGTAGTCTCGATGGCGCGGAAGAATTAATGTCCGTGTCTGCCTATTACGGTGTTAAACCAAGAGCAGGAACCCTGGATGAGGGGGAACATCTTAGTCGTGCTGAGTCGCTTGAAGGTTACAAAATCTGCCGTTCAAACGATCTTGTGATGAATATCATGCTGGCATGGAATAGAGGGCTTGGCTTTGCTTGGCAGGATGGGATTGTCAGTCCCGCATATAGCGTCTTCCATGTGTTGGATGGTTCAAGCCCAGAATATCTCGACTATCTGGCTGGTTCGCTCTGATGAGATGACTTGATATTTTAAGGCATATTAAGCAGGCGTTATTGATTCACGGCTAAGGCTGTATCCGGAGTCCTTTGGACGGCTGTATGGGGCCATTCCGCCATCAACCGAACAAGCCCAAATCGCCCGCTTCCTCGACCACGAAACCGCCCGCATCGACGGCTTGGTCGAAGAGCAGCAGCATCTGATCGAATTGCTCAAGGAAAAGCGCCAGGCTGTGATCTCTCATGCCGTGACCAAAGGCCTCGATCCGACTGTGCCGATGAAGGACTCCGGGGTGGAGTGGCTGGGCGAGGTGCCGGCGCATTGGCGAGTGATGCGACTTAAACATCTTGTTCCATCGATTACTGTAGGGATCGTTGAGCCATCAAAATATTATGTGGATGAGGGGGTCCCGGCGCTTAGGTCGTTGAACGTAAAGCCGGGAGCAGTCATATCTGAAAATCTTGTTTTTCTTTCGCAGCAGTCCAATGAACT
>NZ_JAMOIE010000108.1 GCF_024448935.1 Stutzerimonas stutzeri
CCATAATGAGAATTGCTGCTGGCTATACGTTGGGTTCATAAAATATTTCTAGATGGTGCTTGACGACCATGAACGACCTCCATAGAATGCGCGCCACTTGCAGCGTGAAGCCCTAAAGCGAAACGTTGAAAGCCGGATAAAGCAGCAGCTTCCGGGCAGCGTCCCCTTCGTCTAGTGGCCTAGGACACCGCCCTTTCACGGCGGTAACAGGGGTTCGAGTCCCCTAGGGGACGCCATTTTTTGTTGTAGATAGCGCGGGAATAGCTCAGTTGGTAGAGCACGACCTTGCCAAGGTCGGGGTCGCGAGTTCGAGTCTCGTTTCCCGCTCCAATTTATGATCTACAGACTTCCACTGACGTCTGTAAGTCTTTGAAAAGAGGGCCGAAAGGCCCTTTTTTCGTTCCAGCAAAAGCCACTGAAATCCACCTACAGCCAGCGTTTTTAAGGCCAAAATTGAGGCCAAAGAATGCGGGGGGTGCCGGTTCCGGGTTGTTGCTGGGGTTGGATGGGAACAGTGACGAGCATTGAGCCTAAGTCGCGACTTAGGAGCTCAAAATGGCACTCTCTGATCTGACTGTGCGGCAAGCCAAGGCCGCTGAAAAAGCTTACAGCCTACCCGACACCGATGGCCTCGGCCTGGTGGTGGCCCCCACTGGCGGCAAGTCGTGGCACCTTCGCTACTATTGGCTCGGTAAGCAGAAACGCATCTCCCTGGGCAACTATCCCGAGGTCGGCTTGCGTGAGGCACGTTCTCTGCGCGACGAGGCCCGGGCACTGCTGGCCAAGGGCATCAACCCCCACACCGATCGCAAGCAGAAACGGCATGCGGTCAAGCTGGCTTCCGATTACACCTTCAAGGCGGTTTTCGATACCTGGGTCGAGCATCGCCGCAAGGAACTCAAGGAAGGCCGTCAGAGCACGCTCTCGCAGATCCTCCGTATCTTCGACAAGGATGTGTTGCCCAGCCTTGGGAAGATGTCGATCTACGACATTCGCCGGCCCCAGCTTCTGGGCGTCCTGGCGAGGATCGAACAGCGCAGGGCCTTTACTACCGCGGAAAAGGTTCGTACCTGGCTGGGACAGTTATTCCGCTATGCCCTGGTCATTGTCGAAGGCATGGAAACCAATCCAGCCACGGACTTGGATGTGGTGGCTGAGCCCAAACCTCCGGTGAACCACAATCCTTACCTGCATCTGCCTGAGCTTCCCGCATTTCTCCAGAAGCTTAGGCTATACAACCCTCGCGGCTGGCAAACTCAGCTCGGCATCCGGCTATTGCTTCTGACCGGTGTGCGCACCGGCGAACTGCGCCTGGCGACCCCGGATCAGTTCGATCTCAATCGCAGGCTATGGATCATCCCACCACAGATCGTCAAGCAGCTTCAGGACGAGATGCGCAAAGCCGGCAAGCGCCCGCAGGATGTGCCGCCCTACATCGTCCCGCTGTCCCTGCAGGCCACCGAGATCGTTCGCTACCTCCTGGGCGTGATGCGGCCGGCCCAGCAATACTTGCTGGCGCATCGCAGCGAACTCAAGAAGCGCATCAGCGAGAACACCCTCAACGCCGCCTTGAAACGGATGGGCTACGAGGATCAACTGACCGGCCACGGCATCCGCGGAACCATCTCTACGGCGCTCAACGAGATCGGCTACCCCAAGATTTGGGTGGACGCGCAGCTTTCGCACTCCGATCCGAACAAGGTGAGTTCGGCCTACAACCACGCCAAATACGTGGAGCCGCGCCGCCGGATGATGCAGGACTGGGCCGACCGCCTAGATCTGCTCGAACAGGGCCAGGTGGAAGCGGCAAGCGCGCATCTCACCATCCGTATCGATGGGGTGCCGGCGATGGCAGAAGCGGAAGGTGCTGCCACCATTGTGGAGGATTCCTCTGCCGTTCCCGTTCCGCCCGTAGCGGCTATGCCCATCGTGGTGACGCCGAACACTGCCGGGGCCACGTTCCAGAGGCTCTCGCAAGTGCCTCCGCCCCCTAGTCGGGCGCCGGAGCCGGAAGTGTCTGCAATCCAGCGTGAGCGCGAAGAAATGCTCGCCATCTACGAATCGCCGAACAATCTGCCGGTTCCACTGTTCGGCAAGCTGGCCGGGAAGTCCAAGGATCAGATCAACCGCGAACTGAAGGCTGGCAAACTGCTGTCCATTAGCCTGGGCAACCGGGGGCAGCGCGTTCCCGATTGGCAACTGGTGCCGCTCAAGCACAAGCTGGCCCTGGCGCTCATGAAACAGTGTCCGGAAGCAGACTCGTGGGAGCTTTACCGTATGCTGACCCGGCCGCACCCGGAGTTGGGTGATCGTGCAGCCATCGACGTGGTGACGCCGGCCAATCTGACCGTAGTTGTCCATACCATTGCGAACGATGAGCAACCTGCCGATATTCCCGAGGCTGTCTTGCCAGGGTCTATCCCCGAGCAGGTACGGCAGAGCGTTCGCCGACTGGTAGATAGCACGTTGGTGCTTGAAGACGCTTGAAGGCCAATGGAGTGACCGGTGATCGGGGCGAGCCTGCTTCGGTCGCCAGGTTCTCGGTCAGGCGGTGCCTGCCTTGGCAATCTGCAGCGCTCTGCGCTCGAATCGATCTGAAACGGAGTTGAGTACCCCTTGGGGACGGTGCAAATGCGTCACGATCTCGTACGGGCCATCCGAGAGTGGCCGCATCGTGATTCCCCAACCATCGGCGCGCTCGATGCGCGATTGAGCGGAGACACCAACACCATGGCCCGCTGCAACCCACAGTGCCAACAACTCGAACGAAGTCACGTGCTGAATGTGCTGCTGGTCCGCCGGCGCTAAAGAAGATAGATGCCGATCCAGCAAGGGGCAGGCCTCTGCTTGCCAGCGAAACAGGGGGTAGTTACGCAACTCGGCGATCGACAGCTTCGCTTGGTTCGGCAAGTGGAATTGCGATGGCACGGCAACAGCCATATTTTCGCTCCACAGTGGCTGGCTGCTCAGGGACGGGTCGCTCACATCCTGAAACGACATCCCGCATCGTAGCGGCCTTCACGCAGCCCTGCGGCCAAATTGTCATCCGTGACCTCGAAAAACGCCATGGTGACTTCCGGCTCCTCCGCTCGCTGCATGGCAAACAGCATAGAAAGACATGACGACGGCACGCCTGGTGCTATCGCGAGCTTGAAATGGGAAGCCGTGTCAGTGGCGTCGTACATGAAAGCCTCCCATGTAATCCATCGGATCAAAAAAGCAACCCGATATCATAACAATGAGTTAAATTTAACGTGGTTAAATTCTCTCGTCTGATCGACGCTTCTGTCAATGCAGAAGCGTACAGTTCAACGAGGCCGTCCCCCAGGCACCACCACATTTGAAGCCGAGCCAGCACTGGCCTTCGGGAAAGCGGTGCGCGCCGCGCGCATGGAAAAAGGAATTGCTCAGGAAGA
Source organism: Stutzerimonas stutzeri (assembly GCF_024448935.1). Classification (GTDB taxonomy): domain Bacteria; phylum Pseudomonadota; class Gammaproteobacteria; order Pseudomonadales; family Pseudomonadaceae; genus Stutzerimonas; species Stutzerimonas stutzeri_AO. The sequence goes on from NZ_JAMOIE010000108.1 coordinate 3,417, forward strand.
ACTGGCAGGTCTGGCTGGAGTTGAGCGCTCGCACATGGGCAAGATCGAGCGTGGGGGACATATGCCTACGCTGGCTCTGATACTGAAAATTGCCACGGCGCTTGGGATAAGTTCCGCGGAACTGATGGTGGTAACGGAACGCAATCTTAGCTCCGGCACCAATTCTTGAGCCTGACTGTCTGCGTCAGTCGCTTAAACGGTCGCGTAGACGAGCGATGAATCGCTCCAGTGAAACCGACAAACGGCTGTTTTCGGGCCAAAGCAAGTAGGTGGTGATGACTGCGGATTCGACTGCCAAGGGACGGATCACGACATCCGATCGTTGGTAGCCAGCGATCCGAGTCGTCGTTGTGAAGCCAACGCCGTAGCCTGCACCAACCAGGGTAAGCATCATGTCCAGCGAGGACGCGTGCTCGACAACATTCGGCTTGTGCTTCAGAGGCTGCAGGAGCTTCGACAGTTGAAGGCAGTAACCTTCGCATACCTGTGGGTCGCACAAGACGAGCGGATGGCTCCCAAGCTCATGAAGCGGAACCTCCTTGTGGGCGAGCAGTTCGTGCCGGGCTGGCACGGCGACCACCAGCGGGTCTCGCCAGATCGGTTCCGCAACAAGGCCGTCACCGACGTCGGCAGTATGTGCGAAGCCAATCGTGAAGTCGCCTGATCGCAAGCCGCGCAATTGTTCCGCTAGAGGCACTTCGGCCAGACGTATCTCGACTTCCGGCTCCTCTACGCGGCAACGGGCCAGAAACGCCGAGAGCCGAGGATCGGTCGCACCATCGGAAACGGCAATGCGCAGGCTCCCTCGCAGGCCTGCCGCGACCGCCCGGACGTTCTCCCGTGCATGCTCCAGGACAGTGAACAGCCTGCGGACATCCTGCAAGAACGCGGCGCCAGCGGGGGTCAGTGCAGTGCCTCGACGGTTTCGGTCAAAAAGTATTACCCCTAACTCATCCTCAAGCTCTTTGATCGTTCGAGACAGGGGGGATTGTTCGATATGCAAGCGCTCCGCAGCACGTGTGAAATGCAACTCCTCAGCCAAGACGACAAAACAACGAAGGTGCCGCAATTCCATGTAATAGCCATCCGTCTATCGGTATACGGGGTGGCGGCGACAAAGATCTACCACCTGTTCGCGTACCCGGTCACGTACTGTCGTCGGGGCATCACCACCAGCCTCCTGTGTATCCAGCACGTCGCACAGCCAGCCCGCGAGCTGTTCGCACTCGGCCACGCCGAAGCCGCGCGTGGTCACGGCGGGCGTGCCAATGCGAAGGCCTGACGTGACGAACGGCGAGCGCGGGTCGTTGGGTACCGAATTCTTGTTCGCAGTGATGTAGGCATCAGCCAGCGCTGCGTCCGCGTCCTTGCCGGTGTAGGGCTTGGCGGACAGGTCGATCAGCATCAAATGGTTGTCGGTGCCACCGGAAACAATCTTGTAGCCACGCTCCTGGAGCACAGCGGCCATCGCGCGGGCATTGGTCACCACCTGGCGCTGGTAGGACTTGAATTCCGGGCGCAGCGCCTCCTTGAAGGCCACCGCCTTGGCCGCGATGACGTGCATCAGCGGGCCGCCCTGGATACCTGGGAATACGGCGGAATTAAGCTTCTTGTAGAGGTCTTCGTCCTGCCCCTTGGCGAGGATGATGCCGCCGCGCGGGCCGCGCAGGGTCTTGTGGGTGGTGCTGGTGACGACATGGGCGTGGGGCAACGGATTCGGGTACTCGCCTGCCGCCACCAGGCCGGCGACGTGCGCCATGTCTACCCAAAAGATCGCGCCCACCTTGTCGGCGATGGCGCGCATACGCGCCCAATCCTTGTGACGCGAATATGCGGAGAAGCCGCCGATCAGCATCTTCGGCCGCGTTTCCAGCGCGATGCGCTCCATCTCGTCGTAGTCGATCAACCCTGTCTCGGGGTCGAGACCATAGGGCACGATCTTGTAGTGCCGGCCGGAGAAATTGGACGGGTTGCCGTGGGTCAGGTGGCCGCCCTGGGCGAGATTCATGCCCATCACGGTGTCGCCGGGGTTGGCCAGTGCCAGGAACACCGCCGCGTTGGCCTGCGCGCCGGCATGGGGTTGGACATTGGCATAGTCGCAATCGAACAGCTCCTTGATGCGCTCGATGGCGAGGCGTTCAGCCACGTCCACGTACTCGCAGCCGCTGTAGTAGCGTTTGCCGGGGTAGCCCTCGGCATACTTGTTGGTGAATACCGAGTTCTGGATGCGCATCACCAGCGGGCTGGCATAGTTCTCGGAGGCAATCAGCTCGACGTGATCCTCCTGCCGGCGTTCTTCGTGCCGCACGGCCTGAGCCAATTCAGGGTCAAAGTCGATGAGAGTAAGGGCATTGTCGTACATGGAGGTTCGTCCTATTTTCGGGAGTTTTGGATTTCAGGGTTTGATTCTGTTCGGGCGCATCACTGTCCAGCTCCCGGCGCACTTCGCGAATCAGGTCGCTGGCCGCGGCCAGGGCATCGGCCGCCGACTTGCCGTCCAGGCTTTCGATAAGCCACGAGCCGATCACGACGGCATCGGCCACCCGGGCGATCTCGCGCGCCGTATCGGCATCCCGGATGCCGAACCCGACGCCGACTGGAATGCGCACATGAAGGCGGATGCGCGCCAACATCTCTCGCACCTGCTCCACATTCAACGTCTTGGCACCGGTGACACCCTTGACTGAGATACAGTAGATGTAGCCATCGGCGCGTTCGGCAACTTGCTGAATGCGTCGCTCTGTAGAAGTTGGCGCCAGTAGGAAAATGAGGTCGATGCTGTGGCGGCGAAGCTGCGCAGCAAGGTCGCCGGAAACTTCCGGCGGGTAATCGACTACGAGCACGCCATCTACACCCGCGGCCGCTGCGTCCGTAGCGAAGGCGCCTGGCTGGCGTAGATAGTCATGGCGTTCAATTGGATTGGCATAACCCATCAGCACCACCGGCGTGTCGGCGTCGGATTCGCGGAAGCGTCGCACATGGTCAAGCACCTGCGGCAGGCCGATACCTTGTCGCAGGGCGCGTTCGGTGGATGCCTGGATCGTTGGGCCGTCTGCCGAGGGGTCGGAGAACGGTACGCCCAGTTCGATGATGTCGGCACCGGCCTCGACCAGAACGTGCATCAGCGCGGGGGTAATGTCTGCGTAGGGATAACCGGCAGTGACATAGGGAATCAATGCTTTTCGCCCCTGCTGTCGTAAACGATCGAAGGTGCTATGAAGCCGGCTCATGGCTGGCCTCCGGTGGATTGGGCCATCACCGTCTCCATGTCCTTGTCGCCCCGCCCGGACAGATTTACGAGAATGGCCTGCTCCTGGTTCAGCGTTGCAGCTAACTTGATGGCGTGGGCGACGGCATGGCTGGCTTCCAGCGCGGGAATGATGCCCTCCACACGGCTCAACAAATGAAAGGCGTGCAATGCCTCGTCGTCGATGGCACCGACGTACTCGGCACGGCCGATCTCGTGCAGCCAGGCATGTTCCGGCCCGACACCGGGATAGTCCAGCCCGGCGCTGATACTGTGGGTATCCAGCACCTGGCCTTGGTCGTCCTGTAGAACGAGTGAGCGGCTGCCGTGCAGAACGCCCGGGCTGCCTCGCTGTATCGAGGCAGCGTGCCTGCCGGTGTCCAACCCGAAGCCTGCTGCCTCGACGCCGACCAACCGGACTTCTTCGTGCTTGATGTACGGATGGAAGATGCCGATAGCGTTACTGCCGCCGCCGACGCAGGCGATCACCACGTCGGGGTGCTGCTTTGCCATACCGAGGCGCCGGAACAGCACTGGCATCTGCGTCAGGCATTCCTTACCAATCACGGTCTGGAAGTCCCGCACCATTGCCGGGTACGGGTGCATGCCGGCTACCGAGCCGATCAGGTAGAACGTGTCATCGACGTTGGTGACCCAATCACGGATCGCATCGTTCATGGCGTCCTTCAGGGTACGGCTACCGGTCTCCACTGGCACCACCGTCGCCCCGAGCAGCTTCATGCGCTGGACATTGGGGCTCTGCCGCCGGATGTCCTCGCTGCCCATGTAGATCACACATTCCAGTCCGTAGCGGGCGCAAATCGTCGCAGTGGCGACCCCATGCTGGCCAGCACCGGTTTCGGCGATGATGCGCCGTTTGCCCATGCGACGGGCCAGCATGGCTTGGCCGATCACGTTGTTGATCTTGTGAGCGCCAGTGTGGTTGAGATCTTCGCGCTTGAGGAAGATGCGCGCACCGCCTGTTTCCTCGCTGAGGCGTCGGGCGTAGTACATCGGTGAAGGACGGCCGACGTAATCTGCCAATTCCTCTTGAAACTCAGTGATGAAGGCGGGATCATCGCGGTAACGCAGCCACGACTGCTGCAGTTCCTCGACGGCTTGCGCCAGCGTCTCACTGATGAAGCTCCCACCAAAGCGGCCGAAGAATCCAGCGGCATCTGGCTGATCGTAAATGGATGCAGAGCTCATGCCGTCGGCTCCGTCTGTCCGGCCGCGGTGGTTGTGTCCCGACGATCAGTCGTATCCGAAGACAGCAGACTGGCGACCCGTGTCACGATGTCGTTGATCTGCGCCTCGCTGCAGATAAGGGGAGGTAACAGTCGGATAGTGGAGCCACGGGTCACGGTGATGAGCAAGCGCTGTTCTGCCAGTGCTCGTCCGACCAGTTCCTGACAGTTCCGGTTGAGCTCGATTCCCGCCATCATGCCCAGGCCCCGAATGGCGACGACGTTCGGGTGTCCGTCGAGCGCCTCGCGCAGCCCCGCGAGTAGTTGCTCACCCAGCGTAGCTGCCCGCTTCGGTAAGTCGTCGCGCGCCATGATCTCGAGCACGGTGCAGGCCACTCGGCAGGCGAGTGGATTGCCCCCGAAGGTGGTGCCGTGCTGGCCGGGCGACAACAAGTCAGCCACATCCCCACGCGCCAAGCAGCCGCCGATGGGAAAGCCGTTGCCCAGCGACTTGGCCACTGTCATGACATCGGGAACGATCCCCGCGTGCTGGTGTGCAAACCAGGCGCCGGTGCGGCCCATGCCGCACTGGATCTCGTCGAGCATCAGCAACCAGCCGTGCCGGTCGCACAACGTGCGCAGCTCCCGCAGATACTCGGCGCTCGCCGCACGGATGCCGCCTTCGCCCTGTACCGGCTCGATCAACACCGCTACGATGTCCGGCGACCGCTCGGCTACCCGGCGCACCGCCTCGATGTCGTCGTAAGGCACACGCAGGAATCCGGGCAACAGTGGCTCAAAGCCCTGCTGCTTGGCGGGGTTGTCGGTTGCGGTGAGCGTTGCGATGGTGCGGCCATGGAAGGCGTTCTCCATCACCAGAATCTGCGGTTGTGCCACTTGCCTGTGATGGCCGTACAGCCGGGCCAGTTTCAGCGCGGCCTCGTTGGCCTCTGCGCCGGAGTTGCAGAAGAAGGCCCTTTCCATGTCCGCCAGGGCGCACAGGCGCTCGCCCAGCCGCTCCTGCCAGTCGATACGGAACACATTGGAGGTGTGCACAGGATTTCCTGTTTTGCTCATATATATCAATCACTTATAAATTTTTATCTGATGTCCTGGGACAAATTTGGGACAATTTGCCTCATGTTTTGCATGCTCGCCCAGATACGTTCCAGCTCGCTTGGGGACTCTGAATCTATCCAGCGGGCATAGACCTGTACGAGCATTGAGTAGTCGTTATGACCCAACTGCTTGGCGATGAAAGCGAGGTTGCCGCGGGCTGTCAGGTTCCAGCATGCATAGGTGTGCCGAGTCTGATAAGGCGGTCGTGAACGAATTCCGGCGCGCCGGATCAGGTTGGCCCATTTAGTATTCCAAGCAGAGGGTACGAAGAATTCGTTCACTTCCTTCTTGCGTGCTTGGGTTTTTGGCGACAGGAGAACGCGCACATGGTCGATACGCGACTCGTGGCGGTTCAGCCAGACTTCCAGGTCGACGGCTTCGCGCTGTTTGGCGTCGTCCATGAGCACCTGTAGTGCCTCGCGGGCAGGGGGGAACAGCAAGACCGTCCGCTCTTTGTTTGTCTTGGGAACCTTGAAGGTTAGCGATTGAGTCACTGACCGGCGCACAGTGATCTTGCTCAAGTCAGGGGCTACATCTTCCAGGGCTAATGCCAGCAGCTCGCCGGGGCGCAGTCCGGTATAGACCGCCAATGTGACCGAAGCCCGATCGATCGGGTGTAAGCAACCCTTTTCAATGAGTACCTGGTACTCCTCAAAGCTCAGCGGGTCCGGGTCTTTATGGCTTTTGGTGAAGCGGGTGCAGTGCTTGGCCAAGTCTTTGCAGTACCCATTGTCTTCGCACCAATACAGAAAACCCGCAAAAGTTGCCAAGTAGTGGTTGACGGTGGAGACAGCGCGGGTAGCAATCAGGTCTACCCTGAGTTGCTGAATATCAGCCGGCTTGAGCGCGTCGGCTTGGCGGTTGGGGACCGATGGTGTCCAGCGATATACGCAGGGCGATCTCATACCTGGACTGTGTCTCGGGCGTGATGTCTACTGCCTTGAGAGGTAGGTAGCGCTCGCACAAATCGCCCAGGCGCTTACTTGGCTGGCCAGTGCTTTGTGCCGAACGCGTATGCGGGAACATCTCCGCTTCGTTGTAGGTGCCAGTTCGTAGCGCATACATGGCTGCGCTACGCAGACGCGCAGCGTGCTTCAGATTCGCTTTGGTGGGGTCTAGGCCAAGAGTATGGCGATGGCGCACACCCTTATGCATGAAGTCCACACGAATCGACTTGCCATGTATCCAGATACCGGGGTAGCCGGTTTTGGCTGCTGCTTCAACTGTCATCGCGCTGCTCCTACTGGTTACTCCGTCTTGCGTTTGTCATTCAGGGACCATTGCCGAGTCTTGAGCATGAAAAGCTCAAAGAGCCCTGGAGGCATGGCGCGCTCACCGGATTCCCATTGCTGCCAGGCGCGCATTGAGGCGCTGACAATTTTCGCCGCCTCCGTCTGTGTCAGCCCAGCTGCATGACGTGCCAGGCGAACCGCATCAGGAGCTGGATTGTGCGGTTTCGTGTCGGTCATGGCTTTATGTTTTCACCCAAAGGCTAAGGGGCAATGGCGATGTTTTAAGATACACTCATTGAGTGTTTATTGCAATGTGGGAGGGTATTAGAGGTGCGCTATAGACCGTGGCTTAGGTCTTGGCTCTCTACCCAGCGCTCGAACTCGCCGAGATTGACGAAGATGCGGCCATCAGGAGCTTTGCGCCAGAGACGGCCCTGCACCCAAGTGCCGTTCTTGACTTTGTGCCGCACGGCGTTTTCGCTGTAGCCGGTGACTTCGGCGAAGCGTTTGATCAGTACCCACTGACTCGAAGCGCCCATGATTTCGTCCTTCTGCGATCTGTTGCAGGGAGGGGTGTTGAGTGATGGAAAGCGTCCATGGAATTGTCTCGCCGCGAAACCTTGATGGAAACTTGCTGGGGCGAGCGTGGGCGTACAGATGGCGCTGATAGGCGTGTCGGCATACTTATGCCGTCAGGCTCTCGGGCGTTGCCCCGTGCTTCATGCTGAATCACGGCCATTCGGCTTTGATCCTTCACGCACTCCGGCCTGCTGGGCCTGCGCGTGCTGCGCACTTGCCAATGCGGGTGTGTGGCTAATGTGGGCGGTATGCTGTTCCCTTCACCGTATCACGGCGTTCTCGCCGTCAATGACTGCGCGTGCTCGCACGCTTGCGCCCTTACGGTCGTCTTCGATCCCTGACTGCTTGCGCTGCGCCGTGCTGGCCACGGTTCCGGGCAATTCCGCCCGAGTAACCGGAGCATGAACATGTCGCAAGTGTCTTTTTCCTCGATCGACTCCTCTCTGCTGGTGCGTGACGCACAGGGACGTTACCTACCGGCCTCTGTTGACCAGATCCTTGATGCAGCGCGTCAGGCTATTGACCAAAAAATGCAGCGAGGCATGTCTTTTACTAATCCGGCAGCAGTCAAAGAGTACCTGTGCACCAAGCTGGCAGGCTTTGAGCACGAAGTATTCGCAGTGTTGTTTCTCGATACACAGCATCGCCTGATTGAATACATCGAGATGTTCCGCGGCACGATCGATAGTGCATCGGTATATCCACGTGAAGTGGTCAAGGAGGCATTGCGGCTCAATGCGGCGGCAGTGGTTTTCTCGCATAACCACCCCAGCGGACATCCAGAGCCGAGCCGAGCTGATGAAACTCTAACCAAACGGCTCAAGGATGCGCTGGCTCTGGTGGATGTTCGCACGCTGGATCACATCATCGTGGCAGGTCAAAGAACCACATCGTTTGCCGAGCAGGGCTTGCTGTAGGCCTTGGGGGCTTCGGCCCCTTTTTTTGCTTTGCCTGACAATGCGGCTCCAGCTCACGACTCTCCGCGCTGTGTTTGCAGATAAGGGCTCAGCTGTCAGTAATCTGGCTTCAGCGAAAATGCCGCTCGAACAGAATGCTATGGCAGCGCGCCGCGATGCAGCCGTAGAACCAAATGGCTATACCCAGGAGGCCGAGTAATGCGAAACCTGCGGTTCTAATCCAGGACAACCCGCCTCTATTCGTCATCTTAACCAGGTCTGGCAATACGTCGGCAACGGCCATGCCCCAATACCCCGCAATCAGAAACGAAATAATGCCGATGAGGGCAAGTGCCCAATCGCTCAACTCGTACAGATACCATGTGCGCCGTGCTTGAAATCGTGCCGCCGCACGTTGAAACAAAAGTCGCATAGCAGTTCCTTTGTCGAAACGTTGCATTCGTATGACTTTCTGGGCTGTTTCGCAGGCCCGGAAGAAGATCAGTCGCGCTGTGGTGCTGCGCATTGGCTTCTTTCTGGGGGCGTTCCACTCGGAATTCTATCCTTGGCGCCCGAGGAAACCACCGTATCCAGCGGATGGAGGCCAGTCTCCTCTGCCTGATATCATGTCTTTTTTCAGCTTCTTTAAGACTCTTAGGGTCTTAATCAAGCGATCCCAACTTGTAGTTTTTACATCGCCCCTCACTGTGTATTTCTAAAGGTGTCCTCCCTTCTGGTGCTGGCTGCGGTGGTTTTGCAGTGACATATCACTTGTTGCCGTGCTGTTTTAGGCGGGCATTTCCCATGCAGTCCTGCCGTTCCACGCGTCATTCCCGTTATGGGTTCAGACCTTATGCGTCATGAGCAAGACCAGAAAGGTCCTGATTTGAATGCCGTAAATGCCATACATCTTGTGTGTGAATTCACCTGCTGCACTTGGGGAATTCACGAAAGTAATGTTCAGCCGGATTCTGGCTGTATTCGGCTATGTGTAAATCATTAGAGGACTGAACTATGAGTAAGATTGCGGATTCCACGCCATTCGGACACTCAGCCCACGCTGATCCGGACACCTGTTCCACGATCATTCGGACAGGCAGTCGGAGCGCAGCGACGCAGGGGTTGCATTGTTAGTCTGAGGCGCCCGGCGCCGTCAATTTCTTCACCCGCTTTCTCATCGACTCGCCCTTGAGGTTGATCCGGTAAGCGTTGTGCACCAGGCGGTCGAGGATGGCGTCGGCCAGGGTCGGGTCGCCGATCAGCTCGTGCCAGTTGTCCACCGGCATCTGGCTGGTAACGATGGTCGAGCGCTGGCCGTAGCGGTCGTCCAGTAGCTCCAGCATGTCGCGCCGCTGTTCGGCGGTGAACGGGGCCAGGCCCCAGTCATCGAGGATCAGCAGGTCGGTCTTGGCGTAGCTGTTCATCAGCTTGGCGAAGCGCCCGTCGCCATGGGCCAGGCCCAGCTCTTCCAACAGGCGCGGCAAGCGCAGGTAACGCACGCGGTAGCCGGCCCGGCAGGCCTGGTGGGCCAGGGCACAGGCCAGCCAGGTTTTACCGACACCGGTGGGGCCGCCGATGATCAGGTTGAGGCCGTCGCGCAGCCACTGGCCACTGCTCAGTTGCAAGATCAGCGCCTTATCCAGTCCGCGCGGGCTACGGTAGTCGATGTCTTCGAGGCAGGCGTTGTGCTTGAGCCGGGCCTGGCGCAGGCGGCTGCTCAGGCGCTTGTCATCGCGTTCGGTCAGCTCGCGGTCGACCAGCAGGCCGAGGCGTTCCTCGAAGCTCAGGCTGTCGATGTCCGGGGTTTTCAGTTGTTCATTCAGCGCCTTGAGCATGCCGTGCAGGCGCAGGGTTTGCAGCTTGTCCAGGGTCGGATGGGGCAGCATGGTGAACCGCCCCGCATTCTCCGGAGGCTCTTTGGTGTGAGTCATGCCGCTTGGGCAGACTCGATAAATTGCCGATAGTAGATCGCTTCGGCTTCCGCGGGCGGTATGTTCCCGATGGGCGCCAGCAATCGTCGATGGTTGAACCAGTCCACCCATTCCAGCGTTGCCAGTTCCACCGTCTCGCGGCTCTGCCATGACCGCCGGTGGATCACTTCGGCTTTGTACAGCCCGTTGATGGTCTCAGCCAAGGCATTGTCATAGGAGTCGCCGACGCTGCCCACTGACGGCTCAACGCCCGCTTCAGCCAGGCGCTCGGTGTAGCGGATAGAAACATACTGCACGCCGCGGTCGCTGTGATGGATGAGGCCACCTTGATCGACCGGGCGACGGGCATACAAGGCCTGCTCCAGCGCATCGAGAACGAAGTCGGTACGGGCCGAACTGGAGACCCGCCAGCCAACGATCCGTCGGGCGAACACGTCGATGACGAAGGCCACATAGACGAAGCCCTGCCAGGTACTGACGTAGGTGAAGTCCGATACCCAGAGCGCGTTTGGCCGCTCGGCGCGGAACTGGCGATTGACCTTGTCCAGCGGGCACGGAGTCGCCTTGTCGCTGACGGTGGTCTTGACCGGTTTGCCGCGTACGACGCCTTTGAGCCCCAGCCGACGCATCAGTCGCTCCACCGTACAGCGCGCCGCTACCACGCCTTCACGCCTGAGTTGGCGCCAGACCTTGCGCGCACCGTAGACGTGGAAGTTTCCGTCCCAGACCCGCTGGATATG
>NZ_JAMOIE010000109.1 GCF_024448935.1 Stutzerimonas stutzeri
AAGCACTGCTCGCGGCCGCGCAGCAGGTAGTGACCGAGAAGTACCGGCAGTACGAGGAACTCGCAAACCGCGGCTGCGAGAGCTTCCATCCCGCGACCCACGGCATCGAAGCGACCCGCTGTGAGCGGCACGACCCGACCCTCGCAGACCCGCACAGAGGTCCGACTGGATCGTGGGAGGCGCCCCAGTGAGCCGGCCGATCAGCCCGTTGGCGGGCCAGCCTGCGCAGAATGCGCAGCGCGTGGATGTTTCCAGGCTGGTGGACGCCTACTACAGCCGGCGTCCGGACCCCTCTGCCCGCACAGGGCGTCGCGTTCGGTACCTCCGGGCATCGCGGCTCCTCGTTCGACGCCAGCTTCAACCAAGCCCACGTGCTTGCGATCAGCCAGGCGATCTGCCTCTACCGCGGGCGGCAGGGCATCGACGGGCCTTTGTTCATCGGCATCGAAACGCATGCGCTGTCGCATGCCTTCGGTGCGGCCTTCGACAATCCGCAGCTGATCGTCGCCTGCGTGATCGGCGATGGCGAGGCCAAAACCGGCCGCTGGCGACGGTCTGGCATTCCAACAGGTTCCTGAATCCGGCGCGCGACGGCGCGGTGCTGCCGATCCTGTACCTGAACGGCTACAAGATCGCCAGTCCGACGCTGCTTGCACACATCGATCCGCAGGAGCTGGATGCTCTGCTGCGCGGTTACGGCTACAACCCGCGCTACGTCGAAGGCGCCGAGCCGGCGGCGAAGCACCAGTGCATGGCGGCAGTGCTGGACGAGGACCTCATCCGCAGCGACCGCCAGGCGGGCACACCGCTCAAGCTGGTCGATGAAGTGACCAGCCTGGGCGTGTGTTGACCCTGGTTGGCGCCGGTTACGGTGACGGCTACGGCTACGGCTACGGCTACGGCTTCGCCATCGCCATCGCCATCGCCATCGCCTCGCAGGTGCAGACGCTACAGCGCCCGGACATCTCCATTCCCCCTGGCCGGCACCCCACCGATGCTCGCTACCTACCCGCTGCGCCGCCAAGGCGAACCCTCGGCGCCCGTGAAGCGGTTCATCGAGCGGGTGATGGCCATGACCGCACAGTCGGAGGATTGAGCCGTTTTGGTGATGGTCGCAGGCGTCAACGAGGCAAGCGCAGGACGTGCTACTACGGTAGACGACTAGCAGGCGGTCCGTGGTAACATCAACCCGGTATGAAGCTGCTACGGGGAGCACTTTTCCGCATGCACCTTCCGGTTAACTGACTCAGGTTTGCCATGGCCCGTACCGCTTCGATCAACGTTGCTCAGTGGTGGCGCTTCCAATAGGAAGCGGCACGTCGTTGCGGCCTTGAGCTGCACCTTTGCCGCCGTATCGGTGGGCAAGGTCAGGCACACGGCGCTCCGGCACGGCGGCTCCAAGATCAAAGGAGATTGCCCGATGCCTTTAAATCCCCTCAACATCAATGGTGTCGTGTGCGCCACGTCCTGGTGGCGCTTGGCCTCGTGCGTCTCCCAACTTGGCGCTGGCGCCCTGGTTCCTCGCTGTCTCGTCAGCCACCCCGCGTGCGGTTGCATCAACGCGACGCGGTGTCGCTTCCTGTGCGGGCTGCCGCTGGTTGGGGCGATATTTTCGGCGCTTGTTCCGCTGAAGTCTGGTGTCAATGTGTACACCCAAGTGAGCAATATGCTTCGTATAAAAAAGAATATGGCTTATAAACCAACAGGTTACATGTAATATGTTGCTCATGATCGATAACTACGATTCCTTTACCTACAACGTCGTGCAATACCTCGGCGAACTCGGTGCGGACGTCAAAGTGGTGCGCAACGATGAGTTGAGCGTCGCCGAAATCGAAGCACTGAACCCGGAGCGTATCGTCGTATCGCCCGGCCCCTGCACGCCGAACGAGGCGGGGGTTTCACTCGGCCTGATCCGCCATTTCGCCGGTAAGCTGCCGATTCTGGGCGTTTGTCTCGGCCATCAGAGCATCGGGCAGGCGTTTGGAGGTGAGGTCGTGCGGGCGCGTCAGGTCATGCATGGCAAGACGAGTCGGGTCGCTCACGAGAACACGGGTGTGTTCGCCGGCCTGACCAATCCATTAACGGTGACGCGCTACCACTCGTTGGTGGTCAAGCGCGAAACGCTTCCCGACTGTCTGGAAATCACTGCCTGGACGCAGGTGGAAGATGGCAGTGTCGATGAGATCATGGGCTTGCGGCATAAGACCCTGAATATTGAAGGCGTGCAGTTTCATCCTGAGTCAATCCTCACCGAGCAGGGGCACGAACTGTTCGCCAATTTTCTGAAACAGACCGGCGGCGTGCGCTGATGGATATCAAGGAAGCCCTCAACCGTATCGTCGGTCAGCTGGACTTGAGTACCGATGAGATGAAGGCGGTGATGCGCCAGATCATGACGGGTCAGTGCACCGATGCGCAGATTGGCGCGTTCCTCATGGGCATGCGCATGAAGAGCGAAACGATCGACGAGATCGTCGGCGCCGTGCAGGTGATGCGCGAGCTGGCCGAACCGGTGTATTTCGATACCCATCGATTGGTGGACACCTGCGGTACCGGTGGCGATGGGATGAACATTTTCAATGTTTCAACTGCCGCAGCCTTCGTGGTCGCCGCCGCGGGCGGCAAGGTGGCCAAGCACGGCAACCGTGCACTGTCGGGCAAAAGTGGCAGCGCCGACCTGCTCGAAACGGCCGGTGTTTACCTGGATCTCACGCCCCAGCAAGTGGCGCGCAGTGTCGATGCCGTGGGCGTCGGCTTCATGTTCGCGCCGGCGCATCACGGCGCGATGAAATTTGCTGCCGGCCCGCGCCGTGAGCTGGGCCTGCGCACGCTGTTCAACATCCTCGGTCCGATGTCCAACCCCGCTGGCGTCAAGCATCAAGTGCTTGGCGTGTTCAGCAAGGAACTCTGCCGGCCCATGGCCGAGGTGCTGTCGCGCCTGGGAAGCCAGCATGTGTTGGTGGTGCATGCGCAGGATGGGCTTGACGAGATCAGTCTGGCAGCCCCGACCTATGTCGCCGAATTGAACAAGGGTGAGATCAGCGAATACCGTATCCAGCCGGAAGATTTCGGGATCAAGAGCCAGAGCCTGATAGGTCTCACTGTCGAGGATGCACTGGGTTCGCTGACGCTGATTCGCGACGCACTGGGACGGCGCAAAACGGACAACGGACAAAAGGCTGCCGACATGATCGTCCTTAACGCCGGTGCTGCGCTTTATGCAGCCGATATCGCCAGCAGCCTGAAGCAGGGGGTAGAGATCGCCCACGATGCGCTGCATACAGGTTTGGCGCGAGACAAGCTCGAGGAGCTGGTGTCCTTCACCGGGGTGTTCAAGCAGGAGAGTTCGCAATGAGCAGTGTGGCAACGGTTCTGGAAAAGATCATCAGGCGCAAGCGCGAGGAAGTGGCTGAGCGCCGCGGCCGGGTCGGACTGGCCGAACTTGAAAGACTGGCGGCAGCAGCCGACCCGGTCCGCGGCTTTGCCCGGCGTCTGCAGGAGCAGGCGCGTAACAAGCAGCCGGCCGTGATTGCAGAGATCAAGAAAGCCTCGCCAAGCAAAGGGGTGCTGCGGGAAGATTTCGTGCCGGCGGAGATCGCCCGAAGCTACGAGGCGGGTGGTGCCAGCTGCCTTTCGGTACTGACCGATATCGATTTCTTCCAGGGGGCCGACGACTACCTGAAGCAGGCGCGCGCGGCATGCAAACTGCCTGTCATCCGTAAGGACTTCATGGTCGACCCCTACCAGATCATCGAAGCCAGAGCCTTGGGCGCGGACTGTATTCTGCTGATCGTCGCTGCGCTGGAGGATGGTCAGATGGCGGAGCTGGCTGATGTGGCAAAGGCTCAGAATCTGGACGTATTGGTGGAGGTTCATGACGGAGCAGAGCTGGAGCGCGCGCTGCGCCTCGATACGCCTCTGGTCGGGATCAACAACCGTAACCTTCACACCTTCGAGCTCAGTCTGGAAACGACTCTCGATCTGCTGCCGCGCATCCCTCGAGACCGTCTGGCAGTTACCGAGAGCGGCATTGTGCATCGTGCCGACGTTGAGTTGATGGAAATCAACCAGGTGTATGCGTTTTTGGTGGGAGAGGCTTTCATGCGAGCCGAGCAGCCTGGGGTCGAGCTGCAGCGTTTGTTCTTTCCCGGCCGCGCGAGCCTACGGTCGCCGGTCGATCCCGAATGAGCAGTGTGAATGTAAAAGCCGGTTAACAGCCGGCTTTGTTTATTGGTGCTTTACGGTTGGCTCAGCGAGTGCCGAATACCACCATGGTCTTGCCTTTCACGTGCACCAACCCCTGGGATTCCAGGCTTTTCAGTACACGTCCGACCATCTCCCTCGAGCAGCCAACGATGCGGCCGATTTCCTGGCGAGTGATCTTGATCTGCATGCCATCGGGGTGCGTCATCGCATCGGGCTGCTTGCACAGGTCGAGCAGTGTGCGGGCTACGCGACCGGTTACGTCGAGGAACGCCAGATCACCCACCTTGCGCGTCGTGTTGCGCAAGCGTTCAGCCATCTGGCTGCCGAGTGCATAAAGAATATCGGGGTCTTGCTGGGTCAGTTCACGGAACTTGGCATAGCTCAGTTCTGCTACTTCGCACTCAGTCTTGGCGCGAACCCATGCGCTGCGTTCCTTTTCCGAACCTTCTTTCTCGAACAGTCCCATCTCTCCGAAGAAGTCGCCGGAGTTGAGATAGGCAATGATCATTTCACGACCATCGTCGTCTTCGATCAGGATCGTGACCGAACCTTTAACGATGAAGAAAAGCGTTTCGCTACGGTCACCGGCATAGATGATGGTGCTCTTGGCGGTGTAGCGTCGACGATGGCAATGTGCGAGTAATTTGTCGATGTTCTTGATCTTGGGCGTGAGAGTAATAGCGACCATGTTGTAGTCCTGGAAGATGTGTCCAATAGGAGGCAGTTTTTATTATTATTTATGATTGAGTTCTGTTATCAGGCTTAGCGAGATTAACAGACCCGTTCGGGTCGACAATAACACTGCGACACGAATATTAACTTCCGGGCATTAGTTTCGTCGGTTTACTACCTCCAGCGACCACCTATGGTCATGCTAAGCTTCACTCCTTTTCAAGCGGGGTCTATCGATGAAAGCGCGCATTCAGTGGGCTGGCGAGGCAATGTTCCTTGGCGAGTCCGGCAGCGGCCATGTCGTGGTCATGGATGGTCCAGCAGAAAATGGTGGACGCAATCTAGGTGTTCGGCCGATGGAAATGCTCTTGCTGGGGCTCGGCGGCTGCAGCAACTTTGATGTGGTGAGCATCTTGAAAAAGTCGCGCCAGGCTGTGGAAAGCTGTGAAGCCTTTCTCGAGGCGGAGCGCGCTGATGAGGATCCGAAGGTGTTTACAAAGATCCACCTGCGCTTCGTCGTTAAGGGACGTGGTTTGAAGGACGCGCAGGTCAAGCGTGCCGTGGAACTGTCTGCCCAGAAGTACTGCTCCGCCTCGATCATGCTCGGTCGCGCGGGTGTGGAAATCAGCCATGACTATGAGATCGTCGAGTTGGGCTGACGCCAGCGACCTGCGAACTTCGTCGACTCGACTCGACTCGACAGCGCCGAGCGCGTGCGCGGCCGGCACCGGATCAGGGCTGCCAGATGGGGTGGAAAGGCGTCGGCGCCATGAGTGATGGCGAGTTAATATGCGCTGAACATGCCGCGCTAAGATAACGGTCTTCTGAAAGATAACGGTCTTCTGAAAGAAGAAGGGCGCCATGTGGGCGCGCTTCTTCGTTGGGATCAGGTCAAATCCGGTAAGTGGCTTTAGTCATCAGCTTGGCCATCAGGCTCATGCCGAGCTTCACCGGCGCTGGGAAGCGCAAGCCGCCGGCATCCAGAGCGGCGGTCGAATGCTGCGCTTCGTCCGTGCGCATCTGTTCGAGAATCGCCCGGGACTTCTCGTCGTCTTGCGGAATCTGCTCGAGATGTTCATCCAGATGTTTGCAGACTTGATCCTCGGTGGCCGCAACGAAGCCCAGGCTGATCCGGTCACTGATCAGGCCAGCCGATGCACCGATGCCGAACGACAATCCGTAAAAAAGTGGATTGAGAACACTGGTGTGACTGCCCAACTGGCGAATGCGCTGTTCACACCAGGCCAGGTGGTCTGTTTCTTCGGCTGCAGCTCGCTCCATCGCCTCGCGTACTCTCGGCAACCGTGCCGTCAGTGCCTGCCCCTGGTATAGCGCCTGCGCGCAGACCTCACCGGTGTGATTGATGCGCATCAGGCCGGCAACGTGACGCGCTTGGCTGTCGCTCAGTTCAGCCTCGTTCTTCAATACGGCGGGTGTCGCTCGCTGAGGCTGGCCGCTGAATGGCAGTAGCGTCCGTAGCGCGGCATCGGCCTGCAGCAGCAGGCGGTCGGCAGGTGAGTATTGGCGTTGGTTGGTCATGTCGCCTCCAGATGATTCGGAGCAGGCGTGGGCGGTGGGTGGTGCGCTGGGGACGCGAGTGTTCAGCCGGGGGGCCAATGCATCTGACGCTGGCCGAGCACATGCATATGTATGTGATGGACCGTCTGACCGCCAAGCTCGTTGCAGTTCATGACAACCCGAAAGCCTTCCTGGCAGCCCTGCTCTTCAGCGAGACGCTGCGCGGTAAAGAGAATATGCCCAGCAAGGACCTTGTCGTCGTCTTCGCTTAGATCATGCAGGGTCGCGATATGTTTTTTCGGCAGCACCAGGAAATGTACCGGCGCCTGGGGCGCGATGTCATCGAAGGCGATAACCTGGTCGTCTTCATAGATCTTCTGCGCAGGGATAGTCCCGGCCACGATCTTGCAAAATAGACAATCCATGGCGTTTCTCCAGAATGGGTCAGAAAGCAGTGTAACAGGCGATTTTCGGGCTGGTCAGCTGGCATGGAGCATAGCGGTTCGGGATTGATCAGTGCTCATTCAGCGTTGCTGTTGCCGGTTCTTCGCGCGACCCTGGGTCGTGGGTGAGCGGCCCACAGGTGTCGCCAATCGAGAGTTGCTCGGGGCCTGTGGCACCTGAGCGGTGCGTCACGGTTGGCGCAGCCAGCGATGCGACAGCCGCGCTGCGTGATCGTGGGCGGCACGGTATTCCCGGTCCAGCCGGGCAATCAGCTCTCCACAGGTCGGCAGGTCTCGTATTTCCCCCACGCCCTGGCCCGCCGACCACACGGTTTTCCATGCCTTGGCCTCATCACTGACGGGCTTGAGCTTCTCTGCATAATTCATCTCGCCTTTGTTTTTCAGGCGCTCTTCATCATAGCCGGCTTGCTGCAGGCTTTGACGCAGGAAGCTAGCAGGCACGCCTGATACCGCTGCGGTGTGAATGATGTCCGCAGCATGGGCCAGCAGCAGCATCTGCTTGTATTCATCCGAAGCCTGGCTTTCGCGGGTGGCAATGAAACGCGTCCCCATATAGGCCAGGTCCGCGCCGAGGAGCTGCGCCGCGAGTATCTCGTGACCATGGTTGAGGCAGCCGGAGAGCAGCAGTGTTTTGTCGAACAACTGGCGAATTTCCGCCACCAAGGCAAAGGGGCTCCAAGTGCCGGCGTGCCCGCCTGCGCCTGCTGCCACTGCTATCAGCCCATCAACCCCAGCATCGGCAGCTTTCTCAGCATGGCGTCGGGTGGTGACATCGTGAAAAACCAGCCCGCCATAGCTGTGAACGGCGTCCACCACTTCCTTCACGGCGCCGAGACTGGTGATGACAATCGGTACCCGCTGCTCCACGCATATCGAAAGGTCAGCTTGGAGCCGAGGATTGCTGTGATGCACGATCAGGTTGACCGCATAGGGCGCGGGTTTATGGGCGCCTGTCAGGTGCTGGTTTATCTCCTGTAGCCAATCACGCAATCCGCTGCTTTCTCGTTGATTCAGTGCAGGAAAGCTGCCGACCACGCCGCTGGTGCAACATGCTGCCACCAGTGCAGGGTTCGATACCAGAAACATGGGAGCGGCGACCAATGACAGACGAAGGCGCTCTTCGAGGAGTGCTGGCAATGACATGGCAGATTCCTTGAGTCGGGTTCAGAATGGTTTGATGACGACCAGAATGACGATAGCCAGTAGCAGCACTACCGGAAACTCGTTGAACCAGCGGTAGAACACGTGGCTGCGAGTGTTTTCGTCGCGTGCGAATCGTTTCAGCTGAGCGCCGCACATATGGTGATAGCCGATCAGCAGGACAACCAATGCGAGCTTGGCGTGTAGCCACCCTCCGCTGAACAGCGCAGGATTCAGCGCAATCATGCCTATGCCGAACGCCAGCGTGGCGACCATCGAGGGAATCATGATGCCGCGATAGAGTTTGCGTTCCATGACCTGGAACCGCTCTCGACTGATCGCGTCCTCGCTCATGGCGTGATAAACGAACAATCTCGGCAGATAGAACAGCCCTGCGAACCAGCAGACGATTGCAACGATGTGCAGGGCTTTCAGCCAGAGATAGAGCATTCGCAAGTTCCTTCGGTTCAGAGTCAGGCCCGATAGTAGTGGCTTGAGGGGCCGCGCGTCATCTTGGTGGTTGGCCCTGAGCGCAGGCGCCTTTATCATCAAGGTTCTTTATCGTTCCACTGCGAGAGGCAGCTCATGGTCAGGGTCGGAATCGTTGGCGGCACAGGCTACACCGGGGTCGAGTTGCTGCGCCTGCTAGCCCAGCACCCCCGGGCCGAAGTGGCTGTGATCACCTCCCGCTCCGAAAACGGGGCCAAGGTGGCGGATATGTATCCGAATCTGCGCGGCCATTACGACGAGCTGGCCTTCAGTGTGCCCGACACCGCAACCCTAGGCGCCTGCGATGTAGTCTTCTTCGCCACCCCCCATGGCGTGGCCCATGCCTTGGCGGCAGAGCTGTTGGACGCCGGTACTCGGGTGATCGACTTGTCTGCAGACTTCCGCCTGCAGGATGCGGATGAATGGGCCAGGTGGTATGGCCAGCCACATGGGGCGCCTGAGCTGCTGTCCGAAGCGGTTTACGGTCTGCCCGAAGTGAACCGTGAGCAGATCAAGGGCGCGCGCCTGATTGCTGTGCCTGGTTGCTACCCCACGGCAACCCAGCTCGGCTACCTGCCGTTGCTGGAGCGTGGCCTGGCCGATACATCTCGGCTAATAGCCGACTGCAAATCCGGCGTCAGCGGCGCCGGGCGCGCAGCGAAGATCGGCTCGTTGTTCACCGAGGCGGGCGAAAACATGATGGCCTACGCCGTGAAGGGTCACCGCCATTTACCAGAGATCAGCCAAGGACTGCGACGCGCAGCCGGGGGTAACGTGGGACTGACCTTCGTTCCCCATTTGACGCCGATGATCCGCGGCATTCATGCCACCTTGTACGCGACGGTTGCCGACACCTCGGTGGATCTGCAAGCGCTTTACGAGCACCGTTACGCTAGCGAGCCGTTTGTCGATGTGATGCCTGCAGGCAGTCATCCGGAGACGCGCAGTGTTCGCGGTGCCAACGTATGCCGTATCGCAATCCATCGCCCGCAGGGCGGAGATCTGGTGGTCGTGCTCTCGGTCATCGATAATCTTGTTAAAGGGGCCTCCGGCCAGGCGCTGCAGAACATGAACATCATCTTCGGCCTGGATGAGCGGCTCGGCCTGGGCAATGCGGCTTTGCTGCCCTGAACTGGCTGTTTGAAATCGCTTGGGATCAGCATCGTATCGGCCTGGCATCGAGAATAGTTGACCGATTTTGTAGGACAAGCCGATAATGCTGCGTCAAGCAGTAACATGCGTTCACGCGCCAGGAGAACCAAATGAGTGTCGAATCCTTCACGCCCACCGCGATCCAGTTCAGTCAGGGCGCCGCGAGCAAGGTGAAGAGTCTGGTCGATGAAGAGGGTAACCCGCGGCTGAAGCTGCGCGTCTTCGTCACGGGCGGCGGTTGCTCTGGTTTTCAGTATGGTTTTACCTTCGACGAGGATCTGGCCGAAGATGACACTATCATCGAGCGCGAGGGCGTAAGTCTCGTGGTAGACCCTATGAGCTATCAGTATCTGGCTGGAGCCGAAGTCGATTACCAGGAAGGTCTTGAGGGCTCTCGTTTCGTCATCAAGAACCCAAACGCAACGACGACTTGTGGCTGCGGTCAGTCGTTCTCGATTTAGCGCTCTGCTGTTAGCCAAACACCGTGCCAGGGCACGGTGTTGTTGTTTGTGCGTTGACTATTAAGTAAGTTGCTGGCGGCGGGACATCAGGCGGGGTAGATCGCGCCCAGCACGCGAGGCCCCCGAGCGCCTGTCACACTTGGCCGGTTAGCGGTGATGCCTTCGACGCAGCAGTGCGCCAGCCAGGCGAACGCCATGGCTTCTATCCAGTCCGGCGCGAAGCCGTAATCTGCAGTGCTCGCTACCTGGCATGTCGGCAACAAGCTTTTCAATCTTTGCATCAGCGCGGCGTTATGCGTGCCGCCGCCGCAAACCAACAGGTCCTGTGTCCCGGGTTGAGCCGCCAATAGCGAATCAGCGATGCTGCGAGCGGTGAGTTCCAGCAGGGTAGCTTGAACATCCTTAGGGGCGAGATTTGGGTATGCAGCAAGGTGAGCATCCAGCCAAGGTAAATTGAATAGCTCTCGTCCGGTGCTCTTCGGTCCCTGGGCTGCGAAGAAACCGTCGCTCAGCAGCCGCCCAAGCAGGTCAACATCCACATCACCACTTGATGCCCAATCGCCGTTTTGGTCGTATGGTTGGTTCTTGTGGCGCTGAATCCATGCGTCGAGCAGCACATTGCCCGGACCGCAATCGAAGCCGCGGGTCGCTGTACCCGGGCGGAGCAGGCTAAGGTTGCTGAAACCTCCGATGTTCAGTACAGCTCTGAGGCGTGTTGTGTCGCTGAACAATGCTTCATGGAAAGCAGGTACCAGGGGCGCACCTTGACCACCAGCCGCCACGTCGCGCTGACGGAAATCAGCTACCACACTGATGTTCGTCAGCTCGGCAAGCAGGGAGGGATGGCCGATCTGAATAGTAAAGCTACGTTGTGGCTCGTGCCGCACTGTCTGTCCGTGGCTTCCTATCGCTCGAACGGTCGTGGCGTCAATTCGGGTCTCGCCGAGCAGCTTATGGATCCCGTCACTTGCCAGCTCGGCCCAGGCCTGCTCTGCGATTGCTGCTCGGGCTAGCTCGTCAGGGCCGGTGACGCATAGATCGAGCAGGTCTTGCCTTAACTGCAGCGGCATTGGCTCGTAATGCGTGCCGAGCAGAGTCGTACGCTCGTTTTGCTCGATCAGAGCGAAATCCAGGCCGTCCAGGCTGGTGCCTGACATGACCCCGATATAGAGCGCCATTAGTCGTCGTTCTTCATCGCCAACATGGTCGCGCGCTCTTCGTCCATACGCGCCATCAACGGCTTGCTCAACTGCAGGAAGCGTTGTACTTCGCTTTTTGCAATCGGATCCGCCATGGGCAATTTCAGGCCCAGTGGATCGACATGCACACCATCGACCTGGAATTCGTAGTGTAGATGAGGGCCGGTCGACAAGCCTGTCGTACCGATATAGCCGATGATCTGACCTTGTTTGACTGACGATCCGTTGCGCACGCCTTTGGCAAATCCCTGCATGTGGGCATAAAGCGTGCGGTAACGGTTGCCGTGTTGAATGACCACGGTGTTGCCGTATCCTCCTTTACGGCCTGCGAGAAGCACTTTGCCGTCCCCGGCACTCTTGATGGGCGTGCCGTGTGGTGCGGCGTAGTCCACGCCCTTATGTGCGCGAATCTTGTTCAGGATCGGGTGTTTGCGGCCGTTGGAGAAGCGAGAACTGATCCGCGCAAAGTCAACCGGGGTGCGAATGAAAGCCTTGCGCATGCTTTGGCCATCAGCGGTGTAATAGCTGCTGGTGCCCTGCTTGTTGGTGTAGCGGACAGCTGTGTAGCGCTTGCCGCGATTGGTGAAGCGGGCCGCGAGAATGTTGCCTGTTCCAACCCGGTCGCCGGCAACAGTTTTTTGCTCGTATATCACCTCGAACGAATCGCCTTTACGTATGTCCATGGCGAAATCGATGTCGTAGCCGAACACGTTGGCCAGATCCATCGTCAGGTTGTGACTGAGTCCTGCGCGCTTCGCAGCGAGGAACAAGCTGCTCTCTATGCGGCCATAGGCGTAAGCAGTGCTCACGTCCGGCTTGAGCTGCTCCTTCTTGAATACGTAACTGGTACCGGATCGCTCCAGTTGCACGCTTTCCAGCTTGTTCAGCTGGCTGCGTAGCTGGGCTAGGTTGCCCTGCTCATCCAATTTAAACTCTAGGCGCTGGCCAACCTTCAGGCGAGCAAATTGCCTTGCCTCTTTGCCGCTGGCCAAGACGTCGTGAACGGTTGCTTGAGGCAGGCCAATCTTTGCAAATACCGTCGACAGCGTATCCCCGCTCGCCACGACCACTTCTTTCGGCAGCGGTGTGGCTTTGGTAGCTGCTTCGGCGGCTTCCAGCTGCAACGGTTGAGGTTCAGGTTCGCCAGGGGTTTCGGTCTGAGCGAAGGGTGGCTCAACCGAAAGGCTAACAAAAGGTTCTGCGCTTGCGGTTTGGAGTTCTGCAGCGGTATCGAGTCGCAGATCGAGAAAGGTCTTCTTGGCTTCGACTTCGCGGGATGGGAATACAAGAAGTGCCAGGCTCAGAAGCGCAGCTACACCGCTTGCAGCCAGGAGATGGCTGTTCGGGTAGAGAGGTGCTTTCGATTTTGAATAGGTCATTAGTAAAGTCTGGAATGTGCTGGCGATATTTTGTACAGAGCAAATATCGGCCTAAAATATAAGCAAAGTGCTGTCGAGGCAACCCTTGAATTCTCCGGCCGTGGGCTGGTCCGGGTTCTGCGACGTTGAATTTTCCGGGGGTTCTTGTAAGGTTTACTGCCTTTATTTCCTACATTTCCTGGCGTGGGGCCTCCAATGAAGTCAGTTCAAGAGCAGTTGTCGGTGATCAAGCGGGGCGCTGACGAAGTGCTCGTCGAGGCAGAGCTGGTTAACAAGCTGGAGCGCGATCTTCCGCTTCGAATCAAGGCCGGCTTCGATCCAACTGCGCCGGATCTGCATCTCGGTCATACCGTGCTTATAAACAAGCTGCGCCAGTTTCAGGATCTCGGGCACCAGGTGGTCTTCCTCATAGGGGATTTCACCGGGATGATCGGGGACCCAAGCGGCAAGAGTGCAACGCGTCCTCCTCTGACGCGCGATCAGGTGCTGGAGAATGCGGAAACCTATAAGAGTCAGGTGTTCAAAATTCTTGATCCTGCCAAGACCGAGGTGGCCTTCAACTCCTCTTGGATGGATGGTTTGACGCCGTCCGACTTTATTCGTTTGGCATCCCAGTACACCGTGGCTCGTATGTTGGAACGAGACGATTTCAGTAAGCGCTACTCGACCAACCAACCTATTGCTATTCACGAGTTCCTCTATCCGTTGGTCCAGGGATACGACTCCGTTGCGTTGCGGGCAGATGTAGAGCTGGGTGGGACAGATCAGAAGTTCAATCTGTTAATGGGGCGCGAGCTGCAGCGATCTTATGGGCAGGAGTCCCAATGCATCGTCACCATGCCGCTTCTAGAGGGTTTGGATGGGGTGAAGAAAATGTCCAAATCGTTGGGTAACTATGTAGGCATCCAGGAAGCGCCGGGCGTCATGTACAGCAAATTGGTGTCGATTCCGGATGCGCTCATGTGGCGCTACTTCGAGTTGTTGAGCTTCCGGGACCTGGCGGAAATCGACGAGTATCGGGTCGATGTGTCGCGTGGCGCAAATCCTCGCGACATCAAAATCAAGCTGGCGGAAGAGATTGTTGCTCGCTTCCATGGCCAGGAGGCCGCCGCGACAGCTCATCGATCAGCGGGTAACAGGATGAAAGAGGGCGAGCTGCCTGAAGATATTCCCGAGATCGAACTGCGATCTCCCGAAGATATGCCTATCTCCGCGGTGTTGAATCGATCAGGTCTCGTGAAGAACGCAGCAGTGGCGCGTGATCTGCTGGGCTCGGGAGGGGTTCGGGTTGATGGCGAAGTCGTTGATCGAACCTTTATCGTCAGGCTTGGCAGTACGCACGTGTGCCAGGCGGGTAAGAAGTCCTTTGGGCGGGTTTCGCTCAAGACTGAATAAAACCGAAAAGAGTCGTTGACGTGAGTTTCTGAG
>NZ_JAMOIE010000110.1 GCF_024448935.1 Stutzerimonas stutzeri
CAGGGCGTTTGAAGAACAACAGATAGCCGGTGGGCAAGGCGATGCCGTAGGCCCAGCCTTGGGCGTTTTGATTGCCGATTTTGACCTCGCCCTTGACGACGGGTTGAACGCTGATCAGCTCCCAACCTTCGCGCCCCAGCAGGGCAAGGCGCTGTTGATGCTCCAGGTCCTGCAGAAAGCCTTCAACGTCAGGCTCGGTGGTAGGCTCTTCGGACTTGAACATGAAGAGCTTTTTGGTGCGGACGAGGTAGTTCAGCGGGGTGAATGCGGTATGGTATTCAAACGATTGGCGGCTCATGGTGAGGTACTCAGTGTGCGGAGCTACCAGATTTTGCAAAACACCAAGTCATGCCAATAGAAAAAGAGTTTTAGACCTACCTACCTTTTCTAAAGTAGGTGCCCGCCCGACATCTTGATCCCGGTGGGGGTGATCGGTCGCAGGCCAAGAGCGGGCGGGCTAGACACTTTGAACTAAACGATTCAGCATTGTCACGGCTTATCCTGTTGTCGGGGATGCGGACAAAAACTTGGACTGGTTATGCCGCGAAGCCCAGGCTTTCACGATACTCAATGGGACTGAGCGCGCCGAGGGAAATCTTTATACGTTTTTCGTTGTACCAGCGAATGTATGAATCCAATGGGGTAGGGGGAGCTCGCACTCATAAATACTTTTTGAAACTTGAAACGGTGATGTAAACGGACACGCCCAATAACAACGCGCAGGGCAGCAGGATTAGCAGTGGACTGATGCTGATAGGGATGGCCAGGTACACCGTCCAGGGTACGATGGTCAGCGGAATGATCGTTCCTCGGGCCTTGTGATACAGGTAGCTCGATTCGCGGCCGGAGCCAAATTTGCGCAGATCACGCTGCACCAAGCCATCTACCAGGCCAGTGAACGCGGCCAGTGCAAACAATGGGATTGTCAGTGTCAGGATGACCATCCGTACGCAGAAGGTCAGCACGGTGTAGAGCGCAGCCAAACCGTAGTCTTGGAATTTGATCATCCCCCGGCCGAGCTCGTAGCGCAGGTTGAAGGTGCCTGCTTGTTGTGGCGATGTGGAGCGGGCGTACTGGGTCAGTGCGTTGATGTTGTCCTGCAGACCGGTTTTCACCATCAGCCAGTCATAGACTGTTTGTGCCAGCCAGGTCGCTGTGCGCCCCGGTTCTTTGATCACAACACTTTGTAGCAGGTCCTGGGACAACCAGCTCAATTCATGCTCAAACATCTGTTGGGCATGTTTCCAGCCAGCATCCGGCCAGAACACGTACATGCACAGCCATTCAACGAGGACGGCGCCCAGCAGGGAGCCGAACATCACACCCAGGAAGTGAAAAGGGGCTGAAAACACCATGCCCAGAAAGGTTTTTTGCCCTTCCTGCTGCTGTTGGGCTTTTTCCGCAATATCCGCCATGGCGTTTCTCCTTCAGGCCTAGGCGGCTTTTCCGTTGTTGGCCATCTGGCGGAAGTCGTCGACCAGGTCATCAGGTAACGATTCACTCAATGCGTCATATCCCGGTGCTTGCCACCAATCGCTGCTGGTTCCGGACCCTTTGCGCATGCCCTCGACCAAGGCCTGTAGATCCTTGGGCATGACTTCATCGGGATCGCTTGCCGGCAACGGCATACGAATCTTCCACAGGTTGCCACCCTCGATCAGGGCGAAGCATTGCCCCTTGGGCAGCGCAACTACGTGAGCCGGCTCGATCATCGGCACGCTGACGCTTTGTATCTGGTCGTGGGTGTTGGAGGTGAAGGCGGCTTTACCGTTGATCGCGTCATTGGCGCTGCTTGCCGGGGTGCTGGTAAATACCTGGACTTTCGGTAATTGGTTGGTCAGCAGCTCGGCCGTGGCGGTTTCGCGAACACGCAACATAAACAAATTGTTGAAGTTACCGATGACCTGGCCAGCCTTCGCACGGTTGCCTATTTTTGCCTCAATGTCGCTCATCGTCTGGGTATAGGCGGTGACCTGCATGCCGGCGCCGCCGCCTTTGTTGATCATCGGTATGAACTCATCACCCATGAGTTCGTTGAATTCGTCAGCATGCACGTTGATCGCTACCTTCTCGCCGGTAGCTCCCGGTAAACCGTCATCGATGCCGAACTTGTAGATGTGGCCCGCGACTGACACCAGGTCGCTGAACATGGAGTTGCCCACTGCGGCAGCGACCTCCGTATCG
This sequence comes from Stutzerimonas stutzeri, assembly GCF_024448935.1. Lineage (GTDB taxonomy): Bacteria > Pseudomonadota > Gammaproteobacteria > Pseudomonadales > Pseudomonadaceae > Stutzerimonas > Stutzerimonas stutzeri_AO. The sequence goes on from NZ_JAMOIE010000110.1 coordinate 2,185, forward strand.
GACAAGGCATCCAGACCGACATAGACCACTGCCCGTTTGCGGATGACCTGCATCCAGTCGAAGATGGGTCGTGGATCCTCAAGGTCCATGTAGTCAGGAGACAGCAGTTCTGCAATGCGTCCCGTGGTCAGTTTTTCCAGCAATGGCAGCAGGCTGGCCACGATCTTGTCGAAATAGGTTTTGTCATAGCGCACAGCTGATCGCAGTCCCTCCATTACGGGGTCGGATATGCGTTTCTGAGTGAGGTACATGTCCAGGGCTATCACGCGCAGTGGTCGATCCTTCATGGCAAAGCTGAGGTTCTTACGATCGATCTTGCCCTCCACCTCAACGATGGTTTGCCAGGCTTTGGGGTCATGTTCAGCAAAGTACTTCTGCGCATATTCGATGAATAGCGCATCGATGTTGGTCACGTGCTTGAGGATCTGCTCATAGTCCGGCCTGCGTCCGAGGGCGACCAAGGCGCGTGCGATGATGTTGACGAACCGCCAAGCAAACTCGCGGAACGCTGCCGAGTTGCCTTCCCCAGATAGTTGACCGGCAATCCGGGTCGCCACCTCCGAGATCCGGCCAAAACGGCCAACGGCGTTGTAACGTGCGGAATGATCGGGCCAGCCTAGATGGAACACGTAGAACTCATCCAGTCTGCCGGCACGCTTGCACTCGATGTACATGCGTTTCAGGAGGTCGGCATCGCCTTTGGGGTCGAAGACAATCACCACCTCGCGATCAAGGTTCATCTCTTCATTTTTCGCCACGCTGCGCTGGCCTCGATGAACAGGTTGCACGCGACGTCCCATCTGAACGCGCCGCCGGGGCCGTCTGCGGGTGCGTCTGATGTCCTGGGTGATAAACAGTTCGGCCAGCCGGGTCTTGCCCACCCGCGTAGTGCCCAGTACCAGGGAGTGTCCAACCCGCTCACCCAATGGCAAGCTGACGTCACTTTCGTGCGGTTCTATACCGTGCAAGCGTGGTAGCCCGCCGACTGGCGGAAGTGGCCGTGCTGGGTTAAACGCCGAGTTCCACGAGGTGGCCTTGGTCAGCAGTTTGAGCGGGAAGGGGGCGAACTCGAACCGCTCCTCAATACGCCGCGCCAAGGTGTAGACCGAGGTTGGCTCGACATACTCGGCGTATTTGGGGAGATAAGTGTCCATCAACCGCTGGGTATGTTTCTGAGTCCAGCGAAAGCCTTTACCGATAAACAGTCGCTCATTGCTGACCGGAATATCTTTGCTGGTCATGGTGTAGTGGGGCAGGCGCCGAATATTACGTCGGTAACGCAACACCACCAGGGCCTGTTTCAGGCGAACAAACCCAAGACCCAAAAAACCTGTAGCGGCAACCACTCCGAATAAAGGCGTCAGAGCAAACGCCCAAGGCGCGAAAATACAAAGCAGCGCTGCAGTAACGCAAACCCAAACCGTGTAAAGCTCGACGGCAGGGCGTAGTAACGATTCAATGGTGTAGGCGCTGGCCATGCTTCACTTCCTATGATTGATAGGGTTCGGCTGCCCCACTGTTTCGAAATGGAAAACGACAGGCTTACCTGTTTCAACGATCAGCCCATAGGCTTTGGATATTCGGTAGATGGATGTGTAGCTGTTCAGGCTGTTGACGTGTCCGGCAATCCAGTTCCGCCAACCTTCCAGAGTTTGCCCGCCCTTACTGATGTTGCAGGGCGCGCAGGCCGGCATCATGTTCTCCAGCACGTCGTGCTCGGGACGTAGAGGTTTCCCAGACACCAGCTTCCAGGTGCCGGCGGTGGTCTGCTTGGACAGCAGCTCACGTACCACCGGGGCAAGGTGGTCAGCGTGCCACCGGTCACCCAGCAGCACACCGCAGTATGCGCACCGGCCCGTGAATTTAGCGTGAAGATCGCAGCGTTGCTTCTTGGTCAGCTTCATGGGGCCGGGATCCTCCTTTGACTCGTGATGATGAATGGGTCAACTCTTGTCTCACTCGCTCAACTTCCTCGGGCAGGCGCTCTTTCAGCCGCTGACAGAGCGCCACCTCGTCACCTGGTGCACGGGCGATGACGGTTCCGCCATAGAGCTTGGCGACATAGGTGACCTGCTCTAAAAGCAGTTGGCTTGCTCGCGGGTCATCCGGTTGCTTGATGACCAAGGTGATGTGCGTAAGAGAGGCCATACCCTGATTACTGCTGGATCGTTGTGGCAGTGATTAGCAGCGGGTAGTGCTTGATTCCCAGGCGTTGTGCAAGATCATTTGACGGTGCCGGGACCATCTGAAGATCACCCGCCCAACGTCGCACTTCGGCAAATCGCTCGGCGCTGGCCACGTTAACCACAAGGCCAACGGCGTGCAGCTGCTGCAGTTGTTCACGGCGCTGCGATAGCCACACCCTGGAGCTTTCATCGTCTCCTACAAGAAACAATGGTTGCAGGCCTGGTGCATTGATTACCCGGCCCTGGACCTGCCCGGGTGTCAGTTGGTCAGAGCGCACTGGAAACGAGCCTTGCCCACGCACTCCCATGTCTTCCACTGGTGCGGATTGCTCTGTAGGTTCCGGCGCCAAGTCTTGGTAGTAAGGCAGGGCAGAAACACCGCCACGGTCCTCAACCACAATCAATGAGCTGGCATGCACCACCATGGGGGAGGCCAAGTACAGCAAAATCACGAGATTCAGCAAGCTATTCATGGGTTATTCGCCATCAGGTTGATGCCGGTGACCCGGCTAAGGTGTTTGGCAAATGCGCGGCGGTAGCGGGCTGCGGGTTCGCCCCCGGCCGGGCGGTGGTAGCGGCCAGCGGCCGTGATCCAGTCGCCGCCTTTGGCTTTTTGCTCTGCGAGGATCTGGGCGGTAACCGAAAGGTTCTTGTATGGGTCTAGCCCTTCGCAGGGGTGGCTATAACGGTGGCCGTTTGCGCCGATGTTGGTTTGCCCGAGACCGACGTCGACTCGACTGGGGCCTGCGGTCTGAATGGCGATCATCAATGCTTTGCACGCATCGTTGCGGGTCGCAAAGCGGTAACCGGCGCCGGCAACATTCAATGTCCAAGGCCAGGGCACGATCTGGCCGCGAAGTCGGGTTCCGCTTTCCTGCAGCGCGACGGAGTACAGCACTTCGGACGGAACGCCGGCAGGCAGGGCAATTAATTGATAGGCTGGTGGCGGAACTTCGGCACCGGTAGCGAGTGATGCACTAAGCAGTAGGCCGCCAGCCAGTACTATGCGAACTACTGACGTTGCCATTGTCCATTCACCTCTCGCACCACTGCTGGTAGCTCGCCACCGAGGCCAAGGCCAAGCCAGCGGCCGGCATCGTGATTCAGTGTGATCTGGCGGTTGCGCACGCTGGTCGGCTCGACACCTGCCAGAATGGCCCAACGTCGAATCTTCTCGTCATCACCCTGGCTACCGACGAAATACAGGTCAAAGGACTGTTTCTGGGCCTGTAGATCTTTCACCTTGGCGATACAAGCCGTGCAGCTGTCTTGAACGAAAACGGCTAATCGACCGGTGCCTTTGAGGGCAGTTACCGCACCTGTGCCCGCTGAGGGTGCTGGATTGGATGATATTTGGATGACTTTTTCATTGGGATATAGGCGGGCGAAGGCTTGGTCATAGGCCTTCTGGTAAGCAAGCTCCTTATCTATACGCTGTCGCTCGGCCTGCACTTGCAGTTCTGCGTAACGCCGGCGTTCCTCCTCCGATTTGGCCTCAATACCGAGTGCGGTCAGAGGGTCCAAGCCTGGCGAATAGATCCCCCGAGGGCCGTCCATCACCGTTTGATAGCGGGTCCACTCTTGCGTTGTTAGCCCCCACTCGCGGGCAAGTTCTGTCTGGCTGGCTCCTTGAGAGGAGTTCTGGGTTTGGCTGTTCTGTGTGTTCGAGACGGATGTTGCTTGTCCCGGGGCCGCATGACAAACATAGGCAAACGCAAAGGTTGCCAAGCCTGCAATGATTCGAGAGAGGCTCGTAGGCTTTACTTTTTTTGAAGGTGCGATCGGGGAATACATAAAAGAGGTCCTATTGCGCGACGGTTACGGTTTGCGGTGTTCCGGACACGTCAAAGCGTGCGTATTTGCCGTCCAGAGCGTTGAGGCGCCAGGCCGTGCCCGCCACAGCGTCACCAGGTCGGATTAGGTAGATTTGGCTTAACTGTGTGCTGCCAGGTGGCGCTACGGACAAAAAGCGCTCGCCGCCCCGGTACTCGATACCGACGACGGTGAAGGGCGGCGCCTGAGGTGTAACGACGCTGGTGCTGGGCTTTCGGGCAGGAGGTGGTTTGCGGGCAACGGCTTTGGGCTTGGAGGGAGCAGCAGGTTGCTTGATCTGGGATTGGCTTAGTTCGTGAATACGGCTATCAAGCGTTTCGACGCTGGCCTTGAGCACCACCAGCTCCCCTGAGGACGCAGCATTACGTGTGAGTTCTTGCGCCGACTCGGTCGCTTGCTTTGCATACGCCTGTACGGCATCGATCCGGTTCGATAACGCCTGCTGGCCGGAGCGGAAGTCCTCGTTGCTCACCAGGTGCTTGCCGTCTACCGTGTCCAGTCGCTCATCGACTTTGCCCAGCCGTGCCAGCAGTGCATCCAGCGACTCCTTGTCAGCGGTCGCAGCCATACTGTTGCTGAGCTGAGAGAGTTGATGGTGCTGATAGCCGAGCATGCCTGCCAGAACTACAAGGCAGAGGCTGAGTATCAGAGTGGTTCGAGTAGGGCGTGATAGGTTCATGGGCGTCCTCGCGCAAAAGCGAAGACACCCTCTCAAACCGATCTCTTGGGTGCAGTAGGAAATAGGTTTTCCACTGCGAATGGTTTTTGGTGTTCTCGGTCAGCCCCCCATTGGCAATGTGCCTACGGCTGAATTGGGCGAATAACCGAAGAGCTACTCTGCCCAGCAGGATTTTTTTCGGTCTGAAAATTCAACTCTGATATTTTTCTCGGTTTGTTTACAATCGGATAACCTTGATAGGCCTCTTCCTTTGGCACGACTGTGCACGGTTTGGCGGAAGCGTAAATGGACGGTAAAAATTTGAAATTTCTGAGCAAGCTGCTGAATCGAAGCCATCGAAAAAAAATACGAGAGACGCCGAAATTGCAACGCGGTACGCAGCGACTGAGGATTCGTTATCCCTCGTATACCTTCGGAGAAGCGACATATGGCGAGCCTATTGTGCATGACTGGCACGAAGGTTCCACATTGCGCGTAGGGGCTTATACCTCTATTGCCTCAGGGGTAGAGATTTTTTTGGGGGGGCATCATCGTACGGATTGGATCAGTTGTTATCCATTTCCGGCAAAGATTGATGAGGCCAGTCATATTCGTGATTACGGCGGTACGAACGGTGATGTCCAGATCGGTAGCGACTGTTGGATAAGTTCAAACGCAATGATCCTCTCCGGGGTCACTATCGGCGATGGAGCGGTAGTGGCGGCGGGAGCGGTTGTTACTAAAGATGTAGAGCCCTACGCGGTAGTTGGTGGAAACCCTGCTCGGTTTATCAAGTGGCGGTTTCAGGAGCATCAGCGTGATCTGCTTCAAAAATCTCAGTGGTGGACTTGGGCAGAGTCCGAAGTTCGAGCCTGTTCACAGTTGCTGTGTTCAGCTGACTTTGAGCAGTTCGAGCGCTATTTAGACAACCGGAGTGCTTCTTCGTCAGCGTGAAGGATGTTTGCCAGGTGAGATATGCTGCCATATGAATAGTAGAGGAGTTCTAATCGTAATTTTTTAGGTGAAACGCTCGCGTTGTTTTGTTGCTCCTCAAATCCAACGATAAAAAATGGCCACCCTAAGGTGGCCGCTAAACTATGAAGCAATGAGTTGCCTTGCAAGTGCCATCTCAACCGAATCCCCATCCTGGTTCAGCGAGTCGAGACCAGACTCTGGAACGTCTCCCGACGTGCTTTGAGCCACGGCAATTTTTTTGGCCATCAGCTGCAGACACGTAATCTGAGAGCTGGCGGCATAGCCAAAGAAAATAACGCGCACTGGATGCTTCTGCCCAATCCGCCATGACCGTCTAGCTGCCTGTTGTAGCGTGTAGACGTTGTAGCCGGTCTGTAAGAACACAATGGTCGGAAAGTCGAGCAGATCCAACCCCGTCTTTACCAGCTCCGGGTTGGTGATCAGCACGTCGATCCCTCTGTCCACTTGGTCGAGGATCCAATCCTCGCGCCTAGCGGTATCCACAGATGCCCTCAATACAGCCACCTTCAAACCGGCCTGTTCCAGCAACCGTTTCAGGCGAGCGGTGGTGTCGCGAGTGCCGCTGTACACAGTGTAGGCCAGGACCTTGCGGCCTTTGGCTTTTTCCGCCAGGCAGAGTTCGAGCAGTGCTTCTTCCTTTGGCATTGCTTGTTCATCTGCGAAGATCGAGGGCACGAATGCTAGGGTGTCTTTGCTGCGTGGATGCTTAACGATCTCCGGTCGAAAGCAGCAGTCAGGCCAAGCCAGCAGCACGTTGAGCACTACCCCCAACAGGGTGGTGTCTCGACGAGCCAGTGCCTGACGAAGTTCCTGTGTCAATTTTCCTGCCAACTGCTGATAGGCCAAAGCCTGTTCTGCAGACATGGTGATGTCGATAAACTCCTCTTGGTACGCCGGCAACACGTTGCCACCGATATCTTTGAGTTTCAGGAAAACGGTGAACGGCAGCACAAAGCGGTGAATGCCTTTTGGGCCAAAGCCTGGGGCTTTTACCGTACGTACTGAGAGCTTTTTACCCTTGGCAGTTTTGTGTGACTCGTTGTCCCGCTCGGTGTAGATGTCCTTCAAAACGCCGTGATCACGCATGAAAGACATCGCGGCCGGAGCCATACTGCCGCGTGCGTTGGGTTTGTAACCGTCCTCGATCATACGACGGGTAAGGATTCGGAATAGGAGGTAGAACAGGTCGTCGGCATAACCGCCCATGAGGGTGCCGGTCAGCAGCACGGTTTTACGTGCTTTCGCTGCCAGTACTCCCATGGCCTGGCCCTGGGCCGAACCACTGTTCTTGTACTCATGTCCCTCGTCCACGACCAGCAGATCAAAATACCCATCTGGTAATTGCCTCTTGATGAACTCTGTAGGTTGATAGCCGCCCTCACCAAAACCGAACTCGATGTTGGCCATCGCGCGCTCCATGCGCTTGGCCTGGCGGTCGCTAAAGATGAAGTTGCCCTGAGCATCCATCAGATTGATGAACTCACTGACGTTGTCGATCAGCATCGAGGCGAGAAAATCTTCCCCGAAGTCATTCAACAAGCGGTCTGCACGCACAGGGCCAATGGTCGGAATGCGGCACATTGATTTGAGTATGGTTGCACGGCGGGTTCCGTTTTCAGCTTTGCCTGGGCGCATCAGCGTCCAGAGTGGGCCTTGGCAATGAGGGCAGCTTCGACGGCGTTCCTCTCGGTAAAACTCCTCGACGCTGATCCGGTTGCCTTCTGGATCCTCCAGAAGATGGCCGCAGCCTGGGCAGCTTGCAAATTGGTGTCCGCTGCCAGAGCGACGTGGCCAACATACTGGACGCCAGTGGAACCCCATTCTCATACGGACACGCCCGAGGATGAAGAACTCTTGCCGACCATCATAAGGATCACCCAGTTGATCCCGCAGTTTAAGCAGCTTGACCAGAGTATCGGGTCCGTTGAGTACCCAAACGCGTGCGGCCGGGATGGTTTCAAGAATCTCCCGTCGCCACTTGTAAACCAAGTGAGGGGGAGAGACGACTAAGGTACGGCGATAGCCCGCGTTGTGCATGACGGCCGCTACTGCAATGGCCATCATGGTTTTCCCAGTACCCATTTCGGCATTAATGACGGCTGCTTGCTCGTTGCGATCTAGCAATAACGCCGCAACGGCTTGCACCACCTCGGCCTGCGCGGGGAAGGGTTGACGCTTGAGTCCATCCATTACCCGTTGTCGGGCTTGGTTGATGTGACCGGCATAGACCGGTGGGTTAGATCGGTTCAGTGAGTCCAGCAGTTCATCACCAAATTCGTCGATGAATTCGGTCAAACCGATGGTCATGGGTGAAAACGAGGTGTGTGAGAGGTCGTTCATGGCTGTTTCTCCAGTAGGAATGAAACAGGGCATGCACGACACCCTTATGGGTATGGTGAATACCCTGCGGGTTGGATAGGGGAATCCCCTATGTGGTTGTGTTGAGTCAGTAGTCCGATGGCAACAACAAGGTCGTTACGCTGCGGTCCGCCTCGGTGATGATCCAGAGCCGGGTTTCATCGCCGGCGCTGATGTCGTAACTGGAGAACAAACGCTCCCCAGAGGTCAGAGCCCGTTGGTTACTGTTCCAGTCTTCTTCGGGCAGTTCTCCCCAGTCACCGGAGAAATGCCGCCGCAAGTAAGTGCTTGGATCGAGGTGTCCATGCTCCACTAAGTGGTGCACCGACTGAGTCAGCACCAAGCGGCCAGGTTCAAAGGTCTCCCGTGGCGGGGTGGTTAATGTTGGCTGTGCCACCGCCTCATCAGGTTCATGCGGCGTATCCGCCGATGAACTGATGGTGACCACGCGGCCTTGGTTGGCAGAGCCTGGCGTCATGTCCCATGCCCGGATGATGGGTACGAAACGATCGGTCAGGATCCTTACCTCGGACACATTGCCATCCTGGTCTTCGGTGAACTCGGTCTTGCGGACCTTATCTTTGTAAGTATCGCCCTTGAGTACCAGCACCCTGCCGGACTTTGAGGTCACTACACCCGATATCGCGCCGGCAGCCAGGGCTAATGCCAGGTGCCAACGGGAGAGTTCACGCACAGGTGGGCGTGGCTGAACCCCGGTTTGACCAAAGTGCAGGGCGAAGTCTGGCCACATGCCTCGAAGCCGTTTAACCTCCTCGTTGAGCTGTTCAGGTTCCAGACTGATACGGTAGAAATGCTCCAAGTCGTTGGCTACTGGAAGAACCCTGTAGGGCTCCCAAGGCCAACTGCTTGGTAGCACTTCGGCACTCAGCGTACCGGCGCCGATGGCCTGAAGGCGTGCACGTATGGATTTGACATCCTGTGATCGAGCCAGGTCCTGGCGCCGTATACGGATGCCGAAGATCACCACCTGTTTAAAGGTTGGATCGGCTGCGCTGTAGATCCGCAGCTCAGTAAAGTGATTGCACAGCCATCCGCACAGTTCGTCGTCCAGAACATAGTGCGGAACAATGAACACCAGCACGCCGCCGTACTGCAACAGAGGAAGAGTCCGTTGATAGAACATCTTCTCCAGGCGCCGACGACCGTTACCTTGGTACTGTGAGGCACCAGCGTGATCAGCGACCAGGTCGCCGTAGGGTGGGTTGAGCCAGAGCAGACCGAAGGCCTGGCGACTGATCATGGTGTCCATCAGGTCGCTGTGCAGCACACGATCCAGCAACGTCTTGCAGTGGTCGGCACGCTCCTGATCGTACTCGACCGCATAAGTCTCTACGTGGTCACGTCCTAGTGCATGAGCGGCTTCAGCCAAAGCAACCCCTTCGCCGGCACAAGGATCGAGGATTCTCATTGTGCCGGTTGGAGGGGCTGCCAACGCTTGTAGCGTGCGCTCCAGAGTGGTTTCGTCGGTTGGGTAGTAGCCGTTGCGCGCAAAATTGCGTGCCAGGCGTGGGAACATCAAGGCCATGGTGGGCTCCAGAGTATAAGTTGCGCTCAAGAATGAGCGTGAGTTGAGAGCTGCCCCTGGCGAATGAGATCGCCCAGAGCAGGTTCAAGTACGTCCAGTTGCAACGACAAACGCCAGACCGTGCAAGCGCCAAGCGTTCCCGGAAGGGATTGCAGCATGTCGTTTTGATTGAGTACGTCCATGACCGGTGCTTGCCAGTGAGGCAGTAGCGGTAACGGACAGGTGTCGATGATCAGCGGCCACAGCCTTTGATGAGGTGACTGCCCGCTCTCAAGCAAGGCGTAAGCGAAGTGGTTTGCCCGGTCGGGCTGAGCGCAACGCCGGTCGAACAGCCAAAGGTGAACCAGGCTGCCAAACAACGTCCCGCGTAATTGGCGGGTAGTGCGTTTTTCCAGCATGTCGATGTTGGGAAAGACCGGAAGGCTTCGACCATCAACGATGATGTGAAACTGGCTTAGACCATTCTCGGAAGAACCGAGGGTTAATCTGGCCAGAAACTCCTGCAGCGCCGTGTCACGTCCCCAGGCGGAGAGAAAGACTAGGTTGCGCTGCTCGTCGCAGGCGCAGGCATCAACATACAGGTCAGGGCACTCTTCAAGCTGAAAGAGTTGGGTGGAGTTAGGCATGTGAACCTCCTTAACGGAGGGGAACCCGCCCCGAGGAGCGGTTTTGCCCCTCGTGGGTACATTGCGGTGGTGTGATTTAGCGATTTACTGCCTGGATTTGAAGGTGGTTGATTTTGGTGCTGAGCGCCTCAAGGCGTTCAACCCGCTCACCCGTACCCTCTTCATTTCGGCAGTAATCCCAAATGTCTTGTATCTGGTTGGCAATCGCGTCACTTAGGTCGGTGAGTTCATCAGTACTGAACACGTTGTGACCCAGATTAAGCTCGGGTTCGTGAGGCTTGAACACCTTGGCTTCTGGGTCAAAAGAGACGGGGTTGTCTTGATACAAAGGACTTTGTCCTATCAGGAATATCTGCCCTAGATAGCGAGGACGAAGGGCAATGGCTGCATCAGCCTGTTCGGCCGTCAGACCGAGCTCTTCGATGAAGAAATCCCACAGTTCCTCGTTCGTGGATACCTCGTTATTGGCGAGTTGATCCTCGACGTTGTCCAGGATGGCGGTAGTCAGGGTGTTGAAGATTGGGTTCATGTAATGCTCCGTCAATATGAAGGAGCGCCCATGAGGGAGCCCCTCAAGGGTGGGTGTTGAAACAATCAGAAGCTGGAGAGCGTCCAGACCTGTAATTTAAAGTCCAGCACATAGCCAAGCTCGCCGAGGCGAGTGCATTGCAGGCGTAAGCGCTGACGGTCAACAGTGGTATCCAATTTAACCATCTCGTCCAGTGGCCAGATCGTGCCAAATAGCGCAGCGTCTTGCTCTGCGTTGTTTGCCGAACTGGGCGGTGCCATCCCAAAGGGAGCATCTTCCGCTGATAACGGTTTGTTTGCGTTGCTCACAGCCGCTGCAGCGGTCAGCGTTTTGCGCTGTTGCAGAGGTTTTGTTTGAGTTGAAGAGGGTTCTTCATCTATAGGGTCTGGTTCGCTCGGTGAGAGCTTGGCGGCGTCTTCCGCCGTCAAGTTGTCTACATCGTCGAGGCTCATGCTTTCAAGCTTCGCACGAATCTCGACCACAAGCCGACCTGATGTTGAGTAGTACGAGGGACGGATTTCCGTGATGAGGAAATCACCGCGGTACTTGCCTTCATCGTACTGATCGAGGAGCGCGTCTTTGATGACGAACTCGCCGATTGAGGTTGAAAGCCGTCCGACGTTGAACTCGCCATTGCGGCCGCTGATAGTGCGGATGGCCAGTTGGCCTGGGATATTAATCATGGGCAGCTCCACACTGCTGTTGGGCTAATGTTGCGAGGGTGTTACTCGCACAATGAAAAAAGCCCGACAGATGTCGGGCTTGGGGTAGTGCTGTGAATTTAGAAGGTCTATGGGCAGGAGGTATGGGTTTCTTCCTTAAGTGAGATGTACAGATAGAAAACGCCAGGTGGCGATTCTATGCGGTCAAGTTTTAGGTCCAGCCAGACTCGATCTGAATTATTGCCAGCAGGCAGCAATCGATAGAGGCCGAAATGGATTTGAGTACAGTCAGGCTGCATATGCAGTTCTCGGTAGGCCTCCAGGACGACATCGCCCAGCCGATCACTGATCACTGCTGTATCATGAGGGTTTTCAATATGTACGGCTTCTTGCCAAGCCTGGGGCGTT
>NZ_JAMOIE010000111.1 GCF_024448935.1 Stutzerimonas stutzeri
CCCATTAGGATTTCATACATGCTGCGCCAAAGAGCATCGCTAGAGAGAACAATGCAAACCAATAACAAGAGTTCGTTCCGTTACACCTTAATAATCAGCGCTCCCGCGATGACAATCAATACTTCCCTAGCGATCGCCAAACTGGTCAGGACTTGTATTTGGAGGTCCTGCAGCGGTGCCCACTGACGCACATGTCGACGGAGGCGGGATGCCAACGGTCTTTGAAATCACTGTACGGCCTGATGGGGAGAGCTTCGTCTGCCAGCCGCAGCAGTCAGTGCTTCGTGCTATGGAGGCCCAGAACAAGCACTGCCTACCAGTTGGCTGTCGCGGCGGCGGGTGCGGCCTGTGTAAGGTGCGGGTGCTGACCGGTGATTACGAATGCGGGCGTATGAGCTGCAAGCACGTACCGGTAGAGGCCCGCGAACAAGGCTACGCCCTGGCCTGCCGACTGTTTGCCCGTAGCGATCTATGTATCGAGCGTTATTCAAAGCCGTGCTATGAAAATACGGTCGACCCACAACAAAGAGAAAAGGTGACGTCATGAACAAAGGTATAATGCGCCCCGGCCATGTGCAGCTGCGTGTACTGGACATGAGCAAGGCCCTGGAACACTACGTCGAGTTGCTGGGCCTGATCGAGATGGACCGTGACGATCAGGGCCGTGTCTATCTCAAGGCTTGGACCGAAGTTGACAAATTCTCCGTGGTGCTACGCGAAGCCGACGAACCTGGTATGGATTTTATGGGTTTCAAGGTTGTGGATGAGGATGCTCTCCGGCAACTGGAGCGGGATCTGACGGCATATGGCTGTGCCGTTGAGCAGCTACCCGCAGGTGAGCTGAACAGTTGTGGCCGGCGCGTGCGCTTCCAGGCACCCTCCGGGCATCACTTCGAGTTGTATGCAGACAAGGAATATACTGGAAAGTGGGGTGTGAATGAGGTCAATCCCGAGGCATGGCCGCGCGATCTGAAAGGCATGGCGGCTGTGCGTTTCGATCATTGCCTACTGTATGGCGACGAATTGCCGGCGACCTATGACCTGTTCACCAAGGTGCTCGGCTTCTATCTGGCCGAACAGGTGCTGGACGAAAATGGCACGCGCGTCTCCCAGTTCCTCAGTCTGTCGACCAAGGCCCACGACGTGGCCTTCATTCACCATCCGGAAAAAGGCCGCCTCCATCATGTGTCCTTCTACCTCGAAACCTGGGAAGACGTGCTTCGCGCCGCCGACCTGATCTCCATGACCGACACCTCTATCGACATCGGCCCGACCCGTCATGGCCTGACCCACGGCAAGACCATCTACTTCTTCGACCCGTCCGGTAACCGCAGCGAGGTGTTCTGCGGCGGCGACTACAGCTATCCGGATCACAAGCCGGTGACCTGGCTGGCTAAGGACCTGGGCAAGGCGATCTTCTATCACGACCGTGTGCTCAACGAACGATTCATGACCGTGCTGACCTGATGGTTCGGTTCGACTTATTGCAGAGATTGCGCAGATGAAAGAGATCAAGCATTTCATTAACGGTGCCTTCGTCGATTCGGCCAGCGGCCGCACCTTCGAGGACATCAACCCGGTCAATGGCCAGGTGATCGGCCGCGTGCACGAGGCCGGCCGCGCCGAGGTCGACGCCGCGGTCAGGGCGGCACGCGCTGCGCTGAAGGGACCATGGGGGAAGATGACGGTGGCCGAGCGCGCTGAGATTCTGCATCGCGTGGCCGATGGCGTCACGGCGCGCTTCGATGAGTTTCTCGAGGCCGAATGCCTGGACACCGGCAAGCCCAAATCCCTGGCCAGCCACATCGACATTCCGCGCGGCGCGGCCAATTTCAAGGTGTTCGCCGACCTGATCAAGAACGTGCCGACCGAAGCCTTCGAGATGGCCACCCCGGACGGCGCCGGTGCACTCAACTACGGCGTGCGCCGGCCCAAGGGGGTGATCGGCGTGATCAGCCCGTGGAACCTGCCGCTGCTGCTGATGACCTGGAAAGTCGGCCCGGCCCTGGCCTGCGGCAACTGCGTGGTGGTCAAACCATCCGAGGAAACCCCGCTGACCGCCACCCTGCTCGGCGAGGTGATGCAGGCCGCCGGTGTGCCGGCCGGCGTGTACAACGTGGTGCACGGTTTCGGCGGCGATTCGGCCGGGGCCTTCCTCACCGAGCACCCGGACGTCGACGCCTACACCTTCACCGGCGAGACCGGCACCGGCGAAACCATCATGCGCGCCGCGGCCAAGGGCGTGCGCCAGGTGTCGCTGGAGCTGGGCGGCAAGAACGCCGGCATCGTCTTCGCCGACTGTGACCTGGACAAGGCCATCGAGGGCACCCTGCGCTCGGCCTTCGCCAACTGCGGCCAAGTCTGCCTGGGCACCGAGCGGGTGTATGTCGAGCGGCCGATCTTCGACGCGTTCGTCGCCCGCCTGAAGGCCGGCGCCGAAGCGTTGAAGATCGGCGAACCGAACGATCCAGAGGCCAATTTCGGCCCGCTGATCAGCCACAAGCACCGTGAAAAAGTCCTCAGTTACTACCAGCAGGCAGTCGACGACGGCGCCACCGTTGTCACCGGCGGCGGCGTGCCGGAGATGCCGGCGCACCTGGCCGGCGGCGCCTGGGTGCAGCCGACCATCTGGACCGGCCTGACCGACGATTCGGCGGTGGTCACCGAGGAAATCTTCGGCCCCTGCTGCCATATCCGCCCGTTCGACAGCGAGGAGGAAGCCATTGAACTGGCCAACAGCCTGCCTTACGGCCTGGCCTCGGCGATCTGGACCGAGAACGCTTCGCGCGCCCACCGCGTCGCCGGGCAGATCGAGGCCGGCATCGTCTGGGTCAACAGCTGGTTCCTGCGCGACCTGCGCACCGCCTTCGGCGGCAGCAAGCAGTCGGGCATCGGGCGCGAAGGGGGTGTGCACTCGCTGGAATTCTACACCGAGCTGAAAAACATCTGTGTGAAACTCTGAGGAGCTGGCCATGAACGCACCGCAGCAAAGCCCTGAAATCGGTCGCGAAATCCTCGCCGCTGGCTACCGCACCAACCTGCATGATCAGGGCGAAGGCTTCCCGGTTCTGCTGATCCACGGCTCCGGGCCGGGCGTCACCGCCTGGGCCAACTGGCGCGGGATCATTCCGCAGCTGGCGCAGACGCGCCGGGTGGTCGCTCCGGACATGCTCGGCTTCGGCTACAGCGAACGTCCGGCCGATGGACAATACAGCCAGGCGCGCTGGGTCGAGCATGCCATCGGCGTGCTCGACGCCCTCGGCATCCAGCAGGCCGACATCGTCGGCAACTCGTTCGGCGGCGGGCTGGCGCTGGCACTGGCCATCCGTCACCCCGAGCGCGTGCGCCGGCTGGTGCTGATGGGCAGCGTCGGCGTGGCCTTTCCGATCACCGAGGGGCTGGAAATGGCGTGGGGCTACACGCCGTCGCTGGCCAACATGCGCAGGCTGCTCGATCTGTTCGCCCACGACCGCACCCTGGTCAACGACGAGCTGGCCGAGCTGCGCTACCAAGCCAGCATCCGCCCGGGCTTCCAGGAGTCGTTCGCCGCGATGTTCCCGCCGCCACGGCAGAACGGAGTCGACGATCTGGCCAGCAACGAGGCCGATATCCGCGCCCTGCCCCACGAAACCCTGGTCATCCATGGCCGCGAGGATCGGATCATCCCGCTGCAGGCTTCGCTGACCCTCGCGCAGTGGATTCCCAACGCCCAACTCCACGTCTTTGGCCATTGCGGCCACTGGACCCAGATCGAACACGCCGAGCGTTTCGCCCGCCTGGTCGAGAATTTCCTCGCCGAGGCCGACGCCCTCCATTCCTGAGAGAGACCGATATGGACAAGACATTGATCAACGAACTCGGCGACGAGCTCTACCAGGCGATGGTCCAGCGCGAGACCGTGTCGCCGCTGACCAGCCGCGGCTTCGACATCACGGTCGAGGACGCCTACCACATCTCCCTGCGCATGCTCGAACGCCGCCTGGCGGCCGGCGAGCGGGTGATCGGCAAGAAGATCGGCGTCACCAGCAAGGCCGTGCAGAACATGCTCAGCGTGCACCAGCCGGACTTCGGCTACCTCACCGATGCCATGGTCTACAACAGCGGCGAGGCAATGCCGATCAGCGAGCGGCTGATCCAGCCACGCGCCGAGGGCGAGATCGCCTTCATCCTCAAGAAGGATTTGATGGGGCCGGGCGTGACCAACGCCGACGTGCTGGCTGCCACCGAATGCGTGATCCCCTGCTTCGAAGTGGTCGATTCGCGCATCCAGGACTGGAAGATCAAGATCCAGGACACCGTCGCGGACAACGCCTCCTGCGGGCTGTTCGTGCTGGGGGACCAGGCCGTCTCACCGCGCCAGGTCGATCTGGTCACCTGCGGCATGCTGGTTGAGAAGAACGGCCAGCTGCTCTCCACCGGCGCTGGAGCGGCTGCGCTCGGCTCGCCGGTCAACTGCGTGGCCTGGCTGGCCAACACCCTCGGCCACTTCGGCATTGGCCTCAAGGCCGGCGAAGTGATCCTGTCCGGCTCGCTGGTTCCGCTGGAACCGGTCAAGGCCGGTGATTTCATGCGCGTCGAGATCGGCGGCATCGGCAGCGCCTCCGTGCGCTTCATCTGATCGAGGACAGCCTGATGAGCAAGAAACTGAAAGCCGCCATTATCGGCCCGGGCAACATCGGCACAGATCTGGTGATGAAGATGCTGCGTTCCGAGTGGATCGAGCCGGTCTGGATGGTCGGCATCGACCCCGAGTCCGATGGCCTCAAGCGCGCCCGCGAGTTCGGCCTGAAGACCACCGCCGAGGGCGTCGACGGCCTGCTGCCGCACGTGCTCGAGGACGATATCCGCATCGCCTTCGATGCCACCTCCGCCTATGTACACGCCGAGAACAGCCGCAAGCTCAACGAGCTGGGCGTGCTGATGGTCGACCTGACCCCGGCCGCCATCGGCCCGTACTGCGTGCCGCCGGTGAACCTCAAGCAGCATGTCGGCACGCTGGAAATGAACGTCAACATGGTCACCTGTGGTGGCCAGGCCACCATCCCGATGGTCGCCGCGGTATCGCGCGTGCAGCCGGTGGCCTACGGCGAGATCGTCGCCACCGTGTCCTCGCGCTCCATCGGCCCGGGCACCCGCAAGAACATCGACGAGTTCACCCGCACCACCGCCGGCGCCATCGAGCAGGTCGGCGGGGCCAAGGAAGGCAAGGCGATCATCGTCGTCAACCCGGCCGAGCCGCCGCTGATGATGCGCGACACCATCCACTGCCTGACCGAAACCGAACCGGACCAGGATGCGATCACCGCATCGGTCCACGCGATGATCGCCGAGGTGCAGAAGTACGTGCCCGGCTACCGGCTGAAGAATGGCCCGGTATTCGACGGCAACCGCGTCTCGATCTTCATGGAAGTCGAGGGCCTGGGCGACTACCTGCCCAAGTACGCCGGCAACCTCGACATCATGACCGCCGCAGCGCTGCGTACTGGCGAGATGTTCGCCGAGGAAATCGCCAGCGGCACCATTCAACTGCCACGTCGTGAAGCGGCACTGGCCTAAAGGAGTCGCACCATGAATCTGCAAGGCAAGAACGTCACCCTGCACGACATGAGCCTGCGCGACGGCATGCACGCCAAGCGCCACCAGATCAGCCTCGAGCAGATGATCGCGGTCGCCACCGGCCTCGACGCCGCCGGCATGCCACTGATCGAGATCACCCACGGCGACGGCCTCGGCGGTCGCTCGATCAACTACGGTTTCCCCGCGCACAGCGACGAGGAATACCTGCGTGCGGTGATCCCGCGCCTCAAGCAGGCCAAGGTATCCGCCCTGCTGCTGCCGGGCATCGGCACGGTCGACCACCTGAAGATGGCGCTCGACTGTGGCGTCTCCACCATTCGTGTGGCCACGCATTGCACCGAGGCCGACGTCTCCGAGCAGCACATCGGCATGTCGCGCAAGCTGGGCGCCGATACCGTCGGCTTTCTGATGATGGCGCACATGATCAGCGCGGAAAAAGTGCTGGAGCAGGCGCGGCTGATGGAAAGCTACGGCGCTAACTGCATCTACTGCACCGACTCGGCCGGCTACATGCTGCCCGATGAGGTCAGCGAGAAGATCGGCCTGCTGCGCGCCGAGCTGAACCCCGCCACCGAGATCGGCTTCCACGGCCACCACAACATGGGCATGGCCATCGCCAACTCGCTGGCCGCCATCGAAGCTGGCGCCTCGCGTATCGACGGCTCGGTCGCCGGCCTCGGCGCCGGTGCCGGCAACACCCCGCTGGAAGTCTTCGTCGCGGTGTGCAAGCGCATGGGCGTGGAAACCGGCATCGACCTCTACAAGATCATGGATGTGGCCGAAGACATCGTCGTGCCAATGATGGACCAGCCGATCCGCGTCGACCGCGATGCGCTGACCCTGGGCTATGCCGGCGTATACAGCTCGTTCCTGTTGTTTGCCCAGCGCGCCGAGAAGAAATACGGCGTACCGGCCCGCGACATTCTGGTCGAGCTGGGGCGCCGCGGCACCGTCGGCGGCCAGGAAGACATGATCGAAGACCTCGCCCTGGATATGTCCCGGGCCCGCCAGAACCAGAAGGTGAGCGCATGAACCGTACCCTCAACCGCGAGCAGGTGCTGGCCCTGGCCGAGCACATCGAGAACGCCGAATTGCAGGCCCATGACATCCACAAGGTCACCAACGACTATCCCGAGATGACCTTCGCCGATGCCTACGACATCCAGTGGGAAATCCGCCGGCGCAAGGAGGAGCGCGGCAACAAGATCGTCGGCCTGAAGATGGGCCTGACCTCATGGGCGAAGATGGCACAGATGGGCGTGGAGACGCCGATCTACGGCTTTCTCGCCGACTACTTCAGCGTGCCCGACGGCGGCACGGTGGACTGTTCCAAGCTGATCCACCCCAAGATCGAGGCGGAAATCGCGGTGGTCACCAAGGCACCGCTGGTCGGGCCTGGTTGCCATATCGGCGACGTGATCGCCGCGGTCGACTACGTGATCCCCACCGTCGAGGTAATCGACTCGCGCTATGAGAATTTCAAGTTCGACCTGATCAGCGTGGTGGCCGACAACGCCTCGTCGACCCGCTACATCACCGGAGGCCGCATGGCCAACCTCGAGGAGGTCGACCTGCGCACTCTCGGCGTGGTGATGGAGAAGAACGGCGAGGTGGTGGAACTTGGTGCCGGCGCCGCAGTGCTCGGCCATCCGCTGTCCAGCGTGGCCATGCTGACCAACCTGCTGGCAGAGCGCGACGAACACATACCGGCCGGCACCTTCATCATGACTGGCGGCATCACCGCCGCCGTCGCAGTAGCGCCGGGCGACAACATCACCGTGCGCTACCAGGGGCTTGGCAGCGTCTCCGCGCGCTTCGTCTGAGCCATCCGGCCGCCCTGCCCGGGCGGCCTCTTCTTCAGGAGGCACACCATGCCTATTGCCCAGATCCACATCCTTGAAGGCCGCAGCGACGAGCAGAAGGAAACCCTCATTCGCGAAGTCAGCGAGGCCATCTCGCGCTCCCTGGATGCGCCGCTGACCAGCGTGCGAGTGATTATAACCGAGATGCCCAAAGGCCACTTCGGCATCGGCGGCGAAAGCGCCAAGGCCATTGGTCGATGAACCTGCCTCCTCCTGCACAGAGTCCGGCACATGAGAACAACGAATCAACGCTCGCTGCACTGGGAAGCCGCCTATGCCGCCACCCGTGCGGCCGTGGCACATGCAGAGAAGCTAGGCGTGCGCATTAACGTCTGCGTGGTTGACCACTCCGGCCTGCCGTTGGCCTATCTCCGCATGAACGGCGCCTTTCTACATTCACGGGAAATTGCCGAAGACAAGGCATACACCGCCGTGAGCTTCGGCTTCTCCACCCGCGACTGGCTCGACGTGCTGGGTGACAACCCGCGCCTGCGCATCGGCCTGCCAAGACGCGAGCGGCTGGTGGTGTTCGGCGGGGGCCTGCCGATCCTGCTCGATGGTGAATGCATCGGCGGCATCGGCGTCTCTGGGGCCGACGAGGGGCAGGACGAAGCCTGCGCGGCAGCGGGCTTGGCGGCCATAGGGCATCATGAGGCATCCAGTTTGGGGTAGAGGTAGATTTCGACTTTCGCGCCCGAACGCATCATGCGGCTGGCTTCCAGAAGGAAATCAGCAGCATTGACTGGCCTTCTGATCTCTTTAGGCGGTTTCGGTAATAAGCGGAGCGAGAAACAGATCAGCCGATGGATGCTAGGTCGGCAAGCCCGTTCAGTTTGGCGGTGGCAGATAGACCGTGGGCCAATGGCTGGTTGGCGGCGAGCAATTCCTGCAACTGCACGGCTTGGCCGTCCTTGAGGTTCTCAGCGTTGCGCAGCAGCAGCCAGCGGCTGCGCTTGACCACCACCTTGCGCGCTGTTTTGTTATCGCGCAGGAGGTTGGCCTGGTCGACGCGACTATGGTCGATCACCTCACGACCGTAGCGCGCCACCCCATGGAACAGGTCGTAGGCCACGTCGGCTTGAGGGCAGTGCCGCTGCACTTCCAGGTCGAAAGCGGTGTTCATGTCCATGGCGACCGCCTCGATATGCCGGCAGTGCTCACCGAGCCACTCGAAGAATGGGCGAATCGCCTGGCGGCTGCATAGCGACAGCAGGGTGTGGGGGTTGGGATGTTTAGCGACTGCCAATCTACCCACTTCCTCGCCTGTTACTAATGAGGAACAAAGTATTCGAACATCGCAATGATATTACGGGGTATTGTCTGACATCATAAAAACACAAAAGCATCAGCGTGTTATGGGTTTCACGGATATTTATCGGAAAACTTTTTGACTGTCCGGATACAAAATTTCGGGTTAGTAACTCGCTCTTTCCCCAGAATCCGCGGCCGCCCATCATAAAGGCTGGACACGCTGGCCGTTCCATAAACTGGAAGAGGAGTCTCTTCATGAACATCACTGCATCGGAACCGGCGTCCGGGCCCTGGAACCCTAAACGAATTCTGGCCGCGCTGCGCGCCGACGCCAGCATCGGCGAAGTGCTGGCGGGCGCCGACATCGAGGCCCGGTACCTGAACGACTGGAGCGGCGAGGAAGGCGGCAGGCCGCTGGCCTTGGTGCGCCCGCACGACACCGCCGAAATTGCGCGCGTGCTGTCATTATGCCATGCAGGACGCTGCCCGGTGGTGCCGCAGGGCGGGCTGACCGGCCTGGCCGGCGGTGCCACGCCGATAGAAGGCTGCGTGCTCGTTTCACTGGAGCGCATGTCCGGCGTGGTCGAACTGGACCCTGCCTCAGCCACCATGACCGTGCTGGCCGGCACGCCGCTGCAGGTCGTTCAGGAAGCCGCGCAGGCGGCGGGCTTTCTGTTCGCGCTGGACCTGGGCGCGCGCGGCTCATGCCAGATCGGCGGCAACATCGCCACCAATGCGGGCGGCAACCGCGTGATCCGCTACGGCATGGCGCGCGACCTGGTGCTGGGACTGGAAGCCGTGCTGCCCGACGGAACCGTGCTGTCCATGATGAACAAGATGGTCAAGAACAATGCCGGCCCCGATCTGAAGCATCTGTTCATCGGCACCGAGGGCACGCTGGGCATCATCACGCAGGCCGTGCTCCGCCTGCATCCGGGCGTCTCGGGCGCCAATACCGCGTTGGTAGCCGCGCCCGATTTCGGCTCGGCCATCAAGCTGCTGCGCCATGCGCAGCACCTCCTGGGCGGCCGGGTCAGCGCATTCGAGATGATGTGGCAGGACTACTATGCCGCGGCCACAACCGCCGGCGGCATCGCCGCGCCGCTGCCGGCCACGTATCCACTATACGTGCTGCTGGACCTGCAGGCGGCCGCACCCGAAGAGGATGCGGCGCGCTTCGAGGCGATGTTAGAACACGCGCTGGCCGAAGGCTGGATCGCCGACGCCGCCGTGGCCCAATCTCACACGCAGACACAAGCCTTCTGGGAACTGCGCGATGCCATCTCCGAGATGCTGCGCACCTTCGCGCCCACCATCAACTTCGACGTGTCCGCGCCCATCTCGGGCATCGAGGAATGCGTGGCCCGGATGCGCGAGGCGCTGGCGCGCGATTTCCCCGGCGTTCGGGCGATCTACTTCGGCCACGTCGGCGACGGCAACGTGCATATCGTGGTGGGTTCGCTGCCGACTGACGACCGCAAGACCGAACAGCGCATCGAGGCCGCATTCTACGCTATCGTGCGCAGCCTGTCGGGATCGGTCTCGGCCGAGCACGGCATTGGGCTGCACAAGCGGCCGTGGTTGCACTACAGCCGCAATCCGGCGGAGCTGTCCTTGATCGCGACGGTGAAGCGCGCGCTCGATCCGCACGGGATCATGAATCCGGGGAAGATTCTGGCGTCTTGAGTGGGGGTGGTGGCGGCGGTCGCCGCCTGATGGGTGCTGCAAGAGATTTTTTTGAAGAAAAAATTTACGGTCACCCCGTTTCTGCAATACTGACCAGCGATGATTCTATGGCTTGCGTAAATCTATCCGGCGTCTCGTTTGGGCTGCCTCGCGCCACGATGAGAGTCGCGCCTGGTGATCCTGACAAGCCGGCGGCTTCGAAAGCCGTTTTTTATGTCAGGTTCTTCACCAAGCCGGTGGCCGTTCACGTCATCGGTTGTTCAGCATCGCAAAACCTGGAAGGGTGTTCCGTGGTACAGCTGTAATGGCCGGATCAGGCGGCGTAGACGACTGGCCCTGCTTCGAATTCCGAGTGGTTGGCAGCGATCGCCCAGGCGATTCGGGCGAACTTGTTGGCCAGGGCGCACACCACTACATTCGAGTGATTCGAGCGGCGTCGCTCTCGTAGCGAACGGACCCAGTCGGCCAGGGCGCCCTGCTGATGCTTCAGGCGCTGCGGCTAGACCCGGGCGCATTGCACTAGAAGTCGCCGCAAATTCTTGTCCCCTCGTTTGCTCATCCCCAGCAAATTGGCTCGACCGCCGGTGCTGTGCTGGCGGGGCACCAGCCGCACCGATGCCGCGAAATCACGGCTGCCGCCATACTGCTTGCCATCGCCATTTCGGCCGATAACAGGCTGGCCGTGATCGGGCCGACACAGGGAATCGTCAGCAAGCGACTCCCCAGGTCATCTTCCTCAAGCTGGGTGGTCATTTCCTTGTCCAGTGCCTTGATCTGTCCGTCCAGATAGCGTGAATGCTGATGCAGGCGCGTTAGGAGTGCGACCAGCCGAGGCGGCAGCTCATGCTCATCCAACGTGCTCGGCAGTCGTCTGACCAGCGATAGTCCCTTGGGCAGGCTGATGCCGAACTCAAGCAGGAAACCGTGGGCCTGGTTGGCCGTCTTGGTACGATCACGCACCAGCGAATCACGCATCCGGTGCAATACCGAAAGCGTTTGCCGGGCCTCGGTCTTGGGCGAGACGAAGCGCATGCTGGGCCGCGAGGCGGCTTCGCAGATCGCTTCGGCATCAATGAAGTCGTTCTTGTTGGGGAGCCCGCAGAATCCGGAAAATAACGTACGCTAAGGATGAGGGTGTCCCGGATTATGTGTAAACGGGATTTCTATTAATCCTGCATCAATCGATCTTCGAACTGGATACTGAAGCGATTCAGAGCCGCTTTCCAGTCCCGTATCGGCATCGTCCACTTCTTGCTGATGTTGTTCAGCGCCAGATAAAACAGCTTGCTCACGGCCTCGTCAGTTGGGAACGAGGCCCGGGTCTTGATCACCTTGCGCAAACTCATGTTGATCGATTCGATGGCGTTGGTGGTGTAGATCACCTTGCGGATCTCGGCCGGATGGTCGAAGAACGGGATAACCCGTGCCCAGTTACGCCGCCAGGACAGGCCGATTGACTGGTACTGACCACCCCACTTTTCTTCAAACTCCGTCAGCCGTTGCTCGGCCAGTTCGACCGTCGCCGAGGTGTAGACCAGCTTCAGATCGGCGGCCACTTCCTTGCGCGCTTTCCAGGACACGAAGTTCAGGCTGTTGCGCACCATGTGCACGATACACAACTGCACGCAGGCTTTCGGATAGACCGTTTCGATCGCCTCGGGGAAGCCCTTGAGGCCGTCCACGCAGGCGATAAAAATGTCCTGCACGCCACGGTTCTTCAGCTCGGTGACTACCTGCAACCAGAACTTGGCACCCTCGGTTTGGGCGATCCACAGCCCCAGCACTTCCTTGTGCCCGTCCATATTGACCCCGATAGCCAGGTACACCGCCTTGGTCCGCACCGCGCCGGCATCGCGCACTTTGACGTGGATGCAGTCCAGATAAAGGATCGGGTACAGCGGATCGAGTGGACGGCCCTGCCAGAGCTTCACCTCGTCGCTTACCGCGTCCGTGACGGTCGAGATGAGGGTTGGGGAGACCTCGGTGCCGTACATCTCCTCCAGGTGCCCCTGGATCTCTCGTACGCTCAGGCCGCGGGCGTACAGCGAGATGATCTTGTCGTCGAAGCCCGTCCAGCGGGTTTGCTGCTTGGCCACCAGCTGCGGCTCGAACAGCGCCTGGCGGTCACGAGGGATGGCCAGCGGCAGTTCGCCGAAATCGCCCTTGAGGGTTTTGTCGCTGTGACCGTTACGGGCATTACCGCCGGCGTTGAAGATCGATCCACTCTTGCCATGCCCAGGTGCTCGGTCATCTCGGCTTCCAGCGCACGCTCGACCAGCATCTTGGTGAGCTGGCTTGAGCAGGCCGTTTTCGCCAATCAAATCTTCCGGTTTCTTGTAATTGACCAGCAGGCTGTCGGCGAGCTTAACGAGTTCAGGGTCGGGCTTCGCTCGCTTGGTGCGTTTTACTACGGTCATGGGTACTCCTTGAGGCTGGCAGTCTCCTGCCAAATGACCGTTTACACAAAGTTAAAAACACCCTCCTCAGGATGGCCTGAGGAAGTCCTTTCTCGGGAAAAAGAGCCCAGCAGCCGAGCGGGTTACAGCGCATCAATTCCGCGAAGCTGGGGCTTTTCAGAGTTTCCCTAAAGACGGAACATGTGCATCAGACGCTGAAGTTGGCTTGCCAGAGAAGCCAATTGCGTACTGGTGGCAACATTCTGACGTGAGGCTTCGCTAGTTTTTTCGGCAATCTGGCTTACGTTGGTAACGTTACGGCTGATCTCCTCCGCGACAGAGCTTTGCTCCTCAGCTGCAGAAGCAATCATGGCATTCATGTCATTAATGGTCGCCACAGCATTACTGATTTGCTCCAGCATATGGCCTGCACTGGCAACCTGCTGCTTACCAGCTTGTGCTTTGCTGCAACTGCTTTCCATGACAGCAACAGCACGATTTGCGCCGCTCTGCAGCTTTTCAATCATGGCCTGAATTTCGTTGGCTGACTGTTGCGTGCGCGAAGCAAGCGAGCGCACCTCATCCGCGACAACAGCAAAGCCTCGTCCGTGCTCACCAGCATGTGCAGCTTCAATAGCCGCGTTAAGGGCAAGCAGGTTGGTTTGTTCGGTAATGCTTCGAATGACATCCACTACAGAGCTAATACCAGCACTGTCTGCCTCAAGCTCATGAATCACAGTGGCAGCGTGTTCAACTTCACTGGCGAGGCTGTCAATAGAAGCGATTGTTTGATGAACCACGCGCATGCCGCTTTCAGACTGCTGATCGGCCTCCTGTGCCGCCCGTGCCGCACTGGCAGCGTTCCCCGCTACGTCCTGAACAGTAGCGGACATTTCGTTCATCGCAGTAGCTATCAGGTCTGTCTCCAGCTGCTGGCGGCGGATACCGTCACTGGTTTGACTACTTGCCTGGGCCGTCTGCTCAGCTGCAGCTG
>NZ_JAMOIE010000112.1 GCF_024448935.1 Stutzerimonas stutzeri
CTATTACGAAAGGCTGCAGTTCGAGACACCGCTGGATATCAAACTGCGCGCGGACACCTTGAGCAAGGCCGTCCTGTTTATTGGCTACAGCCTTTCCGATACCAATATCAGATTGCTGTTTTACAAGCTTTCAAAGATCTGGAACCAACACGAAACGCTAGGCGTCCGGCCGATCTCCTATGTTTTTTCGCATAAACCCAACCCCGTGCAGGAAGAAATCCTCAGCCAGTGGGGCATCCGCATGATCACCTCTGAAGATGACGAACCAGGGCTGGCATTGCAGAACTTTCTGAAAGAGTTGGTGGAGGGCTGAGGAAGGTTGCGCATGGTTTGAATCCGGTCAAACGTAAAAGCTTATTTATTAGAACATCGGGTAACAGCGGATACGTCCTTGCAATATATAAACAAACGAAACGGGCAACTGGCGAAACGGCAAGGTACTCGGCCTGTGTCAGGAGGTGCTGTTTTCGGGCGTCGCCATATCATCCGGCAGCAGTTCGTCTTCGGGGTCGCTATCGAACTCACGCCCCATGGCGGTCCGCCACCAAACCGGTACCAGCAACAAGCCCACCGCTATGCACACCCAACTGATCACGGAAGACCCATCCGGTGGCGGAAACATCAAGCGGCCAACGCCGACCAGCAGGGTAAACAGCGAAACGGCGGTCACCGCAACTGCAGAAAGACGTGTACCAAGTGCCTTCACCGAAACGGAGGCTGCCATCCCATTGAGCCTCGCCGCGCGCCGCCAGAAGCCGAACGGCCGTACACGACTATAGAAGTGCTTTAGTGTGGCGTCGTCGGTAGCGGGGGTAATGAAGGTCACCAGGATGGCGGCGGTGGTGGTCGCTAGTGCCATGATTCCAAGGCGCACCCACTCACGATCAGGGTCGGTGCCGAGGTAGTAGAGCAGCAGTGGCGCCGTGATCAGCGACACCGCCATCGCCGTCAACTCCGAATAGAGGTTTATTCTCTCCCACAGCCAGCGCAGCACCAGTACCGAGCCCATTCCCGCGCCGAATAGCAGTGAAATGAACCAGGCGGTCTGGATCGAACCGAGATTGGCCATGATGACCATCGCGATCACCAGGATCAGTACATTCGACAACCGTGCGACCAACACCAGCTCGCGATCCTTTGGCTTGCGCTTGAGCACGTGTGGCGCGAACACGCCTCCATAGACGTCATTGCTCCAATAGGAAGCCCCCCAATTGAGGTGCGTATCGACGGTTGAAGCCAGTGCAGCCAGCAAGCCGACGAGCATCAAGCCCCTTACGCCTGGCGGCAGCAGGTCTTCGATACCCTGCACGAACAAGGCCTCTCGCCCAGCAGTGAAACCTTCACCCGCCATTTCACCGGGGGTGAAGGGATACAACACCAATAATCCGATGGCAATCGCCATCCAGAACAGGCTGCGCAGGAATATCTGCAGCCAGGTGAACACCAAGCCGGCAATCCGGGCGTCACGGTCGGTGGGGCATGCCATGCTTCGCTGCGCCAGATAGCCGGTACCGTCAGCGTTCATCTGAAAGAACCACTGCAGGCCAACGATCACCAGAAACGGCATCAACGCCTCTCCCGCATCTGCAGGCGGTGCGAAAGACAGCATCCTGCTCGCCTGGTCGCTACCGTAGAGCTCGACGATGCGGTCGGTCAACCCGCTCAAACCGCCCGCCGCATCGACCACGAACCAGGCGTAGAGCAGTGTGCCGATCATTGCCAAGCTGAACTGCATAACGTCAGTCTGTACCACGGCGCGCAAACCGCCCGTAATCGAATACATTGCGGTAAACGCGAGGATCAGCAGGATCGAAATCAGGTTGTTGGCAGTCATCATCGCCGGATCGAGTCCAGTAATGCTCTCGCCAAGCTGGATGCCCATATTGGCGATGAACGCGACGACGGGCTCATAAAGGCCAGCCGGCAACCACAGATGCCACGGCAGGAATACCTCAGCGATACGAATGGCCGCTACCAGGACCATTGCCAGCACCACGCAGTTGATCACCGTGCCGTAATAGATAGCCTTGAGCAGACGCAGCGGCGTGACACCTTTGCCGCTATAGCGCACACAGGTCAACTCAGCGTCGGTCAGCACTCCGGCGCGACGCCAGCCCACCGCAAAGACGAATGCCATCAGCAAAAACGCGAGGCCGTAGATCCAAAGGCGCCATAGCGCAAAGACTCCCGCCGTCGCGACCAGACCGGTCACCAACAGCGGCGTATCGGCCGCGAACTGGGTCGCCGCCATGGAAAAGCCGGCCTTCCAGCCCTTGATCGCCCGGCCGGCAAGGAAGTATTCATCGAGGCTTTGGGAGGCCTTGCCCCGTGCGCGCAGGCCGGAACCCAGACCGTAGAGAATGAAGGCCATGACGATCAGTAGGTCCAACATTTTTATTATGTCCTAGCTGGAGGCTGTTCTTCTGAGAGCGTGAACGATGGCGGAAAGTTGCAGGCGTCGGATGAACGCCGAACGGAGCGAACATCGAATTCGGCTTGGACTCATGGGCCGCTGGCCAGACGAGCATCGGTTAATATCCGGCAGCATTGTTGGAGAACTGCTCATGAAAGCATCTCAGTTGTGTCAGCCGCCAGACCAAAGCCGACCTTTGCTTGACAAATTCTACCGAGCCCACCGCAGCCATACGCGGGCGCCGGCGGGTGCTCGCCACCGGGTCGCACAGCATCTGGAGATTATTGCGGGGCTATGCCTCGCAGGCGTCGATGGCGGCCATTGGCTGAGCGGTTTGCTGGTCGCCCCAAGCCAGCGTAACCAGGGCCTGGCGGCCCAAGCGCTGGCCGCCGGCGAAGGGCCTGTATGGTTATTTTGTGAGCCGGGGTTAGCGTCTTTCTACAAGCAACGGAATTTCAGTGAGACCACTGCTTTGCCAGACTCACTCGCCCTTCGCCTACAACGCTATAACCAACACAAGACGCTTGTGGCGCCATGTCACGATAAGGAGCAAGCGGCATGACGGTAACCGTGCTGAAAATCGCCACTGCCTGCCTGCTTGATGAGACGGGACGCGTATTGATCGTGCGCAAGCGCGGCACCCATGCGTTCATGTTGCCTGGCGGCAAGATCGAGGGTGAGGAGACGCCTCGACAAGCGCTCGAGAGGGAACTGCAAGAGGAACTGGATCTGCTGATGGACCCGTCGAAGCTAGAGTCGCTCGGCCATTTTCAGTCGCGGGCGGCAAACGAACCGGACCATTGGGTGGAAGCTGACGTATTTGTTGCGCGTTTGGAAGCCTCGGTAAAGGCACAGGCGGAAATCGACGCGCTGGACTGGCTGGAAGTACATGCAGAGCGGCAGGGGCACCTGGCGCCCCTGCTACGAGAGCAGGTACTTCCCGCACTGCGCCATAGCCTGCTCGCAGACTGAAGCTGGGGGCACCAATGAGCAGCTACGGAGAAATAGGATCACTGGCCGGAAAGGTCTCCTCCAAGGCCTCATCCAGCTGGTCGTCATTAGCCTCCTCTGGATCACGTTTGACCGGGTCTTCTTCATCTCGCGCAGGCTGGGCAGGTTGATTCGGTTCGTTGCCGTTCATGGTGAGCACCTCTGCGTTAGGTTACGGCTATTAGTCCATTCCCCCGCGCAGTCGTTCGCTCACCCACCTCTACAAAAACTCCACACAAACCCAAGCGAGATGAGTCGTCGTTCTGCGGGCTTTCGGGGTTTCTCGGGGTTTCTATTGTCGCCCGAGCAGGCAACGTAGTTTTCGACGCAGCCACCCATCGAGCTCGTCCGGCGTTCGCATATCAGCGGTCAACCGGAAGTAAAAAGCTGGCACTTCCCCTCGCCGGGTGTGCAGGGGATTTACCGAAAAACGCCCGCGCGCTGCGGGCTTTTCAATGGCGCAGCGGTCAGGCGCGATCAATGCCCTTCTTCACAATGTCTTTGGCTTCGCCCTTGACTTGCTGAGCGTCGCCTTTGACTTCCTGACGCCGGCCTTCGCGTTTCATGCCCTCGTTATCAGTAGCCTCGCCCAGACCCTGTTTGGCCTTGCCCACGGCTTCGTTGAGGTTGCCTTTCATTTTGTCTCCAGTACTGCTCATGGCACGTTCCTCTCTGCTTGGGTACGTTCAGTGGACAGAACCGCTCCGACAATAGTTTCGTTTTCCCGAGGAACGGTTCGGCAAAGCCGCTCAAACATTGCGTGCTTTGGCCAGGCGGTCGAACAATGGCCGACCGGCGAGATGCAGAAACAGCGGCGCGCCAGCGATCAAATAGAAGTAGTAGGTCACGAAGCGCCAGATCAGGATGGCCGCCGCGGCCGTTGACTTCCCCACCAAAGGCGCAAGCAAGGCCGCGGAGGCCAGTTCGGCACCGCCCGCACCGCCCGGTAGCAGGCTCAGCTGACCGGCCGTCAACGCCAGCATCTGCAGGATAAAGGTCCAAGCCCAGGCAAGCGGTTTACCCAGGCCCAGCAAGGTCAGGTACAGCACGCTATAGCGCAGCATCCAATGCAGCGCGGTCAGGATGAACACTCCCAGCAGGATCGTGCGCGGCAACCTGAAACATTCGAGCAAGGCGTTGCGAAAACTCAGCACTTTTCTGGCCCAGCTACGCTGGCGCGTGCCCTTCACACCCAGTCGGCCAATCAACCAGCCGTTGAGCAGAAATACCTGGCGATGAAAGCGGCCAAGCAAGGCCAGTAGCACCATCAGGCCGATCAGCAGTGCCGCACTGAAGCCAAGCAGGCTGGCGATATAGGTGTTTAACGAATGGGTGACCGCATAGATGAGCACACCCACCAACGCACAGGCGAAAAACAGCAGGTCGGTAAGCTGCTCGACCGCATAGGTTGCGGTGCCCTTGGCAGGCGGCACGCCATGGCGCAGCAGCAGCGCCATCATCGTCAGAGGGCCGCCCGCACCGCCGGGCGTGGCACAGATGGCGAATTCCGTGGCGATCACGATGCTCACCGCACGGTGCTGCCCCAGCCGACGGTGGCCTATGAGCAATCGCAGCCGTAGCGCATTCAGGTACCAACCGACGACGATCATGCCCAGCATCGTCAGCAGCAACCCCAGGGGAAAGCCCCGTAACCGCTCGAGCAGGTCGCTGCCGCCCAGCAGGATTGGTACCAGCGCGGCCATCAGCAAGGCGCCAGCCAGCAACCACCAGCGCCGGCTCATGCCGCGGCGCTCGAAGCCAATACGTGGCGGTCAAGCCACTCTATCTTCGTCACCGGTTCGCGCCCGTCCGCCAGCAGCCGAGTCAACAGATCCAGCCAGTACTGACGCGAGAACTCATGGCGCATGTCCACCGGGTGCAACCCGAGCCGCAACACCGGCGACCGCTGGTGTCGATGGAGCATTCGCTCGCTGAGCAGCCGTGACATACCGCGGCGCCATGTACTTCGAGCACTCCAGACCAGACCGGGCGCGTCTATGGCTTGGTAGTCGGGCAGCAAGTAAAAATGTCCCGGGTCGCTGGTATAAGTCAGCCCAGTCGCGGCCAAGGCTTCTCGAGCTCCCGGCCCCAAAAGCCAGGCAGGCGCCACGAAACCGTGCAGGGGCCACTGGTTGCGTTCGAACAGCGCGATGCCATGCCGTAGACGTTTGGCTGACTCTTCCCGGCTCAGCGGGTAGAACTCACCTTCATGGGTAAAGACGCGGCGCATGAACCAGTCACGTGGCGTGCGTGGCGAAGGCGCTTCATCCGCGTGGTAGCAACCGTGCAGGATCAACTCATCGCCACGAGCGAGCCGCCCATCCAGCAAACATCGAAAATCGGCGTGATCCTCGAGCCGGTTGCGTCGATGGAAATCCGGCACCACCAGCCATGAGATCGGTATTTGCCCCAGTGCGTCGACCGCTTCGACAAAAGGCCGGTAGTCCGGCCAGGTCTCTGGCGCCACGTCATGCAGCACCAGCATCAGGCTGCGCTCAGCCATGCGCGGCGACCGGCAATTGAGCCGTGCCCAATACGGCGTGATAGTGCGCCAACAAGCCGGCGACCACTGCATCCCATGCATAGTGCGCCTCGACATGCTGACGGGCTTGCATGCCGAGCAATCGCGGATCGTCCTCGAACAACTCTCGTACGGTCTGCGCCATTGCTGCGGCGTCCAACGGGCGACAGAGCCGACCGGTATGGAACGGCACCAGCTCAGGCAATGCGCCAGCGCGTGCCGCGATAACGGGTATCCCGCTGGCCATGGCCTCGAGCGCTACCAGGCCGAACGTCTCCTGATTACCGGCGTGCAGCAGGACGTCGCTGCTGGCCATGTAGCGCGCCACCTCCGCGGCAGGACAAAACCGGTCAATCACTGACACATTGGCTGGCACCCGATGGGGCATGCCCGACCCTACCAGCAGCAGATGATAGGGCTCGCCCAACTGCCGCGCGGTTTCCAGCAGTACGTCCAGGTTCTTTTCGCGCGATCCTCGGCCGGCAAAGATCATCAGTCGTGCATCGTCGGCGAGGCCCAGCTCCCGGCGAACTTGCGGGTCACGCAGGCTCGGCCGAAAGGTTTCCAGATCAACGCCCAACGGCTGCACATACACGTTGTCGACGCCCAGTGAAACCAGCTTTTCCGCCATCACTCGGCTTGGCGCCAGCACCCGGTCGAAGCTGCTGTACAGCCTCGACACATAGCCGTTCATGTTGGTGCCCAACCACCCACCGATACGGTTGCTCACCAACAGTGGAAGGTCTGAGTGATAAAAGCCGATCACCGGCACGTCGAGCCTGCGACCGGCATCCAGCGCCGCCCAGGCGGTCATATAGGGGTCCCCGACCTCGATCACGTCGGGACGCAGCGAACGCAGCTGATTGCGCCAGGGCGCGCGTCTTACCGGAAATCGGTAGCCTTTGCCGAAAGGCAGTGCCAGCGCTGGTATCTGATAGATGCCGGCGTTGTGGCTATAGCGCTCACCCGGGACCAGGATGCTGTGGCGAACGCCTGCATAGAGCTGCAGACGGCGGTGTTTAGCCTCGAGATAAGTACGCACCCCGCCGCTGGCGGGTGCGTAGAACATGGTCACGTCGGCGATGTGCAAAGTGGAGCGTCTCCGTTAGGTCTCGATGCAGAACCTTCGGAGCCCGGCCAGCCAGCTGTGATCAGCCACCTGTCGGTGAGGCCACAACCGGGCCATTTGCCAGAAAGATTCTGCAATGAAATCAATGGACCACCGACCGGGGCGGTTGTTCGCAGACGCACCCGCGCGACCTGGGCGCGCTAGCCGTCGACTCGCTTGTCACCCTCATCCTTGCCCTCTGCCGAGGCGTGTTCGATTACGGCATTCATCTCGGCCCCGAAGAGCAGGACCGCCGCCGAAATATAGAAGTACAGCAGAAGAACGATGACCGCGCCGATGCTTCCGTAGGTCGCGTCGTAGTTACCGAAGTTCTGCACATACAAGCCGAAGGCAGTGGAAGCGGCAATCCAGACGATCACAGCCAGTACCGAGCCTGGGGTGATGAAGCGGAACTCCTGTTCGACATCGGGCGTGACGTAATAGATCACCGCCAGCACCAGCATCATCAGCACCACCACGACCGGCCAGCGCAGCCAGGTCCAGAGGGTGACCACGATGTCCTTCAGGCCTACCTGATCGGCCAGCCACTCGATGACTTGCGGGCCGACAATCATCAGTGCCGCGGTAGCCAGCAGAATCAGCGCCAGGCCGATGGTGTATACGACCGAGAGGAGGATCAGCTTCCAGGTTGGCCGCCCTTCTTCGACGTCGTAGGCCTTGTTCATCGCGTTCATCAACGAGCGCACCCCGATCGAGGCCGACCACAACGCCAGGAGAATACCGAAGGAAAGGAAGCCACCTTTTTTCTCCTGCATCTCGTCAATGACAGGATTGACCAGGCTCAGGGCGTCGGGTGGCAACACCAGCGACACCTGCTCACGGAGCCAGGTGAAAAACTCCTGCAGATCCAGCAGACCAAGCAGCGAAATCAGAAACAGCAGAAAGGGAAACAACGAGAAGATGGCCCGGTACGCCAAGGCCGACGCATAGGTAGTCATGTCGTCATTGCTGAACTCTTTGAAGGTGCGTTTCAGCAGCTCGAAGCCGCCTACGCCACGCAAATCCAGCATCGCCATTCCCCTTATCGCACGCGGTTAAAAACCAAAGCCGTCAAAAATGGGACGGCCCTGCTTTGTAAGAGTTCGCCCAAGAACGCCAGCGCCGGCCGCCCTTCCTCCCGACAACCAGGATTAAGCCAGGCTACGGACGATGGGGAACTTTCCGCCTCGACAGCGCTCTTGATGGAGAGCCCAATTTGGCGGTCGCTGACTGGGAACGCCTGCATCAGCGTCGTTCTGCGAGCTGCTCTTGAGTGGACTCGCGTTGAGCGGCAGAGCAACCCGGACGCCAACATGGCTTGTCGCAATTCGGGACAGCAGGAGCAGTAAATGAAATTGGCCTACGCCACGGACGCCCCCCAGCCAGGAATGAAAGCCGACCTCGTCAAATACGCCCGGCTCATCGTTACCAAAGGCAGCGGCGCGGGCGCTACGCTCGGCCTGAACATCCTATTGGCGCGCCTGCTGGTGCCAGAGCTTGCCGGGACCGTG
This sequence comes from Stutzerimonas stutzeri, assembly GCF_024448935.1. Taxonomy (GTDB): domain Bacteria; phylum Pseudomonadota; class Gammaproteobacteria; order Pseudomonadales; family Pseudomonadaceae; genus Stutzerimonas; species Stutzerimonas stutzeri_AO. The sequence goes on from NZ_JAMOIE010000112.1 coordinate 8,544, forward strand.
TTCTTTTGTGTAGCCCTCGGCATATTCCTGTCATTGCTGGCACGGCTGGGCCTCGACATCGCCTGCCTTAAAAACATTTCTTCCCTGCACGAAGGCCAACAGCGAAGCTACTTCGACCGTGCGCTGATGCTTGCCGCGCTGATGAACATTCCCGCGTTCCTGATCGGCCTGGCGGTGGTGTATTTCTCCCAGACCACACAAGCCTATTTCGTGCATGCGGTGGTTCTTTTCGCGGTTACTGCGCTCGGCCTGTCGCTGCTGAGCATCGCCAGCGAAACCTTGAAGGCCAAGCACAAGACCAGCGAAGGCCTGTTCTGGCAAACCGCCTTCCAGCCTGCGCTAACGCTGCTGCTGGTGGCGGTCACGGGTAGCGATCTGACCACCGTTGTAGCCTGCTTTGTGTTCAGCTTCGCACTGGCGATCCTCGGTTCAGTCTGGCGCGCCCGCCGCAGCCTGCCCCGCTCAGGAGCGGAAGCTGCGCTGGGCTGGCGCGAGATGCTCATCCTCTGTGTGCCGCTGATGCTGATTGCAGTGATGAACAGCATCATCGAGCTATCCGACACGCTATTGCTCGGCGTGCTGCGCTCGGCCAGCGAAGTCAGCATCTATTACATCGCCGCCAAGATCGCAGCGCTGTCGACCACGCTGCTGTTCATCATCAACGGCACCATCGCCCCGGACATCTCCAAACGCTGGGCGCAGAACGACCGCGCAGGTGCGTTCGCCATTGTCCGCAGGTATTCGCGCTTCATGCTTGCGCTGGCGCTGATGATCCTGCTCGCCATCGGCCTGCTACGCGAATACATCCTTGCCGTGTTCGGCCCCGAGTACCGCGAGCAAGGCGTCTATCCCTTGCTGGTCCTTGCCATCGGCTATTTCTTTGTCCTGGCCGCAGGCCCGCTGGGCATCTTCATGACCATGACTGGCAATCACCGTCGTTACTTGCACAACAACATCGCGGCCTGCGTGATCAACGTAGCGCTAAATCTGATTCTCATTCCGCGCTACGGCGTCAACGGTGCCTGCTTTGCCACAGCCGTAGCGCTGGCGATCAAAAACACCCTGCTCTTCGTGCAGTTCAAGAACATCGCAAGGAGTCCGACGCCATGACTGACCGGGTAAACGTAATCGCTTATGGAGCCTATGACCGGCACAACTATGGCGACCTGCTCTTTGCAATCGTCCTCAAGCGTTACCTGGAAGCGGACGGTCGCTTTTCTGTGATAGTTGCCGCGACCACGAAGTCCAACCTTTCAAGGTACGGGGCGCTTCCCACCGTTCCGCTGAAAAAAGCGCTGGAGGCCACCCGTCAGCAGCCAAAAACGATGCTCATCGTGGCCGGCGGCGAATGCCTTACGGCGCAGTGGGAAAGCATCATCGGCTACCTCGCACCGCAGGCGATCTATTACCCGATCAAGGCGAGCCCCTACCTGATCGGCCATAAGGCGTTCATCCGCCTGAGCCGAATGTTCACTTCGATTCCGTCGGACGTCCCGCTAGTCCTTGGCGAACGCGACCTGCCCGGCTACAAGGTGGTGTACAACAGCGTCGGTGGAAACGAGATCAGCCGCAAGAAGCCGCTGATCCATGACGCCATCAAGCGCAACCTCAAAGACTGCACCTATGTGTCGGTACGTGACCGGGAAACCTCGGCTGAGCTGGACAAGCTCGGAGTCGAACACAACCTGGTGCCGGATAGCGCGATCCTGATATCCGATATTTTTCCGCAGCAGGTCGATCCCGCCGAGCCCGGCCATATCGTCTTCCATATCTCCGATCACCACGCCAAGCGCCGCATCGAGGCGATCGCTCAGCAACTGACCGAACTCAACGTCAACACCGGTCTGAAGATCGCGCTATTGACCATTGGCAAGGCACCCGGGCATTCGGATGACGAACCGCTCGACAAGCTACACAGCCTGCTCGGTGACGAGCGCGCCTACCGTGTCGACAGTGGCAACATCGAAGACATCATTCGCTGCATCGCCACCAGCAAGCTCTATTGCGGTACCAGCCTGCACGGCGCGATCACCGCGCTTGCCTACGCCGTTCCGCAAATAGCGTTGCTCCCGCAGCGCGTGATCAAGCTCTCGAGCTTTCTTGAAACCTGGGTTCCCAAGCAGTCGTGCGGCTTTGCAGAGGTCCCACAGCTCAGCCAGATCGGCACCCACCTGATTGACGTGTTCGGCGACAGCCAGCGGGCCGAGCTGCGCGCGGTGGTCGACGCCATGAAAGGCCGCGTGCGGGCCAACCTCGACCATATGGTCGAGCTCTACGACGCGGCCCCTGCGCACGGCGAGACAACCCGCAACGAACAGCACAAGCCGAAAGCCGTAGCCGCAAACTGAGTCAGCAGCCTGGCGCACCACGCAAAAGCCCGCAACTATGCCGGCTTTTTGTCCATCAGGCTTCGCTCGGCCGTCGAACTAGCGAACCGAAGTCATCCGATTGGCTCGTGCCATGTGAAGCTTCCGGTAGCTGTCGATGAGCCGCTGGTGCCGATCGAGCCCTTCGAGTTGGATGCTGGTAGGGGTCAAGCCGAAGAAGCGCACGCTACCGTCCAACGATCCGATCACCGCATCCATCCGAGCATTGCCAAACATCCTGCGGAAGTTGACCTCGTAATCATCAAGTTGCAGCTCCTCGTCCAGTTCCACCTCCAATACGACGTTCAACGCCTGGTAGAACAAGCCGCGCTCGACGGTGTTGTCGTTGAATTGCAGAAAGGCCTCAACCAGCTCTTTGGCTTCTTCGAATCGCTGCAGGGCGAGACAGATCAACAGCCTCAACTCAAGAATGGTGAGCTGACCCCAGGCGGTATTGTCGTCGAACTCAATCCCGATCAATGTGGTGATGTCGGTGTAGTCATCCAGTTCGCTTGCTTCCAGTCGCTCGCCAAGTGCTTGCAAACCGGCATCGTCCAGGCTGTGCAGATTCAGGATATCCGCACGGAACAGTAGCGCTTTGTTGGTGTTATCCCAGATCAGATCCTCCACCGGGTAGATCTCGGAATAGCCGGGCACGAGGATGCGGCAAGCCGTTGCGCCCAGGTCCTCGTAGATCGCCATATAGGCGTCCTTTCCCATCTCTTCGAGGATGCCGAACAAGGTGGCGGCCTCCTCGGCATTGGCGTCGTCGCCATCGGCCGTGAAATCCCATTCAACGAAAGCGAAGTCTGCTTTGGAGCTGAAGAAGCGCCACGACACCACACCGCTCGAATCGATGAAATGTTCCACGAAGTTGTTCGGCTCGGTCACTGCGTTGCTTTCGAAGGTCGGCTGAGGCAAATCGTTGAGCCCTTCGAAACTGCGTCCCTGCAGCAATTCCGTGAGGCTGCGCTGCAGCGCCACTTCGAAGCTCGGATGAGCGCCGAACGAGGCAAATACACCACCGGTGCGAGGGTTCATCAAGGTGACGCACATCACCGGGAACTGCCCGCCCAGCGAGGCATCCTTGACCAACACCGGGAAGCCTTGCTCTTCCAGCCCCTTGATGCCCGCTACGATGCCGGGGAATTTTGCCAATACGTTCTGCGGAACATCCGGCAGCGCAATTTCCCCTTCGAGGATCTCCCGTTTAACGGCGCGCTCGAAAATTTCCGACAGGCATTGCACCTGAGCTTCGGCCAGCGTATTGCCGGCACTCATGCCATTGCTGAGAAACAGGTTTTCGATAAGGTTGGACGGGAAATACACCACCTCCCCGTCCGACTGCCGGATATAAGGCAGGGCGCAGATGCCTCGCTTTACATTGCCAGAGTTGGTGTCGTACAAATGCGAGCCGCGCAAATCACCGTCGGGGTTATATATTTCCAGGCAGTACTCATCGAGTATTTCCGCCGGCAACGCATCCTTACGGCCAGGCTTGAACCAACGCTCGTTCGGATAATGGACGAACGCGGCATTGGCAATATCTTCTCCCCAGAACTGATCGTTGTAGAAGAAATTACAGTTGATTCGCTCGATAAATTCGCCTAGCGCCGACGCTAAAGCACTTTCCTTGGTGGCGCCTTTCCCGTTGGTAAAACACATTGGCGAATGCGCATCGCGAATATGCAGCGACCAGACGTTCGGCACGATATTGCGCCACGAGGCAATTTCGATCTTCATGCCAAGATCGGCCAGCAGTCCGGACATATTGGCGATCGTCTGCTCCAACGGCAGATCCTTGCCCGCTATATAGGTGCGCGCCTCTGATCCCGTACCGGGCAGCAGCAAGGCCTGCGCATCGGCGTCCAGGTTTTCGACCTCTTCAATGACGAACTCCGGCCCGGTTTGCACCACCTTCTTGACGGTGCAGCGCTCGATTGAACGCAAGATGCCCTGGCGGTCCTTATCGGAGATATCCGCAGGCAACTCGACCTGAATCTTGAATATCTGGTTGTAGCGATTCTCCGGATCGACAATGTTGTTCTGCGATAGACGGATATTTTCGGTAGGAATACTGCGAGTCTGGCAATACACCTTTACGAAGTACGCGGCACATAGCGCCGACGAAGCCAGGAAATAGTCGAAAGGCCCCGGTGCCGAACCGTCGCCCTTGTAACGAATCGGTTGATCGGCGACCACCGTGAAATCATCAAACCTGGCTTCTAGCCTGAGGTTGTCGAGAAACTTAACCTTGATTTCCATGCGGGATTACCAGAACGATACATTTGATCGCCATTATCCGGCTTCCAGGCTGGATGTCTTATTCTTTTCCGAGAAAGCAGTTCGCAATCAGGCGCTTTTTCCGGCGATTCAGACGTCGCTACGATGCATCGCGACGCTGCCTACCGACGGAAAAAGAAAAAAGCTCGCATCGCTGCGAGCCTTGATTTCATTGGTGCCGGTGAGAGGAGTCGAACCCCCGACCTTCGCATTACGAATGCGAGGGTGTCTGGATACCCTCGCATTTCTGAATCTCTACGGACCTGTACAGAGCGAGGCATGAAGGCTATTCTAGGCTTAACGGGGTTACACCGAAATATCCATATTTCGACCAAATACGTAACCCCAGCGTAACCCCAAAATCGGCGAGGAAGGCATGCCCAGCGCAACCCATATTGCATTCAGCAAAGAAAGGCTGCTGGCGCTACCGCCGTCCGAGGCCGGTAAGCGTGCCACTTATCACGACACTAAAATTCAGGGCTTACAGCTTCGAGTGTCGCCGAGTGGGGTCAAGAC
>NZ_JAMOIE010000113.1 GCF_024448935.1 Stutzerimonas stutzeri
TTGCAGCTTACTTCGTCAGCAGCTTCCAGGTCTTGAGCGTCCAGACCACCCGAGCCTGCTCCATGCGAGCTTCGAGCAACTCCTCATCCAATGGCTGCCCCGCCAATTCGTACAGCTTGGCCAGTTCGCCATAGAGACGGTCGGCTTCCTGCAGCTCCAGCGTGGTGCGGGCCAGGTGCAGCCAGACCAGCAGCCGCTCCATGCGCGGGCGCTGTTCCGCGAGGTCTTCAGGCTGTTGCTGATAGCGCAGCAATTGCAGTGCCTGGGCTTCCTCCCCGAGCAGGCGGGGCAACCAGTTGCCCAGCTCGGCGGCGCCCTGGCGGTTGCCACGATTGTTGCGCCCGGCGGTCCAGCCGCGCTGCAGCAGCCAGAGCGAGGCTTTCAGCGAGAACAATCCCCAGCGCGGCTGCGCCAGCTCGGCGGCAAAGGCCTCGGGTGCGCTTTTGCGTACGCTTTCGTCATCCTGTCCGGCTTCGACCCTCGGGCGCCATTCCTGGATCAATGCATCGAGTTGTTCGCGCAGTTCGCGGCTGGTGGCGCGCGGAGCGGCCTGACCGAGGCTGCCCAGCAGGGCGCGCAGCTCGACCAGTTGCTGCAGCCAGTCGCCGAGCAGTTTCCAGTGGCCGTTGAAGCGGTACTGTTCGGCCAACCGCTGGCTATTGCCCAGCAGCTGCCAGGCCAGCGCGGCGAAGGCATCATCCAAGGGCATCGTTGCGTCGAGTTGGGGTGCCGGCAGGCTCAGCGAGTAGCTGTCGGCGTCATACAGGCGATAACCGCGCTCGGCCTTGCTGATGTCGCAGGGCATCAACGGGAGCTCGGCGGCCAGCTCGGCGGCCAGTTCCAGCAGGGCCTCGGGTTCGCCCTGGCGCAGCTCCAGTTCCAGCTCGCAGATGTCCTCGCTCTGCTTGCCGACCACGACCTTGCCAAGATCCAGCGCCGCTTCGATAACCACCTTGGCTTTGCCGCGACCCCAAGCGATTTCAGCTTTTTCGCGGACGAAGTCCGTGGTGAAAATCGGCTTCAGGGTCTTCTTGTCCAGCTCGGCGAGGCTCGCCGGCCAGCAATCATCCGCGAGCTTTTTTACGTCCAGTTTGGCCTTGTCCAGGTACCAGTCCCACTCGTTGCGTTCGGAGAGCCCAGCCACGCTCTGACCGCGGCTTTTCAACGTCTGGATGAACTGCTCGCCGTCGCGACGCAGGCGCAGCGCGACCTTTGCCTGAGCCAGATCGCGCGCGGGCGTGTCAAAGTACTGGTTGAGCAATTCGTGCCGCTGCCAGCCGCTCTTGTTGCGTTTCTTCAGCAGCGGGTGCTCGCGCAGGGCCGCCAGGGTTTCGCGACTGGCGCGCAGTTTGATTTCGGTTTCTTTCTGCATGGTGCCGAGATGATGCCTATGTTTGAGTGTGACCTGCGTCACTTGGTAGCGGCCCTTTGAGGTCATCCGTATACTTGCCGCCTTCTGCAGCCGGGGTGCTCCCTATGCCAATCAATCCTTTCGTCAGCCTGTTCGGACGCTCGCCTATTGGGCCGATGCAGCAGCACATGGCTAAATCCCACGAATGTGCCGCCAATCTGGTGCCGCTGTTCCAGGCGATCACAGCCGAAGACTGGGACCGGGTCGAACAGATCCAGCAAGAGATGGCCCGACTGGAAAACGAGGCCGACAAGCTCAAGAAAAGTGTCCGTCAACACCTGCCAAAAAGCCTGTTTCTGCCGGTTCCGCGTTCGGATCTGCTGGAACTGCTGAGTGTACAGGACAAAATTGCCAACCGTGCCAAGGACATCGCCGGCCTGATGCTGGGCCGCTGCATGACCGTCCCGCCGGCGCTGCAGCCGGAAATGCTGGCCTTCGTGCAGCGCAGCGTCGACGCCAGCTGCCAGGCGCTGAAAGCGCTGAAGGAACTGGACTCGTTGCTGGAAACCGGCTTTGCCGGCCGTGAAGCCACGCTGGTCGAGAAAATGGTCGAGGAGCTCGAGGAAATCGAGCGCGAAACCGACCGCATGCAGATCACGGTTCGCCGTGCCCTGTTCAAGCTGGAAAAGGACTTGCCTCCAGTCGACGTGATGTTCCTCTACAAGATCATCGAATGGATCGGTGACGTAGCTGACCGTGCCGAGCGAGTCGGCAACCGTCTGGAACAATTGCTGGCGCGCTGAGGCGCCAGCGTCTTTTCTGGTTCAACAGGTAATTCCTTATGTCCTTTATCGCGGAATACGGCTCCGTACTTCTCGTGCTCGCCTGCGCTTTCGGTTTCTTCATGGCCTGGGGCGTAGGCGCCAATGACGTGGCCAATGCCATGGGTACCTCGGTGGGTTCCCGGGCGCTGACGATCAAGCAGGCCATCATCGTCGCGATGATCTTCGAGTTCTGCGGTGCCTACCTGGCGGGCGGCGAGGTCACCGAGACCATCAAGAACGGCATCGTCGATGCTGAAGTCATATCGCCCGATTTAATGGTGCTGGGCATGATGTCGGCGCTGCTGGCAGCCGGCACCTGGCTGATGATCGCCACCATGAAAGGCTGGCCGGTTTCCACCACGCACTCGATCATCGGTGCGGTGATCGGCTTTGCCGCGGTCGGCGTGTCTACCGATGCGGTGCACTGGGAGGCCATCGGCCCCATCGTGGCCAGCTGGGTGGTGACGCCGATGCTGTCCGGCATCGTCGCCTTTGGCCTGTTCATGAGCGTGCAGAAACTGATCATCAACACCGACGATCCGTTTCTCAATGCCAAGCGCTTCGTGCCGCTGTACATGTTCCTGACGGGGTTCATGGTTGCCTTGATGACGGTCACCAAGGGCCTCAAGCATGTCGGCCTGACCCTGAGCGGCGGCCAGGGCATCCTGTTGGCGTTCGCCATTGGCGTGCTGGTGATGCTGGCGGGGATCGCGCTGCTGTCGCGGATCAAGCTCGATGTCGAGGCTGATCGCACCTTTCACTACGCCAGCGTGGAAAAGGTGTTTGCCGTGCTGATGATCTTTACCGCCTGCTCCATGGCGTTCGCCCATGGTGCAAACGACGTGGCCAATGCGGTCGGCCCGCTGGCGGCCGTGGTCGGTGTCATCCAGTCCGGCGGCGCAGCGGAAATCGCTGCCAAGTCTCCGGTGCCGGGCTGGGTGCTGCTGCTGGGCGCCCTCGGTATCGTCATCGGTCTGGCCACCTACGGCTACAAGGTAATCGCCACGATCGGCAAGGAAATCACCGAGCTGACGCCAAGCCGTGGGTTCGCCGCTGAACTCGCGACCGCGACCACGGTGGTCGGTGCGTCCGCCATCGGCCTGCCGGTATCCACCACCCACACCCTGGTCGGTGCGGTCCTGGGCATCGGCATTGCTCGTGGCATCGGCGCACTGAACCTCGGTGTGGTCGGGTCGATCTTCATGTCCTGGCTGATCACACTGCCAGCGGGGGCCTTCCTGGCAATAGTGTTCTTCACCCTCCTCAAGGCGATCTTCGTCTGATCGACGCGCCGCCGCAGTTTTTACCCCGATGGTAAAGCTGCGGCGGCGCGTTTCGTGTTTCACTGGGTGCCTTCTTTTTCCCGTCTTTCAGGAGGCTGCTGGTGCCCATCCCCTCGCTTAAAGACCAGTTCGCCGCGCTTATTGCCGCGCCTTCGGTAAGTTGCACCCAGGCGCATTGGGATCAGACCAACCGGCCGGCCATCGACCTGCTTGCAGGCTGGCTGAGCGATCTCGGCTTTGCCTGCGAAGTGCAGGAGATCACCCCCGGCAAGTTCAACCTGCTCGCCAGCTTCGGCAGCGGCCCTGGCGGGCTGGTGCTGGCCGGGCACAGCGATACCGTGCCTTTCGATGCCGAATTGTGGACTGCCGAACCACTGCAACTGCGCGAAGCCGATGACCGCTGGTATGGCCTTGGCGTTTGCGACATGAAAGGCTTCTTCGCGCTGATCATCGAGGCGGTACTGCCGCTGCTCGATCAACCGTTCCGCCAGCCGCTGCTGATCCTGGCCACCTGCGATGAAGAAAGCTCCATGTCCGGTGCCCGCGCGCTGGCCGATGCCGGACGGCCGCTGGGGCGCGCCGCGGTGATCGGCGAGCCGACCGGGCTGCGGCCGGTGCGCCTGCACAAGGGCATCATGATGGAAGGCATCGAAATCCAGGGGCAGAGCGGGCATTCGTCCAATCCCGCTTATGGTCATAGCGCCCTGGAAGCCATGCACGACGTCATCGGCGAGCTGATGACGCTGCGCCGCGAATGGCAGGGTCAGTACAACAATCCGCTGTTCGACGTACCGCAGCCGACACTCAACCTCGGTTGCATCCACGGCGGTGACAACCCCAATCGCATCTGCGGCCAGTGCTCGCTGGAGTACGATTTGCGGCCCCTGCCGGGGATGGAGCCTGATCAGCTACGCGATGCTATCGCCGGGCGCCTGCGTCCGGTGGCTGACAGGCATCAGGTGAAGATCGACCTGGCGCCGCTGTTCCCCAGCGTACCGGCCTTCGATCAGCCTGCCGAGGCCGAGCTGGTCAAACTGGCCGAACGCCTTACCGGCCATGCCGCCGAGGCAGTGGCCTTCGCCACCGAAGCGCCTTATCTTCAGCAGCTTGGCTGCGAGACGCTGGTGCTCGGCCCGGGTGATATCGCCTGCGCGCACCAGCCGGACGAATACCTGGACCTGGACCGAATCGAACCCACCGTGAGGGTGTTGCGCGGGATGATCGAATACTATTGCCTGCAATCAGGCCGAGGATAGGAGCAGGTCTGGCGACATGATCGTAGCGTGAACCTGCTCCCTGCATCTCCATACTCGACCCGGCTTCCGGACTGAACAAAGCTGTTATCTAAGGCTTGCGCAATGCACAACTACGTCACCTGGCTTCGCGACTCATCGCCGTATATCAACTCGCATCGTGACCGCACCTTCGTCGTCATGCTGCCCGGCGATGGCCTGGAACACCCCAATTTTGCCAACATCGTTCACGATCTGGTGCTGTTGCACAGCCTAGGCGTGCGTCTGGTCCTGGCGTTCGGCTCACGTCCGCAGATCGAGGCGCGGCTGGCCGCACGGGGTATCGAGCCGCGCTTTCACCGTGACCTGCGCATCACCGACGCGGCCACGCTGGAATGCGTGATCGATGCCGTCGGGCATATGCGCATCGCCCTTGAAGCCCGTCTTTCCATGGACATGGCAGCTTCGCCCATGCAGGGCGCGCGGCTGCGGGTGGCCAGTGGCAACTTCATCACCGCGAGACCCATCGGTGTGCACGATGGCGTCGATTACCAGCACACCGGCGAAGTGCGTCGCGTTGATCGCAAAGGCATCGGCCGGCTGCTGGATGAGCGCACCATCGTGCTGCTCTCGCCGCTGGGGTATTCCCCGACCGGTGAAATCTTCAACATCGCCTGCGAAGACATCGCCACCCGTGCCGCCATCGATCTGGAAGCCGACAAGCTGGTGCTCTACGGGTCCGAGCGCGGCCTGCGTGATGAAAGCGGCAAGCTGGTGCGCGAACTGCGCCCGCCGCAGATTCCGGCGTACCTCGAGCGCCTCGTCGGCACCTACCAGGCCGAGCTGCTGGATGCCGCCGCGCAAGCCTGCAAGGGCGGTGTGCGGCGCAGCCACGTGATCAGCTATGCCGAGGACGGTTCGTTGCTCAATGAGCTGTTCACCCGCGACGGCGGTGATGGCACGCTGGTGACCCAGGAGCAGTTCGAGCAGCTGCGCGAGGCGACCATCGAGGACGTCGGGGGGTTGATTGATCTGATCACGCCGCTGGAAGAGCAGGGCATTCTGGTGCGGCGCTCACGCGAGGTGCTCGAGCGCGAGGTGGAACAGTTCAGCATCGTCGAGCGCGATGGGCTGATCATCGCCTGCGCGGCGCTCTACCCGATCGCCGATTCCGACTCGGGCGAGCTGGCCTGTCTGGCGGTCAATCCCGAATATCGCCATGGTGGGCGCGGTGACGAGTTGCTCGAGCGTATCGAGGCGCGGGCGCGCAAGTTGGGCCTGAAAACCCTGTTCGTGCTCACCACACGCACGGCGCACTGGTTCCGCGAACGCGGTTTCGAGCCTAGCGGCGTCGAGCGTCTTCCGGCGGCACGCGCATCGCTCTATAACTTCCAGCGCAATTCGAAGATCTTCGAAAAGGCGCTGTGATCGACGAAGCGGTCGTGCGCCGCCTCGAATCAGTCCGGCGTCGCGTAGGGGCTCGCTGAGCGAGCCTCGACCGCGTCTGCGGAAAATGAATAGCGGGGGTCTGGGATAAGTCCGTCGATCTGCAGAATCAGGCCGATCAGCAAGGCAATGGTGATTGCGGTGGTCAGGCTGCCCTTGCGAGCGGACACCAACAGGTCAAATAGCGACATGAATGTACCTCTCTTCTTATTGTTCTTGAGGCTTCGGCGCGCTGCATCGGCGCGACGAAGACACATAGTGGAACCCTGAGAAGGAGGGGAAAGTTCATTTCTCGCAGCGGCATTTTCAGTTGTTGGGTGGGCCGGGCGGCGCTCCGTTTCAGCCCACCAAGATCGGCGCCGCCGGGCAGAGGCCAGGCGAGAGGATGAGCGGTTTTCAGAAGCAAGCGGTGGGCTAAAGCCCACCCTACGCGGTCTTGCCGCGGCTACAGCTGCGTCAAACTGCGCTGATAGTCCTCGACGAAGCTGTCGAAGTCCTGAGTGTCCGCGGCTTCCACCTGCGCCTGCTGTGCCAGCGAACTGCGTGCGGCTTCGTCGAACCAGGCCATGTCGGCATCTGACAGCGCCCGGCTACGGAAATCGTCGGCGTGTTGACGGGTCTGCCGCAGCGCGAACTGGCTGAAGCTTTCGCCGTTGCGCTGCAGCTCGTCGAGCACGCGGGCCGAAGGCGTCAGGCTGCTGTCTGCAACCTTGGCCTGTTGCGCGGCGACGGCGCGAGCATGCTCATCACCACCGTGACTGCGGTCCAGCAGGTCGGCGACCTGGCCGATCTGCGCAATCAGCTCGTTCGCCCATTGCTGCAGGCTGACGTCTTCACCGCAGCGCCGCAGTTCAAGCCCGGGTTTGCGGCCTTCCTTGACCACGCTGAGGAAGTTGTCGCTGCTGGCCCGGCATTCGCCTTCTGCCAGGCAAGGGCTCTGCTGCAACGTGCAGAACAGCAGGAAGGCATCGAGGAACCGCGCTTCGGTGAGGTCGATACCCAGCGGCAGGAAAGGATTGATGTCCAGGCAGCGCACCTCGATGTACTGGATGCCGCGCGCTCGCAGCGCATGCAGTGGGCGCTCGCCAGTGTCGGTGACGCGCTTGGGGCGGATGTTCGAGTAGTACTCGTTCTCGATCTGCAAGACGTTGGTGTTGAGTTGTTGCCAGTTGCCGTCGGCGTCCTTGGTGCCGAGCGCCGCATACTCGGGGTAAGGCGTGGACACCGCCTCGTGCAGGCTGGTGGTGTAACTCGGCAGGTCGTCATAACAGGGCGTCAAGCCGGCCTGGGCGTTGCTCTGATAGCCCAGGTCGCTCATGCGCAGACTGGTGGCGTAGGGCAGATACAGGGTGTCTTGGTCGAGCTGCTCGAGCTGGTGCGAGCGACCGCGCATAAAGCTCGCGTCCAGCACGGGCGAGGCGCCGAACAGGTACATCAGTAGCCAGCTGTAGCGGCGGAAATTCCGAATCAGCGCGATATAGCGCCAGGACTGGTAATCCTGTTGCGAGCGTTTATCGCCTTCATCGGCCTGCAAGACAGCCCACAGCGCCTCGGGCAACGAGAAGTTGTAATGGATGCCGGCGATGCACTGCATGGTCTTGCCGTAGCGCAGCGCCAGCCCCTGGCGATAGACATATTTCAGCCGGCCGATATTGGAGCTGCCGTACTTGGCGATGGGAATCTGCGACTCGTCCGGCAGGCGGCCGGGCATCGAGGGGCTCCAGAGCAGCTCGTCGCCGAGCTTGCTGTAGGTGTAGCGATGGATCGCGTCCAGCTCGGCCAGTGTCTTGGCCGGGTCCGTTTCGGTGCCGGTAATGAACTCCAGCAGCGCTTCGGAATAGTCCGTGGTGATCTTCGGGTGGGTCAGTGCCGACCCCAGCGCGCGCGGGTGCGGGGTCAGTGCCAGCTGACCGTCGGTGTCGACGCGCAGGCATTCTCGCTCGATTCCATGCAGGCATTGCGAGAGCAGCGACAGGTTGTGGTGCTCGGCCAGCAGCGCCAGGCGGTGGGAGAGAAGATTGCTCAATTGGAATTCCTTCACGCGTCAGTCGGCACAATATGGGGCGGCGAACTACCAGCTTCAAGCTTCAAGCCTCAAGCTCCAAGCGGCAAGGGGATAACAGGGTGCGTTTACTTGCCGCCTGTAGCTTGAAACTTGCCGCTTTTACAGACAGGCGAAGGTCGCCTGCGCCTTGGCCACCAGCTTTTGCCCCTGATGGACTTCGGCTTCGAGCACCTGAGTGCGCCGGCCGCCGTGCACCACCCAGGCGCGGCAGGTCAGTTCGCCTTCGGTCACCGGGCGAATGTAGTTGACCTTGCATTCCAGGGTGACGCTGTTGGGTTCGCCGCCGTTGAGGCTGTGGCTGGCCTGGCCCATGGCGGTGTCGATCAGCGAGAACAGCGCGCCGCCGTGCAGCTTGCCGTGCAGGTTGCGCAAGCCGTCGTGCATCGCCAGGCGCAGCAGCGCCTCGCCATTGTCGGCCTTGATGATTTCCAGGCCCAACAGGCGCCCAAAGGCGCTGCTGCTGCCCACTGCCTCGACTTCGCGCATCTTATTTCCTCAGGTTCTTGGCCTTGGCGAACAACGCGGCCATGGCGTTATTGGTCGGTGCCGGCTTGGTTTCTGGTTTTGCCGCCTTGCGTTCGCCGCCACGGTTGTTGCCACTGCCGCGCATGTTGTCCGCTTTTTCGCCAGGGGTGTCGCTCATGCGCATGGACAGCCCGACGCGCTTGCGCGGAATGTCCACTTCCATGACCTTGACCTTGACGATGTCGCCCGCCTTGACCACTTCGTAGGGATCCTTGACGAACTTCTCGGACAACGCGGAGATGTGCACCAGGCCGTCCTGATGCACGCCGATGTCAACGAAGGCGCCGAAGTTGGTCACGTTGGTCACCACACCTTCGAGCACCATCCCGGGCGTGAGGTCGCTGAGCTTTTCCACGCCGTCCTGAAACTCGGCGGTCTTGAACTCGGGGCGCGGATCGCGGCCGGGTTTCTCCAGCTCTTGCAGGATGTCGCTGACGGTGACCAGACCGAAGCTCTCATCGGTGAACTGCTTGGGATCCAGGCGCTTGAGGAACGCCGAGTCACCGATCAGCGAGCGGATGTCGCGGCCAGTGTCCTGAGCCATGCGCTTGACCAGCGGATAGGTCTCGGGGTGCACCGCAGAGGCGTCCAGCGGGTTTTCGCCGTTCATCACACGGAGGAAGCCGGCGGCCTGTTCGAAGGTCTTGTCGCCCAGGCGCGGGACCTTCTTCAATTCGTTGCGCGCCTTGAACGCGCCATTGGCGTCGCGGTAGGCGACGATGTTCTGCGCCAGCGTGGCGTTCAGGCCGGAAATCCGCGCCAGCAGCGCCACCGAGGCGGTGTTGACGTCGACGCCGACGGCGTTCACGCAGTCTTCAACCACCGCATCCAGCGAGCGCGCCAGTTTCAACTGGGACACGTCGTGCTGGTACTGGCCCACGCCGATGGCCTTGGGCTCGATCTTCACCAGTTCTGCCAGCGGATCCTGCAGGCGGCGAGCGATGGACACCGCGCCACGGATCGACACGTCCAGCTCGGGGAATTCCTTGGCCGCCAGTTCGGAGGCCGAATACACCGAAGCGCCGGCTTCGGACACCATCACCTTGGTCAGCTTGAGGCACGGCACCTGTTTGATCAGGTCGGCGGCGAGCCGGTCGCTTTCACGGCTGGCGGTGCCATTGCCGATGGCGATCAGGTCGACGCTGTGCTTGGCGCAGAGTTTGGCCAACACGGCCAGGGTGCCGTCCCAATCGTTGCGCGGGGCGTGCGGGTAGACGGTGGCGGTATCGAGCAATTTGCCGGTGGCATCGACCACCGCCACCTTGCAGCCGGTGCGCAAGCCCGGATCGAGGCCCAGGGTGGCGCGCGGGCCGGCCGGTGCGGCCAGCAGCAGGTCATGCATGTTGCGCGCGAAGACGCCGATGGCATCATCCTCGGCCTTGTCGCGCAGTTCGCCGAGCAGGTCGGTTTCCAGATGCGTGTAGAGCTTGACCTTCCAGGTCCAGCGCACCACTTCGCCGAGCCACTTGTCTGCGGCACGCCCACGGTTGGCGATGCCGAAGCGCTCGCCGATCATCACTTCGCCCGGGTGCATGCTGCCAGGCGCTTCATCGCCGACTTTCAGGCTGACGCTGAGCGCGCCTTCGTTGCGCCCGCGGAAGATCGCCAGTGCGCGGTGTGACGGCGTGCTCTTGAGCGGTTCGTCGTGCTCGAAATAGTCGCTGAACTTGGCCCCTTCGGTTTCCTTGCCCGGCACCAGCCGCGCACTCAAGGTGGCGTTGTGGGTCAGAAAATCGCGCAATTTGGCCAGCAAGTTGGCGTCCTCGGCGAAACGCTCCATGAGGATGTATTTGGCGCCTTCGAGCACCGCCTTGGTGTCGGCGAAACCTTTCTCGGCATCGACGAAACGCACGGCCTCGCTTTCAGGGTCGAGCTCGGGATCAGCAAAAATCGCGTCCGCCAGTTCGCCCAGGCCGGCTTCCAGGGCGATCTGGCCCTTGGTGCGGCGCTTCTGCTTGTAGGGCAGGTAGAGGTCTTCCAGGCGAGTCTTGGTCTCGGCCAGGTCGATCTCGCGCTTCAGCTCAGGCGTGAGCTTGCCTTGTTCCTCGATGCTGGAAAGGATCGACGCGCGGCGGTCATCCAGTTCGCGCAGGTAGCGCAGGCGCTCTTCCAGCAGGCGCAGCTGGGTATCGTCCAGGCTGCCGGTGACTTCCTTGCGGTAACGGGCAATGAAGGGAACGGTGGAGCCTTCATCGAGCAGCGCCACGGTGGCGGCAACCTGTTGCGGGCGCACGCCCAATTCGGCGGCAATGCGGGAGTTGATGCTGTCCATGAACCTACCTGGGTCAGTCAAACCATGCAGGCCGGGCCTGCGCGAAAAGGCGGGATTAAAGCAGCGGCAAGCTCCTAGCGGCAAGCTTCAAGTAAACCGTGCCGACGAGCTAATCAAAATGCTTGCGGCTTGGAGCTTGCCGCTTGCCGCTGCTTCTGGGAAAAATCTGCTAACAATGGCGTCCGCTGTGCCTTCATCACTGTGCGCATAATGCGTTGACGATTTTTCCGGGAGTTTCCATGAGCAGCACTGCGCCCGCCAGCGAAGGCGAAAAGATCCTGATTGTTGACGACGATGCCCGTCTGCGGCGTCTGCTCGAGCGGTTTCTTGATGAGCAAGGCTATCGGGTGCGAACCGTGGAGAGTGCTGAACAGATGGATCGGCTGCTCAGTCGTGAGCTGTTCCATCTGGTCGTACTGGACCTGATGATGCCGGGCGAAGACGGCCTGTCCGCATGCAACCGGCTGCGTACCGGCGGCAATCAGGTCCCGATCATCATGCTCACCGCCAAGGGCGACGAGACCAGCCGGATCCAGGGGCTGGAACAGGGTGCCGATGATTACCTGGCCAAACCGTTCAATCCCCGTGAGCTGCTGGCGCGGATCCGCGCGGTACTGCGCCGCCAGGCGCCACAGGTGCCAGGTGCACCGGGCAGCGAGGATGAAACGGTGACCTTCGGTGATTACCAGCTGTTCCTCGGCACCCGTGAGCTGAAGAAGGGCGATCAGGTGCACATGCTCACCACCGGAGAATTCGCCGTGCTCAAGGCCTTGGTGCAACATGCGCGTGAGCCGCTGACCCGCGACAAGTTGATGAACCTGGCCCGTGGCCGTGAGTGGGATGCGCTGGAGCGGTCCATCGATGTGCAGATTTCCCGCTTGCGCCGGCTCATCGAGCCGGATCCGTCCAAGCCGCGCTATATCCAGACCGTCTGGGGCGTCGGCTACGTGTTCGTGCCGGATGGCAACAAGGGCTGAAAAGCCGATCAAAGCGCTGGAGGCCTGAGGCTGAACGATGGCGCTTTTCCGTCCAGCCTCAAACCTCTGGCGTTCTTGTCGGCTTTTACTTTATGAAAACCCCGCTCTGGTTCCCGCAAAGCTTTTTCGCCCGCACCCTGTGGATGGTGCTGATCGTGGTGCTGTTCTCCAAGGTACTGATGCTGGTGTACCTGATGATGAACGAGGACGTCATGGTCGATCGTCAATACAGCCACGGTGCGGCGCTGACCTTGCGTGCCTACTGGGCCGCTGACGAGGAAAACCGCGAACGCATCGCAGCGGCGGCGGGCTTGCAGCGCGTCACCATGGACGATGTGCCGCCCAGCGAATACCACTGGCCTTACACGGAAATCTTCCAGCGGCAGATGCAGGCCGAACTCGGTGTCGAAACCGATGTGCGGGTGCGTATTCAGCCTGACACGGCCATCTGGGTCCGTGCGCCAAGCCTAGGGCCGGACTGGTTGCAGGTGCCGTTGTACGCCTACCCGTTGCGCGGTCAGCGGATCTGGAGCGTGCTCGGCTGGTTTCTCGGCATTGGCCTGCTGTCCACAGCCGCCGCCTGGATCTTTGTCAGCCAGCTCAACCTGCCGCTCAAGCGCTTGGTCTATGCGGCCCGGCAGATCGGCAAGGGGCGTAGCGTGCGGTTGCCCATCAGCGACACGCCGAGCGAGATGACCGAGGTTTATCGCGCGTTCAACCAGATGGCAGAGGACGTCGAACAGGCTGGCCGCGAGCGAGAACTGATGCTCGCCGGCGTGTCGCACGACTTGCGCACGCCGCTGACGCGCTTGCGGTTGTCCCTCGAACTGATGTCCAGCGACGCCGAGCTGGCCGAGGACATGGTTCGCGATATCGAGGACATGAACGCGATTCTCGATCAGTTCCTCGCCTTCGTTCGCGATGGCAGCGACGAGCCGGTGGAAACCACCGACCTCGGCGAGCTGATCCGCGAGGTGGTGGCACCCTACAACCAGCAGCAGGAAACCGTGCGGCTGTGCGTCGAGCCGATGCCGCAACTGGCGTTACGGCGAGTTTCGATCAAGCGGCTGCTGGTGAATCTGATCGAAAATGCGCTGCGTTATGGCGGCCATGGTGTCGAAGTGGCCGCTCATGTTTCGGGTGACAGCAATGCGCCTTATGTGGTGCTCAGCGTGCTTGATCGGGGCGCGGGCATCGATCCGCGGGAGCTCGGCGAAATATTCAATCCGTTCATCCGCGGCGACAGGGCACGTGGCGGGCAGGGTGCCGGGCTGGGGCTGGCGATCGTCAAGCGGATCGCTTCGCAACATGGTGGTGTGATCGAGTTACGCAACCGCGAAGGCGGCGGGCTCGAGGCGCGGGTGAGTCTGCCGTTGGGGTTGTTGCTGCCGAGGGATGCGATCAAAGCGTAACGACGATAACAGCGCTGGAGGCAGTAAGGCTGGACAAAAAAGCGGCGGCAGGCTCTCAAGCTTCAAGCTTCAAGAAAAAGCAGAAAGCGCTTGTGACGCAGGGAAGTCCGAGCAAAACTCTGTCCAG
>NZ_JAMOIE010000114.1 GCF_024448935.1 Stutzerimonas stutzeri
TATCTTTCGGTGGATCTGTCACGGTTTTATTGCCCAAACGGACAATCTTTCGTCAGGCAGTCAGCGAAACATGCGCGGCGTGGGGCTTGGCGGAGGGGGGCTGGTGTCGAGCCGGTCGTGCGCTAGGGGACGCTTTGTGATGGTGACGCGCGATTCGCAGCATGCCCCAAAGCATCGCCAGGGCGGCGGCACTCCAGCCAACCACTATCAGAAAAATTACCAGTGGCGGTGTGATCATCGTTGGATTCCTTTCTAACTAGACATCATCTGCTCTCGATACAGTGGACCGCGATAAGCAAACAACGGTTCCGCTTGCCATCTGTCGGCAACGCGGACCTATGCCGGCAGGCGGCTGCCTAAACGGCTGGGAGCGACTCGAATAGAGGAGAAGGTTATGCGGAGCTATCTGCCTATCGCACTGGTAGCGGCACTTGCAGCTACAGCTGCAGCCACGGCACCGGCCGGCGTCACAAGGCCAGGCACCGTTCAGCTGGCGCAGAACTCGGGCTCGGTCGATCGAACCCTGGGTAATGGGTCTATGGGCACCGGTGCGGGTATCGAGCGACTACCGGAACAGTCCGATAAGGATCGCAAAGTACCCGACCAGCGAACGCAGCAGGCTTACGAGCAATCCAATCATGGCGACACGGATACCAATATGGAGCATCGCCCGCGCCGGACATTGGGCGATCGCGATCAGGATTGATCGGGCCCGCTTTATGGGCCGATAACGGTGAAATAAAATGCCGTCGCCCCGATGTGTCCTCCACTGCTGCTGGCCTCGACGAGATCATCCATCGTCGGTGGAGGCGCTGCTGTGACCGATCGCCGGTCAGCAGCTGTACTTACGTTGGAGACCGCTTGCGTGTCGCCCTGCGACGTTCAAATTTGCCTGTCATGGAGCAGTTGCAACAGGCTGTCCGGACGTAAGGGAAGGAGCATGCTTTGCTTTAATGCCAGCGTGTCCAAGCTGGGTGGTCGTCCGCTAGTGGCTTGCCATGATTTTCAAAATCGGGCAGAGAGAGGCCTGCGCTGGCGCTTGGGGCCTCCTCAGGTCGCCCCAAGAGGTAGCCCTGAACCAGGTCGATGCCCATGTCGGAAAGGACATGCAGTTCTTCACTCAGCTCGATGCCTTCCGCGATGACCTGAGCCTGTGACGCCCTGGCAATCTTCAGGATCGATTCGACAAACTCGCGCTTTACGGCGTCGCGGTGAAGACCGTCTATGAAGTAGCGGTCAATCTTGACGTAATCGGGGCGCAGCTCCGACCACATGCGCAGGCTGGAATAGCCGGCACCGAGGTCGTCCAGAGCGGTGGAGAAGCCCATGTCACGGTAGTGATGCAAGGCGGCACGAAGCAGCCCGAAATCGTCGGTGGGCGTTTGCTCCGTAAGTTCGATCACGACCTTGTCGGCAGAGATGCCGTATTGCTGCAGTAACGCTAGAGTGCGGGCCGGCTTGTGCTTAGCATCCAACAGCGTTTCCGGCGACACATTGAGGAACAGTTTGCTCTGCAGCTGCTGCTGGCTGTAGCGACGACAGGCATTCTCGCGACAGGTCATTTCCAGCTCGTTGAGTCGGCCGGCATGTCGAGCCGCTGTGAGCAGGTTGATAGGGGAGTGTAGCGAGGTGTTCGAAGGGCCGCGTGTCAGCGCTTCGTAGCCGAGGATGAGTCGTTCGGAAAGCGACACGATAGGCTGGAACAGGCTGGTAACGCTGCCGTGAGCAAGGATGGAATCCAACGTGCTCAACTGCTCGGTAACGGTCATGATGGTCTCGTGCGGCGATGAAATGCGAAGGGCCGCACAATGGCGGCCCTTCGCATTTCACGACACTATGATGTCATTTTGGTTACATCTGCTGCTCAGCGCTCGACAGGCTGGTTCTTAGCCATCGCCTCCTGCAAGCCCAGGTAATCCAGCAGAATTCTGCCGCTTTCCGACAGATAGGCATCGTCCTCGGGTTTGATTTTTTTATCTTCAACGTGCGGTGTCGTCTCATCTTCTTTTGCGAGCTTGGCCAGGGGCTCCTCACCCTTGGCCTGGCGCAAGGTGTTTTCCAGTGTCAGCTGACGCTTCTCGATCCGCTCCTGCTGCGCCCGGCGCTTTTCCTCATTGAGACTGATGGTCGTCTCGTGAGTAAGCTCCTGGGTCAGCGCAAGGCGATCGCGGGTGAATACGAAGTCCGGGTGCTCATTGGTCCGTTTTTCATGACGAGCCTTGAGTTCGGCGAGGAACGGCTTGAACGGATTCATCTCCGGGCTGACCGCTGCGCGAATGCTGTCCCATGGCATCGCTTCAGGCAGGGCGCTTTCGCCAATTTCCTTGGTATCGACTTCGGCAGGGTAGGAGATGTCCGGGATGACACCCTGATGCTGAGTGCTTTGCCCGGAGACTCGGTAGAACTTGGCGAGTGTCAGCTTGAGTTCGCCATGATTAAGCGGTTGGACCGTTTGTACGGTGCCTTTGCCGAAGGTCTGTCCGCCGACAATCAGAGCCCGGTGGTAATCCTGCATGGCGCCGGCGAAGATCTCCGAGGCCGATGCGGACAGTCGGTTAACCAGCACAGCCAGCGGGCCCTTATAAAACGCGCCTGGCTGCTCGTCAGCCAGAACGTCGACGCGGCCATCACTGTTGCGGACCAGGACCGTAGGGCCTTGATCGATGAACAGACCGGTCAGCTCAGTGGCTTCCTGAAGGGAACCGCCGCCATTGTTACGCAAGTCAATGACGACTCCATCGACGTTTTCCTTCTCCAGTTCCGTGAGCAGTTTTTTCACGTCTCGGGTCGTGCTCTTGTAGTCCTTGTCGCCGGCGCGCAGGGCCTTGAAATCGAGATAGAACGCCGGAAGTTCGATGACCCCGAGCTTGTAGTCACGACCGTCCTGATTGAGTTCAAGCACCGACTTTTTCGCCGCCTGCTCCTCAAGCTTGACCGCTTCGCGGGTGATTGCGACGATTTTGCTGCTCTGGTCGTTTGGCGCGTTGCTCGCAGGGATGACTTCGAGTCGGACAACTGATCCTTTTGGGCCGCGAATCAATTTGACCACCTCGTCGAGACGCCAGCCGATCACATCGACGATCTCTTCCTTGCTCTGACCAACGCCGATGATCTTGTCGGCAGGCGCGATCTGCTTGCTCTTCTCGGCTGGGCCGGCCGGGACCAGGCGCACCACCTTCACGTGCTCGTTGTCGCTTTGCAGGACAGCCCCGATCCCTTCCAAAGAAAGGCTCATGTTGATGTCGAAGTTTTCCGCATTGTCGGGAGACAGATACTGGGTGTGCGGATCGTAGGACTGCGCGAAGGCATTGATGTAGGTCTGGAACACATCTTCGCCACGAGTCTGGTCGAGGCGCGACAGCTGATTCTTGTAGCGCTTGGTGAGCAATTCCTCGATGGCCTTGGGTTCCTTGCCTGCGATCTTCAACCGCAGCACCTCATCCTTGACACGCTTGCGCCAGAGGTCATCCAGTTCCTGTTCGTTCTCGGGACGCGCTGCATTTTCGCGATCGACCAACAACTCCTCGTCAAGGGTGAAGTCAAAACTGTCGACGCCTTGCTCGAGCAGGCTCAGCGCATATTGCAGCCGGCTCTGCAGTCGCTCCAGATGCACCTTATAGATGATGAACCCAGGTTCAAGGTTGCCATTCTTCAGGAAGTCATCGAACTGGTCGCGCCAGGCTTCGAATTCGGCAACGTCCTCTGCAGTGAAATAGCTGCGCGAAGGGTCGAGCATCTCGAGGTAGCCATCGAAGATCTTCGCCGAGCGGGCGTCGTTCAGCGGGGGCTTGTTGTAATGATGACGCTTGAGCAGCTCAACTATGTTGAGGCTGGCTATCACCTGGTCACGGTTAGGCTGCAGGTAGTCCCATGTTCTTGAGTCGGCAGGTTTGGCCAGGGTGGCAGTGGCCTGAAGGCCAACCAGCAGGGCCAGAAAGCCTGCGGTCAATGAGCGTTTCATATCGAAGGAGCGACGCGAGGCTGAGTAATAACGCATATTAGGCCATCAAATCAGGCGCCGGGACGGAATCCGCCCGGCGGGGAAAACACAGCCCGATGGTATCTGGCGGCTGGCACGCCGCGATTCAGAGCTCACCAAGGGGAAGAGCGGTTCGCTGCACCGGGGATACCGAAAAGGCAACCCGCGGTTTTAGACGGGCGTATCGCTATGCGGCCTTGGCAGAACTCATTCAGCGGCCTGCACTGCCGGAGTCACTGTTTAGCGGGCACAGGTATGAACCACTATGGAGGCAGCATGAAGGCATTGCAAGGCGTCGAGGGACAGGTGGCGTGGGTGGAGCGTACCGCGGCGAAGTGCGGCGATGGAGAGGTCAGGATTCAAGTGGCGGCTGCAGGGCTGAACCGTGCCGATTTGCTGCAACGTGCGGGGCACTATCCGCCGCCACCCGGCGTGACCGATATCCTGGGTCTGGAATGCTCCGGAGTGGTCAGCGAGGTTGGGGCTGGCGCTTCCTGCCAAGTCGGTGACCGAGTATGTGCTCTTTTGGCGGGTGGTGGCATGGCCGAGGAGGTGGTGGTCGATAGCCGCCATGTTCTTCCGGTACCGCAAGGCCTGTCATTGACGGAGGCGGCGGTTATTCCCGAGGTATATGCCACGGCATGGTTGAATCTGTTCCGCCTGGGTGTGCTGCAGGCCGGCGAGAAGGTGCTCTTGCACGCCGGTGCCGGTGGTGTGGGGTCGGCTGCCATCCAGTTGTGCAAAGCCTTTGGCAACCCATGCTGGGTCAGCGTCGGTTCGGCCGATCGTCTGGCCTATTGCGAGTCGCTGGGTGCCCAGGGCGGCGCGCTCCGGGGTGAGTCACTGCAAGCGCTGCGCGATTGCGGGCCCTTTGATTTGATTCTCGATCCGGTTGGTGCGAAGTATGTCGCGCTCAACACCCAGCTCCTGGCGACGGATGGACGTTGGGTAATGATTGGCCTGATGGGCGGACGCAAAGCCGAGGTTGATCTGGGGTTGCTGTTGGCTAAACGAATCCAGCTGATCGGGTCGACGTTGCGTAGCCGCGCGGCTGATGACAAGGCCGATTTGCTGGCTGACATGCAGAAGAGAATCTGGCCGCTGTTCGCCGACCAGACTCTTTCGCCGCGATTGGAACGCAGTTTCCCGGCGCGGGACGTGGAAGCGGCATTTGCTGCGCTGGCAAGCAACCAGGTGGCCGGGAAGGTTGCGTTGGTTATCGACGACAGTCTGGCCTAGACAATCCAGGCGGATGCGCCTGGGGACCCGGTGTCAAGGCAGCTCGGCGCTCGAATAGAATGCGCTGAGGACCTTCACCAGCTGTGCCAGGTCCTGGCTGCCGGCCAGCTCGCGGATCGAGTGCATAGCAAAGGTCGGCAAGCCGATATCCACCGTGCGCACGCCCAGCTGGCTGGCGGTGATTGGGCCGATGGTCGAGCCGCAGCCCATGTCGCTGCGGGTGACGAAGCTCTGCACCGAGACTTCGTTTTCCAGGCAGAGATGGCGGAAGAAGCCGGCGGTTTCGCTACTCGTGGCGTATCGCTGGTTGCTGTTGACCTTGATCACCGGCCCGGCGTTGAGTTTCGGGCCATGGTTGCCGTCATGCTTGTCGCTGTAATTAGGATGCACCGCGTGAGCATTATCGGCCGAGATCATCAGTGAGCGGTTGATGCTGCGCTGGAAGGATTCGCCTTCAGGCAATACGCGGCGCAACACCTGCTCGAGAAACGGCCCGTCCGCACCACACATCGACGTAGAACCGACTTCTTCATGATCGGTGCAGACCAGCACACAGGTTTCCTCAGTGCCCGCACGCAATAGGGCCTGTAGGCCCGCGTAGCACGACAGCAGGTTATCCAGGCGGGCTCCGGCGATAAAGTCGCCATTCAGACCGATCACGGCAGCGCTCTGGGTATCGTAGAAACTCAGCTCGAAATCGAGTACGACATCGGCAACCAGGCCATGCTCCCGGCTGAGTTGGTCCGCCAGCAGCGCCCTGAAATCTGGGCTGTCTTCGCTGGCGATCTGCGCCAGGATCGGTGGCAGTTCGTTCTGTGGGTTGATTGTCCAGCCCTGATTGGCTTCCCGGTTGAGGTGGATCGCAAGGCTTGGAATCACCGCGATGGGCAGCTTGAAGTCGATGAGCTGGCTTTCGATTCGACCGTCGCGGCTATAGGTCACGCGTCCAGCCAGGGACAAGTCGCGGTCGAACCACGGAGCAAGCAGCGCGCCGCCGTAGACTTCTACGCCAAGCTGCCAGAAGCCCTGGCGTTGCAGTTCGGGCTGCGGCTTGACGCGCAGGCAGGGGCTGTCGGTGTGCGCACCGACCAGGCGCATGCCCTGTTCGATGACCGAATGGCTACCCAGCTGGAAAGCGACGATCGCCGAGTCGTTACGGGTGACGTAGTAGCGACCACACGGTTCGGTGTGCCAAGTCTCGCTTTCATCCAGGGGCTTGTAGCCAGCGGCCTGCAGGGCCTGGGCAAGGCTGGCAGTGGCATGAAAGGGGGTAGGGGAGGCCCTGAGGTAATCGATCAGACCCTGGTTGAGTTCTTCGTGCATGGTTGGCTCCGGACGGCAATGCCTCGAAGTTTATCGCGGAATAAGCCTGAGCCATAAGCTACAAGTCATAAGCAGCAAGCTACAAGCCATAAGCTGCAAGACACCAACGCTTTGCTTGAAACTTGAGGCTTGAGGCTTGAGGCTTGAGGCTTGAGGCTTGAAGCGTGTGGCTGCTTCTAGAACGGCGCCCGACAATCGAAGCGTATACGTTCGCCAGTGTGAGGATGGGTCAGGGCAAGCATGCTGGCGTGCAGGCAGAGCCGGTCATGCGCGGTGAGCGCCCGTTCGTGCGCATAGAGGCGGTCACCCAGGAGGGGATGGCCGATCGAGAGCATGTGGACACGCAGCTGATGGGAGCGGCCGGTGATCGGGGTGAGTTCGACCCGGCTGTAATCACCGCAGCGTTCCAGAACTCGCCAATACGTTAGCGCATGCTTGCCCAACTCATAATCGACCACATGTCGCGGTTTGGTCGGCGGGTCGTAGCGCAGCGGCAATTCAATGCTTCCGCTGTCCTGTTCGGGCTCGCCCCAGCATAAGGCGGTGTACGCTTTTTCTGTCTCGCGGTCGTGGAACTGGCGCGACAATTCGCGGTGGCTGTCCGCGTCACGCGCCAACACGATCAGGCCGGAGGTTTCCCAGTCCAGGCGGTGAACGATGCGCGCCTCGGGGTAGCCGTTTTCCTGTAGTCGGGTGACCAGACAGTCCTTGTTGTCTTCCGCGCGACCGGGCACGGACAGCAGCAGGGTAGGCTTGTTGATGACCAGCAGGGCGGTGTCCTGGTGGACGATCTGGATGTTGCTCAGAGGCATTTACGAATTCCGTGAACGGAAACGGCGGCTCTTGAGCCGCCGTTCGTCAGAGGCGTTTACTTATAAAATCTGCTCTGGATCTTGCGAGCTAGAGCCATGCAAGGCAAAAACAGGCGAGGAGGCGGAGTTTAGTGGCCTAAATGAGCATTCCAAGCCTGTTTTTTAACGCCGCAGGGCCGACGCACAGCAGATCCAGCGCTGATTTTCAGCGATCCGGCAAGGTGATATTCAGCTCGAGGATCGAACAGCTTCCCTGATCTTCCAGGGCGACCTGAACCTGATCGCTGTCGATGTTGACGTACTTGCGGATCACCTCGACCAACTCTTTCTGCAGTGCCGGCAGGTAGTCCGGCTGGGTGCGCTGGCCGCGCTCGTGGGCGACGATGATCTGCAGGCGTTCCTTGGCGATGTTGGCGGGCGTTTCCTTCTTCTTGCGTTCACGAAAGAGGTCGAGAAGGTTCATTCGCGGCCTCCAAACAAGCGTTGCAGGAAGCCCTGCTTCTTCACGTCGAGGAAGCGATGGTTCACTTCCTTGCCCAGCAGGCGGTCCACCGCGTCGCTGTAGGCCTGGCCGGCGTCGCTCTGGTCATCGAGGATGACCGGCACGCCCTGGTTGGAGGCTTTAAGTACGGCTTGGGATTCCGGGATGACGCCGAGCAGACGAATCGACAGAATTTCCTCGACGTCCTCGACACCGAGCATTTCGCCCTTGACCACCCGCTCGGGGTTGTAGCGGGTCAACAGCAGATGTTCCCTGATCGGCTCATCGCCGTTTTCGGCGCGGCGGGATTTGCTCGCCAGCAGGCCCAGCATGCGATCCGAGTCGCGAACCGAGGAGACTTCCGGGTTGGTTACGACGATGGCCTCGTCGGCGAAATACATGGCCAGGTGCGCGCCTTTCTCGATACCGGCCGGGGAGTCGCAGATGACGAACTCGAAGGCCTTGCCCAATTCGTCGATGACTTTTCCGACGCCTTCAAGCGTCAGCGCATCCTTGTCGCGGGTCTGGCTGGCCGCGAGGACGTAGAGGTTTTCGAGCCGCTTGTCCTTGATCAGTGCCTGGGTCAGGGTGGCATCGCCCTGAATGACATTGACGAAGTCATACACCACGCGGCGCTCGCAGCCCATGATCAGGTCCAGGTTACGCAGACCGACGTCGAAGTCGACGATGACGGTCTTGTGGCCGCGCAAGGCGAGGCCGGTACCGATGGCGGCGCTGGAAGTGGTTTTACCGACGCCACCCTTGCCGGAAGTGACTACGAGGATCTTGGCCAAGGTGATTCACCCTAAATATGAAGTCGGGACCGTAGCCGAGTCGGCTTACAGTACGCCCGTTTTGGTACTTGAAAATTCGCGGCAGTATCCGTTAAAGGCGGGTGATGTTCAACACGTCGCCGAATAGCTTCATTTGCACGGCTTCAGCCCACAAAGGGTCGCGTCTAAGGTCTTCGGCGACCTTGTAATGCCCGGCAATCGAGACCATTTCAGCAGCCAGCTGCTGACAGAAGATACGTGCGTTGGCGTCGCCCTTGATGCCTGCCAGCGCACGCCCGCGCAGCGGGCCGTACACATGGATGTTCCCATCGGCAAGAAGTTCCGCGCCGGGGCTCACCGCGGCCAGCACGATCAGATCGCCACCCTGGGCATAGACCTGCTGGCCGCCGCGGATAGGGGTGGAGATCACGCGGGTGGGGCGGTAGGCGGGCTCTGCCGGTTTGGCGGGTTCGCTTGGGGCCTTGCTGGTGACGTCAAGCTTGCGTTCACGAGCGCCCGACGGCGGTAGCACGGGCAAATCGAGCCGGCCGGCGGCGTCGACGATTTGCCGGTCGCCTGAACGCAACGCAAGGGTACGCAGGCCATGCTTTCGGCAGAGCGCTATAAGGGCAGGCAGGTCGAGGTTGCAATCGCTGGGAAGCTTGTCCAGCGCCAGCACCAGCGGCGTGTTATTGAAAAAGTCCGGGGCCTGTTCGACCTTGACGGCGAGCTGCTGATCCAGACGCTGCAGGTCGTTCTGTGTCAGCTCCAGCACGGTAATGGCGAGCATGCTGCCCTTGAGCTGGAATATGGGGGCTTGGTCGGTAAGATCGGCTTGGCTCATGGTCTGCCTGCTGCGGTAAATGGCGAGGACTTATAGCGGGGCGAACTGCCGCCTGCAAGTCTCGCCCACACTATCGGACGGGTGCCGTGCATCGCAACGCTGGCGCAGCGGCGGGTGATTTATCGCTAGAATGCGCGCTTTTATCGGTTCGGACTGCCAATGGATCGTCCTCGTTTTCGCGCATCATTTCTTCATCCGCGTTTCTGGTTGCTCTGGCTTGGCCTTGGTCTACTGTGGCTGGTGGCGCAATTGCCCTACCGGATTCTGCTGTTGCTGGGGCGTGGACTGGGCGCAGTCATGTATCGGGTTGTCCGCTCGAGACGGGAGATCGCCCGGCGCAACCTGCAGCTGTGCTTTCCCGAGTTGAGCGAAAAGGAGCGTGAACGACTGCTGCGCGAGAACTTTGTCTCCACCGGGATTGCCTTCTTCGAAATGGCCATGAGCTGGTGGTGGCCCAAGTCGCGTTTGCAGCGACTGGCGCAAATCCAAGGGCTTGAGCATCTGCAGCAGGCGCAGGCGGAAGGTCAGGGCGTGATCCTGATGGCGCTGCACTTCACCACGTTGGAAATCGGCGCAGCGCTGCTCGGTCGGTGGCAGACCATCGATGGAATGTACCGTGAGCACAAGAATCCAGTGTTCGATTACGTGCAGCGGCGTGGCCGGGAGCGGCACAACCTGGATGCAACAGCGATAGAGCGTGAAGATGTGCGTACCATGCTCAAGGTTCTGCGTGCGGGCCGGGCCATCTGGTATGCGCCAGACCAGGATTACGGCCGAAAGCAGAGCATCTTCGTACCCTGGTTCGGTATTCAGGCGGCAACCGTGACCGCAACGACCAAGTTCGCACGCCTGGGGCGGGCCAGGGTGATTCCTTACACGCTGGAACGCCTGCCTGCAGGAAAAGGCTACAGCCTGGTGGTGCATCCGCCATTGGATGAGTTTCCCGGCGAAAGCGTGGAGGCTGATTGTCGCCGTATCAACGAGTGGATCGAAGACGCGGTCAGGCAGCACCCTGAGCAATACCTGTGGGCCCACCGGCGCTTCAAGACCCGACCGGAGGGCGAGTCGAGTCTGTACCGCGAGCGCCCGACGAAGCCGGTCAGTCTGTAAAGACGTCGTCGCGGAAACCACGCAGCGCCGGTTCACCCTGTTTGGAGAGCCGGGCGAGCTGGTCTTTTTGCAAGGCGTCGCCCACCCACCATCAGCTCGCCAGCTCGCCATCAAACACATCGATTCAGCCGGTCATTCCTCGATCTGAAACTCCCGCGCGCGGGTGTAGACGTAGCGGACCTTCTCGTATTCGAACGGCGAATTGAGTTGGCCGTAGCGCAGGGGCGTCGTGTGACGGATATCGATCAATCGCAGCGCGGTGAGGCCGAACTCACCACCGCTGGCTTCGGCATAGCTGAAGTAGTCGACCTGTCGCTCAACGCCAAAATCCGCTGCCTGGCCAGCGGTGTCCCGCAGGTTCGACGGGCCCAGTGCGGGCAGGATGAGATACGGGCCGTGAGGCACGCCATAGAAGCCAAGGGTTTGGCCGAAATCCTCATGGTAGCGGGACAAGCCCATACGCGTGGCAGGGTCCCAAACGCCACCGACGCCGAGAATGGTGTTGAACAGCAGCCGCGCAGTCGTGGTCATGGCCCGCTCGCCCTTAAGTTGCGCGATGCTGTTAAAAAGCGTCGGGATTTCGCCGAGGTTATCGAAGAAGTTGCTGACGCCGGTCCTGACGATCCTGGGGGTGACATAGCGGTACCCGCGGACGGCAGGCAGCATCACAAACTGATCCAGGCGGTAGTTGAAGTAGTACATGCGCCGGTTCAGCGACTCCCAGGGGTCATAAATATCCAACGCGTCGAAGGTGGCGCGTTCAAATTCGCGCTGGTCGAGACCGGGGTTGAACTCCAGATCACGCAGCGGATGGGTGAAACCATCCTCATCGACAGTCCCCGTCTGGGCACGGGCCATGCTGCTGATTAGCAGCATGACGGCAAGCAAAGCGCGTTTAGCCACGGAAAAACTCCAGCATATCGTGGGCGTTGACCCGGTAGATGAGGTTGCCGCAATGGCCACCGCGAGGGTAAAGCGTCATGCGTTCACCGAAGGTGCGGCGCAGGAACCCCAGATCTCCAGCGCCGAGAATGATGTCGTCGGCATTATGCATGACGCCGATTTTCGAACTGTTGCGCATGTAATCCTCGAGGGCATACAGGCTCACCTGTTGCACCAGTTGCACCATGCTGCCGCCGTCGTGCTGCGCGCGCCACATGGGAATCAGCTGCTCGGTGATATAGCATTCGAAATCGCAGAGCAGCGCGCGGCGGAAGAACGGCTCCAGGCTGGTGCCTTCATCGATTGGGTATTTCGGTGGCACGATCAGGCCGCGGCGGTTGATCAGGTCGGACGTGAAGGCAATATCGGCCGCCGAGAAGCGGAATGACGAGCCGATCAACATGGCCATCTGCTCGTCGGTAAGTCGCAGTGCCGATCGCTGGAAATCGAAAAGCATCGCCTCGTCCAGGTTGATCGTGCCTCGCTGTTGGTAGTACCGACTGAGCTTTTCCAGGATGACTTCGTAAAAGGTAGTGGTGCTGTCGATGGCGTCGACCTGTGTCTGTACCAGCTTGTCGAGGTTGCTGATCGAGGTGAAGAGGTTCACCGGGGGGTTGATCATCAGCACGCGCTTGAAGTTGAAACTCTGTCGCGTCTCGTCGAGCTTGCTGACGAATGCCGCGTTGAGCGCGCCGAGGCTATAACCGACCAGGTTGTATTCAGTGACCGGCAGTTCATGTTGCTGCGCGCGAACGGCTTGCATTACCCGATAGAGATCCTTGGCGTCAGCCGGGCTGTAGCCCGGCGTGGCGTAGCGCGACGCGGCGGCGATGAAGTCGAAGCTGGTGGGGGAGGACAGTTGCACCACGTGATAGCCGGCCCCGTAGAACAACCGTTTCAGCGACTCGGTCTTGCCGGCTGAGTAGCTCGCACCCGTGCCAGAGATGATGAACATCAGCGGCGCTGGACCAGGCTGTTTTGCTAGGCGGTATGTGAGCCGTTTTACCGCCCAGAAGTTATCAGGCAGGGTGAATTCCCGTTCGGGACGTAACCGCAGGCTGTAGTCCGCCTGATCAATGTCGTCGTCTTCAGGCAAGTTGGCGCGGAACGGCGCCGGTGTGGTGGCTATCGTCGCCTCGAATGGGTTGCTCAAGGGATAGCCATACTGCTCGACGCTGATATCTGCCGCGTGGGCAGGCGTAACGACCAGTGCAAGCAGTGCGCTCAGGCACAGCAGCAATCGCATATGAGGTGATCTCCGGTGACTACGGTGGGGGTTTGGCTGGTTCATATTCAGTTTCAGGTGTCGGCGGCGAGGCCGCGGTCCGTTCGGTGCTCTCGAGCATGACCGGGACTGCGGCTGGCGTGTCGGCAGCGAGTTTGGCCCGATTCATGATGATCGTGCATTTTCATGCTCAGATGATGCCTGGAATTGCCTGCGCTATGTCGTTTCGCTGAGCATTGACCACCATTAAGCCGGCAGGTTGCGCCGTTTTTGAGCGACGATAGCAAAAAGCCGGTCGCGAAATGGCAGCTGTGGATTGATAACCCATGGGTCACCGCTCGGCAAGCACAAACGTTTGCATTGAAGTCATTGCACAAGCCTGCCAAGACGCTTCTTAACGGCACAGATGCTTCGTGGGATTGCAGCTGTAGCGCTGGATGAGAGCGGTAGCGCTTACGCCGGGTGATGCAGCCAGGCGTGAGGGAATGCGCTTCTCGGCAGCCTGACGCTTGTCCGGACGCTGCCAGACCTTCTCCTAAAAGTAAACGCCCACCGAGCTGCACAGGGGCTCGACAGCGGCAACCAGGCCACCGGCTGCTGCGCTGCCGGTCAAGGCGTAGGTGACCGGGAACGCAATGCAAAAAGTGCATCTGGGTGAAGGTAACGGTCTGGCCATGGCCGATTCTCCGCGGCGATCGAGAATTATTCTCTGGTGCCGTGACGTGTGCTTGTGCCTGTGAAGCGTAGCCC